>CAYPSU010000062.1:0-16074 GCA_964413475.1 uncultured Polaromonas sp. | reverse complement strand
TGCCCTTCTCGAACAGCACGATAGCCATGCGTTTTTTCAGGTTCTCGCGGCTGACATCGCGCATGATGCGGCCACCCTTGGCGTCGACCGTCAGGTCGACTTTGGGCTGCTGCGTCTGGGAGTCGAAGCCCGGCTGAGCATCGGTCAGGCTCTCCCCGGTGAGCTCGACTTTTTTCTTCAGAATGATGGGCCGGCCTTCGCGGTCTAGAAACCGCTCGGAATTGAACGGCACCAGACCGCCGCCGATCTCGGCCGCTCGCGCCTCGGCGCTTTCATCGACCAGCCTCATTTCCAGGGTGGCGGTGCGGCCCAGAATGTCCTTGGCCTTGGCCGTGTCCTGCACGCCCGGCAGTTGCACCACGATACGGTCTATGCCTTGCTGCTGGATGACCGGCTCTGCCACCCCAAGCTCGTTGATGCGGTTGTGCAGCGTGGTGATGTTTTGTTTGAGCGCCTGATCTTGCACCTTGCGGATGGCCTCGGGGCGGATGCTCGCCACCAGACGAATCTTGCCGCCGTCGGCGTTGGTGCGCGCCTGCAGATCGGCAAACTGGTCCTGAATCAAACGCTGCACCGCCTCGGCAGTGGCCGGGTCAGCCAGCTTCATTTGCACCGAGTTGCCTTCTCGCATCAGGTCTTCATAGCGCAGGCTTTTCTCGCGCAGAGCCAGCCGCAGATCCCCAGCCAGGGAGTCCGCCCGCTTGGTCAAGGCGGCCTGCATGTCGACCTGCAGCATGAAGTGCACGCCGCCGCGCAGATCCAGACCCAGGTACATCGGCATGGCGTGCAGGCTGCGTAACCAGCCGGGCGACCGCGATACCAGATTGAGGGCCACGATGAAGGGAGGATTGGCCGGATCGGGTATCAAGGCTTTCTGAATGGCGTCCTTGGCCTTGAGCTGGTTGTCGGCGCTGTCGAATCGAGCCCGCACCGAATTGCCATCGAGCGCCACCTCCTCGGCGGTCACACCGGCGGCTTTGAGGGCCTCCTGGACCCGGGTCACCGTGCCTTCATCGACTTTGTTCATGGCCTTCAGGCTGGAGACCTGAACGGCCGGCGCCTCGCCAAAGAAGTTGGGCAGGGTGTAGAGCGCCGCAACCACCAGCGTGATAGCGAGCACCAGATATTTCCAAATCGGGTAGCGGTTCATGGCGACTCTGTGCAGGGTTCCGGCCGGCGCTTGCAGCCGGCTCAAGGGGGCCAGACCGGCCGGGTGCGGTTGAGCGCCCCGGCGAGGGCCTTATTTCATCGTGCCTTTGGGCAGCACCTGCACGACCGAGGCGCGCTGCATTTGTACTTCAACGCCCTGGCTCAGTTCAACGCCAATGAAGGCATCATCAATCCGACTGACCCGACCGATCAGGCCGCCGGCGGTGACCACTTCATCGCCTTTGGCCAGAGCTTCGATCATGGCACGGTGTTCCTTCTGTTTCTTCATTTGCGGCCGGATCATGACGAAATACAGGACCACAAACATCAGCAGCAGCGGCAACATGCTGGCCAGCGAGGACATCATGTCGCCTCCACCGGCTGCGGCGGGAGCGGTTTGGGCAAATGCAGAAGAAATGAACACGTATGCTCTCCAAGGATGAGGGGCGCCGCCTAGGGATGGCGGGCAGCAGAAACCGGGGCGTGGTCTGAGGCCGCCCCAGGCGCAAACCGGGCATTGTATGCGGCCGCTTTCGGCTTCGGGGCCCTGCGGCTCGGTGCGGGCCTGTGCCGGGCAGGGGCATGTCCTGGCCTTGGCTCAGCGCGGCCAGAGAGTCCACATTTGCAACGGTTGCCGGATCCGGGCCGCCCACTGCCCGGCCGCCTGGCCGGTGCCGGCAAAGTAGTCGGCCCGCACCGCCCCAACAATGGCGCTGCCGGTGTCCTGAGCCATCACCAAACGGGCCAGCTGAGAGGCCGGACCCCGTGAGACCAGCCAGACCGGCGTGCCGTAGGGAATGCTGCCGGGGTCGACCGCGATCGAGCGGCCGGCGCTCAGCGGCACCCCCTGGGCACCCCGGGGCCCGTCGGAACTCTCGTCCAGGGGCTCTTCCCGGAAGAACACGTAGCGCGGATTGCTCCACAGCAAGTCCGGCACCCGCTGAGGGTTCTGCGCGGCCCAGGCTTTGGTGGCCTCGGGCCAGGGGTTGATGCGCTGCACGCCCTGGTCGAGCAGCCACTGGTTGATGCTGCGATAGGGCTGATCGTTGGAGCCGGCAAAGGCCACCCGCACTTGACGCTGCGAGCCGTCGGGCTCGGTCAGCAACAGGCGGCCCGAGCCCTGGATATGCAGCAGCATGGCATCGATCGGGTCGGCCAGCCAGGCGATCTCGCGGCCTTGCAGGGCATTTCGTGCGGCAGGCAGGGTTTCGATTTCCTGGCGGGTGAACCAGGGCTTGCGACGCCCCAGATCGGCCGGCGGGTTGAACAGAGGCACACGGTGGCCTGCGTCGCTTTGGCGGCGCGCCAGCAAGACGGGCTCGAAATAGCTTGTAAGCAAGCCTTCACTTGTGCCGTCAAGCGCTTCAACACGGTAGGGCTGCAGGTTTTTCAGGATCCATTGCCGCTGTGCCTGGGGGTCGGCCTGAGCCAGTTGTCGGATCTGGGGGCACAGTCGGGCGAAGGCCGGGTGGGGCCTGCGGCAGCTTTGCAGCTGGGCGGGCCAGACCTGCTCGATCGGGTCTTCGGCCCAACCCGGCAAATCGGACCAGTTCACCGGTACCCATCGGCTCTTGCTAAATTGCAGGGCCGGGCCCGGGCGCTCTGGACCGAGCGGGGCGGGGATATCGGAGTGGATCGGGGCTGGTTTCGGGGGTTCGGTGGGTCCAGGCCCCGGGGCCTGGGTCTGGGGCAAGGGCGGCGGCAGAACGACGCTGCTGCAAGACACCAGTGCCAATGCAAGGGCAAGCACGCTGACGATAATCGGTTTCATGTCAAGTCTTTTCTACGCTGAGGGTCCATGAGCTTGCTGCTGCTTGAAGCCTTGCTGGCGCTGGTGCTGCTGGTATTCATTGTCTGGTGGACCATGTTTTCCGGCCGTCCCGGCGGCGAGCGGCCCGATGAGGGTCGCGGCAGCGACCGGGAGCGCTAAGGCCCAAGCGGTTCGCCTCAGTCCTTGCCAGTTGAGCGCAGCAGGTTGGCCAGTTCAACTGCCGATTTGACCGCCATCTTGTCAAACACGCGGGCCCGGTGAACCTCTACTGTCCGCACGCTGATGGCCAGCTCGTCGGCCATCTGCTTGTTCGCCAGGCCTGCCGCAACCCGCTGCATGACTTCGTTTTCGCGCTCGGTCAAGCTGCTCAGGCGGGCCTGCACATCGCGTCGGCGCTGGCGTTCGGCCAGTCCAGCCGCTGATTGCGCCAGGGCCTGTTCGACGCGATCGACCAGGGCGTTGTCGGAAAACGGTTTTTCGAAGAAATCAAAGGCCCCCCGTTTGACCGCATCGACAGCCGTCGGTACATCGGCATGGCCGGTCAGGAAGATCACGGGCAGGGTGGGCAGCAATTCCTGTCGGATCATCCGGTCAAACAGGGCCAATCCGCTGAGCTCGCCCATGCGCACGTCGAGCAGTGCGCAGGAGCGATCGCGCACCTCAAAGCCCGGCCTGGCCAGATAGGCCGCGAAGGCTTCGGCAGAATCGAAAAGTTCGCTGACCAGGCGACGCGAACGCAGCAGCCAGGCCAGTGCATCGCGCACGCCGGCATCGTCGTCGATCACATAAACGGTCGCATCAAGAGATCGCGTCATGGTGTTGCAAGGTCAGGGCCGCGGGCCTCGGCGGGCAAGGTGAATCGGAAAGTGGTGCCCTGCGGCAAATGAGGCTCAAACCGGAGGATACCGCCATGCTGTTCGACCACGGTGCGGCACAGGCTCAGACCCAGACCCATGCCCTCCTCCTTGGTGGTGAAGAAGGGGGTGAACAATTGCTGCGCCACATCCTCCGTGATGCCGTGACCTTTGTCGCTGACTGAAAACTCGACCCACCCCCCGAAGTCCTGCGCAAGCCCTTGTACCTTAAGGATCAGTTCGCGCACCGCCCCGTCTTCGCCCGCACTGTGCATGGCCTGCATGCCGTTACGCGCCAGGTTGAGCAGAACTTGTTCCACCATGGTCCGATCGCACACCACTTGAGGCGTGTCTGGGGCTAGATCCAGCACCACCTGAATACCCAGCTTCCGAGCCTGCAGGGTCACCAGGGGCATCACGGCCTCAATCAAGTCTCTGGGGGCGACAGATTCGCGCCGTTGCTCCCTGCGCCGGACGAAATCGTGCACGCTGCGGATGACCCGGCCGGCGCGTTCGGCTTGCTTGGCAATACGCTCGAATGCTTGCATCAGATCTTGTTGCAGCCCGCCGGGTAGCGAGGTTGTGTCAGGCGCTGGCTGCAGGGTGTCTTGCATGAGGTTGATCGACCCGTTGGCATAGCTTGAGATGGCCGCTAGGGGCTGGTTGAGCTCATGGCTGAGCAAGGAGGCCATCTCGCCCATCATGGCCAGACGGGCTGCCGCCTGCAGCCGATCCTGGCTGGCGCGTGAAATATCCTCGGCACGTTTTTGCTCGCTCATATCCAGCACCGCGCTCATCCAGCCGGTGTGTCGGCCTTGCGCGTTGATCAGGGGTGCCTCCATGATGAGCACCGGAAAGCGGGTGCCATCGCTGCGCATGAACACCGACTCCAGGCCTCCGCGCAGGGATGCAATGTTGTTGTGCCGGTCCTGCTGTCTGGCTCTGTAGGTGGGCGCCAGCTCTGGGGGCCAGTAAGGCGCAGGGTCTCCCTGCTGCAGCAATTGCCGGGCTTCGAAGCCGACCATCCTGCAGAAGGCGGGGTTGACATAGGTGATGGTGCCCTGCAAGTCACGGGCGCGCAGGCCAGTGCTCAAGGAGTCCTCCATCGCCTTTCGGAAGGCCAGGGCCTCGGCCAGTTCGTTTTCAACCCGCTGGCGTCGGCGCATGTCCCGCACCATCAGGATCAGCACCAGCGTCAAGGCCAGCGCCATGGCGCTGACCAGCGCGCTCAGGGGATTGGGGAACAGGGCTGTGGTGCCTTGCAGGGTGTCCAGGCGCAGCACCAGCGTGTTGCCGGCCAGATCGAGCAGCGATTGCGAGCTGTACAGGCGTCGGCCATCGCCCAATTGACCGCTTATGACCAGACGGGTGCCGTCGGGGTCGGTGAAGGCCAGGGTGTGGCCACGCGGCAGCTGCGCCCCTACCATCTCAGACAGGATATCGCCCAGCGAATAGGTGGCCACGGTGTAGCCGATCAGTGTGCCCGTTTCCCGATGTGCGATGCACAGGTCCATCACCTCCAGTCCGCGACCATCGGCCTGTGGCAAAAAATAACTGCTCGAAAAGGCCGGGCTGTTGAAACGCTGGGCGGTGCTGCAAGCCAAATTGACGTCGGCCTGGCTCTGGCTGCGGGGGATCTGGCCGAAAACGGCCGATCGGCCAGGCGCATCCTGTTCGAGCTTGATTTGCAGTTGCTCGTTGCGCCACTCGATGCGCACGATTTCCCGTCGCTGCTGCATCAGTTCAGTGCTTTGCATTTGCCACTGTGCCGGCCGATCACCGCTGAGGACTTGCAGGGCACGCAGGTTGCGGTTCAGTCCGTTGCGCACATCGCCTGCCAGTGCGCTGACCTCCGCATCAAGCCGGCTTTGTACGTTGCTGGCTTCGTAGCGACCGGTCAGGAAGGCCAGCAGGCCTAACAGGCCTGCCAGCAGTGCGATGAGCAGGCTCCAGAGCAGCCAGCGGCTTCGCAGATGAGGACCCAGACCTGTAAAACGGCCCGGGCGTACGAGCAGGGAGGGACTTGGGGTGGCTTTGAGGCCTGCGCCCTTGGGGTCTGTCGTCGCGCTCGAATTCATCGCAGCACGCGGTGCTCGAGCGAGGGCAGTTGTCGACGGCGCTTGTGCAGCTCAGCCGCATCAAGCTCGGCGGTGATCACCCCAAAACCTTCGGGTTGAAGGGCCAACACCTGGCCCCAGGGATCGATCAGCATGCTGTGCCCCCAGGTGCGACGGCCATTGTCGTGTTGCCCGCCCTGCGCCGCCGCAGCCACAAAGGCAAGATTTTCGATTGCTCTGGCGCGCAGCAACACTTCCCAGTGGGCCTGGCCGGTCGTATAGGTAAAGGCGCTGGGCACCAGCAGCAAATCGTTCGATTGCTGCCGGAACAGTTCGGGAAAGCGCAGGTCGTAACAGATGCTCAGGCCCACTCGCCAGCAGTGCCCATCGCGGGAGGGCAGATCAAGACGGGCGCTCATCTGCCCGGCCTCCAGGGTGCGTGCCTCGTCGTAACTTTCGTTCTCGCCGGTGAATCGGAACAGGTGCATCTTGTCGTATCGCGCAGCCAGGCGCCCCTGCGGATCGAAGACCAGGTGGCTGTTGTAGACCTTGCCCGGCCGATCGGTGGCCAGCGGCAGGGTGCCGCCTGCAAGCCACAACCCGTGTTTGCAGGCCTGTTCGCCGAGAAAGTCCTGCAGGGGACCGGCGCCGGCCGGCTCGGCCAGTTTCAGTTTATCGGTGTCGCGGTGACCCAGCAGACAGAAATACTCAGGCAGCAGCGCCAGTTCAGCTCCCTCGCTGGCCGCCTGTGCCAGTGCGCGGGCAGCAGCGGCCAGGTTGGCCTTTGCGTCTGCGCCGGAAACCATCTGGATGACCGCTACTCGCATGGGCGCCTCATGGCGGAGCACTGTTTTTCGAGGCCTCAGCAGGCTTGCGCGGCACCCGCTCGATGAGCGGATCGGTCCAGGTCCCGCGCACCGTGAATTCCTGAGTATTGGCCTCGTTGAGAGGACGCCGCAGCAGCCACTGCGCGATGAAGGTGCTCAGTCCGACCACGGGGTTGATGGCCGAGGCCAGCAGCGAGGCCGTGCCCGCATTGATTTCGGGGATCACCACCACGCGAAGATCCTGCGTTTCGCGCGTGATGTCCGCCGAGCCAGCCATCAGCACGGCCGCATTGACCCCCTTCATCCTCAGGCTTTCGGTGCGGGCCACGCCCTGTTCAATGCTGATCTCGCCGCGGATCCAGTCGAATGAGAAGCCCTCGCTGAAGACATCCCTGAAGTCCAGAGTCAAGCGCCTGGGCAGCGACTGCAGGTTGAGCACACCCAGCAACTTGGCCGCCCCGGGGTCGGCCTTGAGGAACTGGCCCGCCTCGACATCCACGACAAAGTGGCCCTGCAGGCTTGACGTGCTGAAGGCCAGCGGTGACCCACTCCAGGCAATGCGTCCCTCCAGCTTGCCCTTACCGCGCCGGATGGCCCCGTCCAGCCCCATGCGCTTGAGCAGCTCGCCAGAGTCATCGATCTCCAGCCCGAAATTGAGCTGGGTCATGCGAGGCGCATTGGGTCGCGCCCCTGGCAAGGCAGCCCAGTTGCCTGTGGCGGTGAGTTTGGCTTCCGGTACGCCCAGGCTGAGTTTGGTCAGCCGCCACTCGCGCGCCGCGCTGCCAGCGCCCAGACTCTGATTGAGCGCCTCGACCTCCAGGCGGCCGAGTTTGCGCCCGCGCAGCTCCAGATCGTTCACCACGATATCCAGAGCCGGCACCGAGCTGGGCTGGTTGTCGAGCAGGGCCTCGACGTTGCTGGTGTTGCTTGGACCCAGGGCCAGCCGGGCCAGCCGGGCATAGATGCGGCCGGCGCCGGCGCTGCTGGCGGGCCGATATTCGCCGTAACCGCTGAGCTCCGAGGCATCGATATTGGCTCGCCAGGTCAGGCCATCGCGCGATGCGCCGATGATCACCTGTTGCAAGGTGTGGCCTTGCGTGCGCAGCTGCTCTGCGCGCAGAGCCAGCACGCTGGGCATATAGCTGCTGCTGGCTGTACCGGCTGCCGCGTCGCTTCGGTTCAGGCTCTCAAGAAACGTGTTCCACGCGTCCAGGTCCAGGCTGCGCAGTTCCAGTAGCGCACGCACTGGGCCCCATTCTGCCTCTGCCGTCGGCGAACCCACCGTCAGTTCGCCGCCGAGCACTTGAGCGGCCTTGCCGCTGACATCGCGAAGATAGCTGGCTTGTATCCCGTGGGACAGGCCAGGCAGCGGGCCCAGTTGCAGCGTGATGCGGTCTTGCGGTTTTCGCTCGCTCCCCAGGCTGCTCAGCACCATGCTGCGCTCGATGCGCAGCGGCCATTCGGCGGCGGCAGGTTTGTTCAGCGGCTCGGGCAAGTTCAGGGCCAGGCCCTGAAGCCGTGACTGGATATTCACTTCGAGCCAGCCTTGGCGCATGCCCAGGTGGGCGCTGAAGCCCGTGCTGCCGCTGGCGCTGCGGGCCAGCTCGGCCAAGGCAGGAATATGGCGTATCTGCTGCAGGGCCTCGGCGGTCAATTGTCCCTGCACTCTGAGCTGGGCCTCAGGCTCTGTGGCATCGCGGCTTTTCGGCTTGAGACTTCCTTCAAATTTCACGTCGCCGCCCATCACGCGCCCTTGCGCGCTGGTGACCTGCAGGCTGCTTTGGGTGAATTGCAGGTTGGCCCTGGCCTGGGTGATCGGGGGCAGGTCGGCGGACAACTGCAGGTCATTGCCTGGCAGCAGCAGGCTGCCCTGTACCGTGGATTTGCCCAGATCGTTCAAAGGCAGATTGAGGCGAAGCTGGAGATCGGCCGAGCCGGTGCCGCTGGCCGAAGCGAACACCTCGCCGGTCAGCCCGGACAGCGGGGAAGTCTGGACCAGCTTGAGGAGCTGGGACAGTGGACCGCGCAGATCGCCGCCCAGCTCAACGCTGGACTGAGGGCCGAGGTCGGCGATGCGCGCCTGTACCTTGTTCAGACTCAGTCCGGGCAAGCCATCCATTTGAGCGCTGGCCTGACTCAGCTGCAGGTTGCTGCGGTTGATCTGCAGGTCGGCCTCCAGGCGTTCGAGTGCAGGCCAGGGCTTGCCGCCCGGGTTGAGATACGCTGGCGCGTACACATAGCGGGCGTTGCGAATCTTGCCGCCGATCAGGAATTCGCCGTCTGCCGCTTGGCGAAAGGGAAACCGCGCCAACGGTCCCTTGACCCTGATCCGGACGTCGGTCAGCTGGGCTTGCGGCACCGCCTCCTGCAAGTAGCGGCGTGTGGGTTCGGGCACGGCCAGTGGCAGGTACCTGTAGACCCGCGAGCCATTGCCTTGGCTGATGTGTCCTTGCAAATCGAGATCGCCCAGCCCCTGGCCCTGGCGCTGCCAGCTGCCCTGGAACTGCGCCTGTGCGTCGCTGTTTTGCAATCGACCTTGCTCAAAATCGATCTGGCTGCCGGCAGGACCGTGCTTGAATTTCAGGGCGGCGCTGAATTTGTCCAGGTCGATGCGGGGCTCGGCCAGCAAGCCGGGCAGCTCCAGCCAGCCTCGGTCGATTTCCAGGCTGGCCTGGCCGCTGTCCTGATCTTTCTCACGTTTCCACTGGAAGTCCAGATTGAGCCCTTGAACCCCCGGCCGACCAGATCCTGCGCTGGCTCCATGCGGCTGCGCCGCCAGCGCCAGATCCACGATACGCCCCCGTGCCTGGGCCTGCTCGGGCTGCTCCAGCGGGCCTTGCCAGCTCAGCTGCAGGTCTCTAAGCTGTCCTCTGGGCTGCAAGCTCCTTAGCTGCTCATGCAGCGGGCCGGGCAGGGGCAGCCGCTGAGCGATGGAGCCTAGCGAGGCCAGGTCGATTTGATCGGCTTGCACTTGATGGCGAGCGGGCGTGTTCTTGTCGGCCGACTGCTCGGTCCACTTCAGCAGGCCAGCCGTCCATTGCATGCCTTCGGCACTTTCAACGCCTAGGGCTTCGGCGCGGACTTGCATGCCGCGCTCCATTTGCTGCCACCCCAAGCGACCCTGGACGGTCTTGAGCTCCAGTCTCGGCAGTTTGGCCCTCAACTGAGCCCGCACGTTCTCCAGCTGCACATCGGCCAGGGCGCCGACCACCTGACCTTTCTGGACATCGGCCCAAGCGCGCAGGGCTCCACGCCCCTGCTCGATTTCCATGCCCGCCAGACGGCCGTAGGCCTGCAGCGGTCCTGCTTCGATCCGCCCGAATTCCGCGTAGAGCTCACCGCTCCACAGCCGCCAATTGCCTGCACGACCCGATAGCAAGGGCTGGCGCAGCATGCCGCGCAGGCTGAAACGATCTCCCCACTGGGGCTGCGGTGTTGCGTCGAGCCGCATGTGGTGGCGTTGACCGCTGTTACGCATGACCCAGTCGACCTCGGTGAGCTTCATGTCGATGCCCTGCTGCTCGTCGCGCCAGTGCACGGTGCCGCCCAAAAGCGCCCATTCGGTCTGGGAAAACAGCCAGTCCAGGGCCGGTTGAATATCGACCTTGGGCGCGGCGCTCATGTCTATGCCGGCCAACACAAACCGTCCGTCGGTCGTGCGTTCGAGTTCCAGTTCGGCGCCTTCGATGACCAGTTGTTCCAGCCCCAGCCGGATCACCGAGCGCGGCGACAGTGCCACCACCACCTTGGGCAATTGCAAGGCTGCCTGGCCTTGCGCATCCAGAAGCCTCACCTCGCGCAGTTCGATGGCCGGTATCAGTCCGACCGAGTGGGCCTGCAGACGACCGATTTCAATTGGCAAGCCGGTGCTCTTGCGGGCCAGACTTTGCAGTGCCGGGCGAAATTCGTCGATACGCGGCACAATCGTCCAATGAAGCAGGGCCCATCCCAGACCCAGCAGCAGGGCAAATGAAAGCAAGAGGACGAGCAGCCACCGCGTGGCCATCGCCCAGAGCTTCAAGCGCGGCGGCAGGGGCGTTGGCCTCGAGGTAGTTTCCGGTTGCATCTGGCCCGGAATTATGACCCTCGTGCGGGGTGGCTTTGCATCTCCAAATGTCTCCTTTTTTGTCCATGCCTTTGTCCTCACCCGATCTGGCTTCCCGCTCTGCCGGCCCTGGCAGCGCGGATCGGTCGGCCACGCACAGCCGATTTGTGCAGCGCATCCGTCGTCGTTATGCGTCCTGGTTGGGTTTGTTGCCCAGCACACCCCTGACCCAGCCTGTCCTGCAGCAAGCCTACGAGGCTCTGCGGCAAGCCGGCCACGATGCCGGGGCCTCTTTGCGCATCCTGCGCCAGTTGGTGCTGGAGAGGCTGGTGGTCATCGATGCGCAAACGCTGCAATCGGCGCCCCTGTCGGTGGTGACCGGCGCCATGACCGAATTGGCCGAGTTTGCACTGGATGTGGCGATGCAGCAGACCAGCGCTGACCTCGACGCCCTCCACGGCAGCCCTCAGCTTGAGTCGGTGGCCGGCGCTCCCCCCCGGCGGGCATGTATGTGGGTCATCGGCATGGGCAAGCTTGGGGCGCGGGAGCTCAATGTCTCCAGCGACATCGATCTTATTTACGTCTACGACGAGCAGGGGCACACTGCCGGCCGTCCCGATGGTCGAGGCGTGATTTCCAACCATGAGTACTTCGCCCTGCAGGTCAAGGCGGTACAGGCCCTGATTGGCGATGTGACCGAGCATGGCTTCGTGTTTCGGGTGGATCTGGCCTTGCGGCCCAATGGCAATTCGGGCCCCCCGGCGGTCTCTCTGGGTGCTTTGGAGGAATATTTCCAGGTCCAAGGTCGCGAGTGGGAGCGCTTTGCCTGGCTTAAAAGCCGCGTTGTTGCCCCGCGAGCCAGCCGCAGCGACGGCTCGACCGACGGTCTGCGGCAGCTGGTGCTGCCTTTTGTGTTCCGTCGTTATCTGGATTACAACGTCTTCGAGTCCCTGCGCGTGCTGCATCGACAGATCCGCGAGCAGGCGGCCCGGCGTGCGGCCGGCCATCCGGAGCGCGCCAACGATGTCAAGCTCTCGCGCGGCGGGATTCGGGAAATTGAATTTACGGTTCAGCTGCTGCAGGTGGCGCGAGGAGGACAGTTTCCAGAGCTGCGCACCCGGGCCACGCTGGACGCATTGGCCCGTGTCACCAAGGCCGGCCTGATGCCGGCATCTACCGCAGCGGGTCTGGCCCAGGCCTACGATTTTTTGCGGCGTGTCGAACATCGCATTCAGTACCTGGACGATCAGCAGACCCATGTGTTGCCCACGCAGGACGCCGACCTGGGCTGGATTGCGGCCACGCTTGGTTTTGATCACGCGGGGCAGCTGCTGGCTGAGCTCGATCGCCACCGGGAATTTGTGGCCGAGGAATTCGACAAGCTGCTGGGTGGTCATACCGATTGCGTGGGCTGCCACAAGGGCGCCGCGCAGACGGCCCCGCAGGACTTTCTGGAGTTGCTGGCTGGAGAAGGGGCTGCTTGGCCACAGGCCTTACGCCAGCGCTTGAGCAGCTGGCAAAGCCACCCCCGTGTGCTGGCTCTGCGCGAAGAATCGCGGGGGCGTTTGCTGCGTCTGGTGCAGCGTACGGCGGCGTGGCTGGAGTCTGGCCGCGTGAGTGAAGAAGGCGCTTTGCGCCTGCTGGACTGGATCGAGCCCCTGCTGCGGCGCGAGAGCTACTTGGCCCTGCTCATGGAAAGGCCTTCGGTGCACGAGCGCCTGCTGCGTTTGTTGGGCGCGGCGCGCTGGCCCGCACGCTATCTGCTGCGGCATCCCGGTGTGATCGATGAGCTGGCCAACGGCCAGATGTTGCACCAGCGTTTTGACGCCCCCGCTTTTGTGGCCGAACTCGATACCCGGCTGGAGGCCTTGCGCCGGACCGGCGAGGATGATGAGGAGGCCTGCTTGAATTTGCTGCGCCGGGCGCATCATGCCGAGGTGTTTCGAACCCTGGCCCGCGATGTGGAGGGCCAGCTCACGGTCGAGCAGGTGGCCGATGACCTGAGCGCGCTGGCCGATGCGGTGCTGGCCGTCACAGTCCGCTGGTGCTGGCAGCGTCTGAAGAGCCGTCATCGGCCCGAACCTCAACTGGGCGTGATTGCCTATGGCAAGCTCGGTGGCAAAGAACTGGGCTACGGTAGCGATCTGGACCTGGTCTTTGTCTATGAGGACGAACACGAGCACGCCGCGGAGGTGTATGCGGCTTTTGTGCGCAAGCTGATCAATTGGCTGACCGTCAAGACCGGGGAAGGCGATTTGTTCGAAATCGACACCGCTCTGCGGCCCAACGGCAACTCGGGCTTGCTGGTGACCCGTTTTGCGGCCTTTGCCGATTACCAGGCGCAGCGCGGCAGCAATACCGCCTGGACCTGGGAGCATCAGGCCATGACCCGAGCCCGCTTTGTCATCGGAACGCAAGCCTTGCAACAGCGCTTCGATGGGGTGCGCAGGCAGGTCATCGCCTCCCACCGCGATGCCAGCGCCTTGCGTGCCGAGATTGTGGCCATGCGTGAGAAGGTTCGTGCCGCCCATCCGGTGCGCGGCGCCGAGGTGTTTGACCTCAAGCACAGCGCAGGCGGTATGGTCGATGTCGAGTTCGTGGTTCAGTTTCTGGTGCTGTCCCAATCAGGTCGGCACCCCGAGCTGGTGGATAACGTGGGCAATATCGCCTTGCTCGAGCGGGCAGAGAAGGCGGGTCTGCTGCCTGGCGGCGTGGGCCATGAGGCCGCTGATGCCTATCGGGAGCTGCGTCGCCTGCAGCACCGGGCTCGTCTCAATGAGGAGCCGACTCAAAGAGCGCTCGATGAGTTGTCTGCGCCACGTCAGGCGGTGCTCAAGCTCTGGAATCAGGTGCTGGGCTGAGGGTGGCCTATCCCCTCGGCTGGGCTGAGGGCATGGGGCCTCTAGCTACACTGCACGCTTCGGGTTCTCCCTAGGTTCGATGATGAAAACGGTTCGTTTTTGGCGTCTGGTGGGGCTGGGCGTCCTTGGGGCGTTTGCCTTTTCTGCGCCCGCACAAGAAAAGGCCGCGGTGGCTCGGCCCGCTTTGGCCGTGAGCACAGAGCAGCCACAGCCGATGACCCTGCCCCAGCTCTTGCAGGCTCACGGATCGGTGGCGGCTTGGCAAGAGGCATCGGTGAGCGCCGAGGCCCAGGCGCTTCGGTTGGTCGAAGTCCGGGTCAATGTAGGCGATTCGGTCAGACGAGGCGATGTTCTGGCGCTGCTTCAGTCCGATACCCTGCGTGCGGAACTGGCCCAAGTGCAGGCCCTGCTGGCTGAGGCACAGGCTGCCGCCCAGGAGGCTCAGGCACAGGCCGAGCGTGCGCGGTCTTTGCAGCAGCAGGGCTTTTTCAGCTCGGCGCAGTTGACGGCTGCGCTTTCAGCCGAGGCGGTCGCGCAAGCGCGGGTGCAGTCGGCTCGGGCCGCTGTTGCCTTGCAGCAGCTGCGTCTGGCACAGACCGAAGTGCGTGCGCCCGATGCTGGCGTGATCTCTGCGCGTCAAGCCACGCTGGGTAGCGTGGTGATGCCCGGGTCGGAGCTGTTTCGTCTGATCCGGCAGGGCCGTCTGGAGTGGCGTGCCGAAGTCACAGCGGCTGAATTGCCACGGCTGCGCGTCGGAGCGCCCGCCCGCATCCAGACGGCCAGCGGACTGGAAGTCAGCGGACGAGTTCGGGTGATCGCGCCCTCTGCCGACCCCCAGACGCGCAATGCCCTGGTCTATGTGGATATCAGCCGGCCCCGCGGTGTCGCCGCGGGCGCTGCCTTGGTGCCCGGCACCTTTGCCAGCGGACAGATCGAACTTGGCCGCAGCACGGCCCTGACCGTCTCGCAGTCTGCGGTGGTGGTGCGCGAGGGCTTGAGCTTTGTGTATGTGGTGGGCGCCCAGGACCGGGTGGCTCAGGTCAAGGTGCGCACCGGGCGCCTGGCTGGTGACCGCATGGAAATCGTCTCGGGTCTGGATCCACAAGCCCGGGTGGTGGCCAGCGGCGGCGCCTTCCTCAATCACGGTGATCTGGTGCGCGTGGTTCCTGCAGGGGCGGCAGCGGTCGCGCCCGCTGCCCGCTGAGCCGGGGTCCCTGATGGTCAACGTTTCATCCTGGTCCATCCGCAACCCGATTCCGGTCGTTCTGTTCTTTTTGTTGCTGACCGTGGCGGGCTTGATCGCTTACGGTTCGATGAAGGTGCAGAACTTTCCGGATCTGGACCTGCCCACCATTCAGGTCAGCGCCAGTCAACCTGGAGCCACACCCTCGCAGCTCGAGACCGAGGTGGCGCGCAAGCTGGAGAACGCCCTGGCGCCGCTGCAGGGGCTCAAGCACATCACCACCAAGGTGCAGGATGGATCGGTGTCGATTACGGCGGAATTCCGCATGGAAAAGCCGGTGCAGGAGGCCCTCGACGATGTGCGCTCGGCGGTGCAGGGCGCACGCGCTGACCTGCCGGGCGATCTGCGCGATCCGATTGTGCAAAAGCTCAACCTCGCCGGTACTCCGGTGCTGGCGTACACCGTGCGATCGACGGGCCTGGACGATGAGGCGCTGTCTTGGTTGGTCGACAACGAGCTGACGCGCAAGCTCCTGGCCGTCAAGGGGGTGGGTGCGGTCACCCGGGTCGGCGGCGTAACCCGGCAGGTGCGGGTGGCCCTGGATCCGCAGCGGATGCAGGCGCTGGGCCTGACGGCTGTGCAGGTGTCGCAGCTGTTGGCTCAAGTGCACCAAGAAGCCTCGGGCGGTCGGATCGACTTGGGCGCCGGCGAGCAGCCGGTTCGAACCACGGCCACGGTTCAAAGCGCCGAGGAGGTGGCGCGGATCGAGATCAGCCTGCCAGGTGGGCGCCGGGTGCGACTGGATCAGATCGCCACGGTCAGTGACGGCCTGGCTGAACCCCGATCCTGGGCGAGCCTCAATGGCCAGCCGGTGGTGGGTTTTGAAGTGGTTCGAAGCCGTGGCGCCAGCGAGGTGGCCGTAGGGCAGGCCGTGCGGCAGGTGCTGGCCGAATACCGAGCGGCGCGGCCGGATCTGGAGATTGCACAAGCCTTTGACTTTGTCACGCCCGTCGAGGAGGAATATCAGGGCTCCCTCACCCTGCTCTACGAAGGCGCCATTTTGGCGGTGCTGGTGGTCTGGCTGTTCCTGCGCGATCTGCGGGCCACCTTCGTCTCGGCGGTGGCGCTGCCGCTTTCGGTGGTGCCGGCCTTCATCGGCATGGCCTGGCTGGGTTTTTCCATCAATGTAGTTACCCTGCTGGCCTTGTCGCTGGTGATCGGCATCCTGGTGGACGATGCGATCGTTGAGGTGGAAAACATCGTGCGCCACCTGCGCATGGGCAAGTCGCCTTATCAGGCTGCTATGGAGGCGGCCGATGAAATCGGT
>CAYPSU010000061.1:0-16638 GCA_964413475.1 uncultured Polaromonas sp. | reverse complement strand
TGCGAGCTGGCCTGCTCGGTGGTGTTTTCTGAGGTGTTGACCCGGGTGACGATGATGGCGGTGGCCAGTGACAGGAACAGTCCTGGAATCTGGGCGACCAGGCCGTCGCCGATGGTCAGTAGCGTATAGACCCTTCCGGCTTCGGCCAAGGGCATGTTGTGCTGAAGCACGCCGACGATCAGGCCTCCCACGATATTGATCGCCAGAATCAGCAGGCCGGCGATGGCATCGCCACTGACAAACTTGGATGCGCCATCCATGGAGCCGAAGAAGTCTGATTCCTGCGAGAGTTCCTCCCGCCTTTTCTTGGCGGTTTCCTGGTCAATCACGCCGGCATTGAGGTCGGCGTCGATCGACATCTGCTTGCCGGGCATCGCATCCAGGGTGAATCGGGCATTCACCTCGGAGACGCGGCCCGCACCCTTGGTCACCACAATGAAGTTGATGATCATCAGGATCATGAAGATGATGAAACCAATCAGGTAGTTACCACCGATCACAAAGTGACCGAAGGCGGCAATCACCTGCCCGGCAGCTTCCTCGCCCTCGTGCCCGCTGACCAGAATCACCCTCGTCGAAGCCACGTTGAGCGCCAGGCGCAGCATGGTGGCAAACAACAATACGGTCGGGAAGGATGAGAACTCCAGCGGTTTGCGGGTGTTGATTGCAATCAGGACGATCAGCAGAGCGCTGGCAATATTGAAGGTGAACAGGACGTCCAGGAGCCAGGCCGGCAGGGGCAGCACCAGCATGGCCACGATCAGCAGCACCAGGGCCGGCACGCTCAGTCCGGTCATGCTCATCTGGGTCAGGCTCTGTCGAAGGCTTGACAGGGTCAGGGTGCTCATGGGCGGCTCTACCTTGAGGGTGGATCGGGGCTTCTTACGGGACTAGGGGCTGGCTCGGGTGCCAGCGGTCGGACAGGGTTGTGCAAGCTCCGTGCCATGAAAAATTGACAGGGGGCATGGAACGGGGTTCCGGCAAGTCCTGTCCGGTCACGCTTTTTGCTAAATCCGAGGGCCCGATCCCGGGTATGCCCTTTGTTCAAGCCTGAGCCCCCATGGACGCCTCAATCCTTTCCCCTGTCAGCCCCGCCACTCTCACCCCGGTCAGCCCGGCCGATGCCGGTACATCGGCCCCCCCGAGCCTGATGCGCGGGGCCGATTTCGCCAACCTCCTGGGCCATCTGATGGATCCCGGGGGGCGGCAAGATCTTGCCGCTGCGGGTTTGAAGTCGGTTCCCATTGGTCCCCAGATTGAAGTGATCACCGTGGCTGAGCCCTTGCCCGATGCGGCCAGTCTGCTGGCCTTTGCCCGTGGACAGGGCCTCGATGACGCCACGCTGAAGGCGCTATTCGGTGCGACCGCCGGGGAGCCTGCCGCCGGTGCGACCCTGCTGGCTGAGTCCGCTGCCCCCTCCCAGGTGGCCTTGTCATCGCCCATGGTCCAGATACCCAGTGTCCCGATCGTCTCCGCGATGACCGCTCAGACCATCGATCCGGCGGTCTCCAAGGTGCCGATGGCGACGACCGCCCTGGCGCTCGATGCAGCCCGGCCCGTTTATCTAGTGCCCCAAACAGCCTCGCCCCAGACCGCCGATGCCCAGACAGCCGTCGCCGAGAC
Source organism: uncultured Polaromonas sp. (assembly GCA_964413475.1). Classification (GTDB taxonomy): domain Bacteria; phylum Pseudomonadota; class Gammaproteobacteria; order Burkholderiales; family Burkholderiaceae_C; genus Polaromonas. The sequence goes on along the minus strand of CAYPSU010000061.1, from coordinate 15,015 downwards.
AGTCGACCTGCCGCTGGGCGGTTCGGTTGGCGGCGCACCGCTGCGGCCAGCCTGGAGTCTGCCCTCGCAGGGCCCATCCGAAGGACTTGTGCCGTCGATATCGGCGGGCAGTGCCGAGATTGCAGATCCGGTCCCTGGGGTGGCCATCCCTGCTTTGGCCGACGTCCGTGCCGCCCTGATGCCCGCCGTTCCCGCAGCGACTCTGGTTCAGCATGCAGGTGGGGGCGCGGGCGCTGCGGTTCCCGTGGTCAGTGCCCAGGCCTCCGGTCCGCTGCCGGCCATCAGTCCGGCCGCAACTTTGGCCGGTCCTCTGGCCACTGCGGTGGACAGCCCGATCAGCGATCTGCGATGGCAGGTCGCCAGCCCGGGGGCAGGTGCCCCGCTAGGGGAGACCGAGGCGGTGGCGCCTCAGACGGATCTGCCCGATCCAACGTTGGTCGAGGCCATGAGGCTGCGTCTGGCGCCTCAAGAGGCGATCACCCGCAAGCTGGCCGCCATGAGCGGCTCGGGCGAGCAAACCTCCTGGGCCTTGGTCTCGGGCCAGGCGGCCTCGACCTCCTTGTTGCGCCTGGATTTGCGTGAGGCGGGGTTCAAGACCGCCCAGTTGCCCAACCCTGGATTGGGTCTGACCGAAGTTCCGGTGGCCGATACCGATGGCCAGATTCCCCAGAGCGTGGCCCACGCTGCCCCGGAGTCGGGGCGGGCGACCCAGTCGGCCCAGGCGGCCACACCCATGGCCTGGTCCAGCACGGCGGCTCAACGTGCGGAACAATATGAGCAGCTGGCCCAGCGTCTGGGCGAAGCCCTGGGGCAGCGTCTGCAGAGCCAGCTTGAGCGCGGTCAGTGGAAGATGCAGATGCGGCTCGATCCGGCCCAGCTCGGCCGCATTGATCTGGAACTGGATATGAGTGCCGGAGGGCTTGAGGCCGTGTTTCGCAGTGACAATCAGTTAACCCGTGATCTGATCGCTCAAAGTCTGCCGCGCCTGCGCGAGAGCCTGAGCCAGTCGGGCACGGCAGTTGCTAATGTCTGGGTGCAAGGGGATTCGAGCCGTCAATCTGGCGGAAATCCGACACCCCAGCGCGCGCCCGAACCCTCCGGTCGGGCTGCCGGTCACGAGACGGCTTCGCAAGAGGCTCCCGTGCAGGCTACCGAAGATCGGGCGCGCCGGGGCACGAGTGCCTGGGATGTGCTGGCCTGAAAGGGCGGATGCATCGCACAGGAGACACCGTAGAGGTATGTCATGGCAGAAGAAGCAGTTGTTGAGGAAAGTGCGGAGCAAAAGCCCAAGTCCAAATTGATCCCGATCATCTTGGGCGCGGTTGGCCTGATCGTTATCGTGGCTGGAACCATGCTCGCAACCCTGTACTTCACGGGTTTCTTCAAGCCCAAGCCCCCGACGCTTACAGCGGAGGAGCGTATTGCCTTGGGCCTGGATGCCAATCCCGAAGCTGCAGCCAAGGGGGGTGAGAAGGGCAAGGACGGCAAGGATGCCAAGCCCGAAAAGCTCAAGAAGTCGCCCGAGGCTCAGCGCTTTGACTTCAACTATTTCCAGATGGAACGCGAGTTCCTGGTCAATATCACCGGCTCCAAACGCGTGATGTCTATCCAGGTCGCGGTCATGACGCGCTACGACCAGCGTGTGGTCGACAACATTAAAAAGCATGAGTTTGCCTTGCGCTCGGTCATGATGGATGTCATGCGCCAGAGTCAGGAGGCCGATGTCAGCAAGCCGGAATTCCGGGTCGAATTGGCCAAGAAGCTGCGCGATGTCATGAACTCCTTGCTGGAAAAGTATGAGGAGTTCGGCGGCGTCGAGGACGTTTTCTTCACCTCCTTCATCATTCAGTGAGGTCGGCGGACCGGCAGGGACCGATTTAAATCATGGCTGACCAACTGTTGAGTGCAGAAGAACTTTCGGCCCTGGCCGAAGGCATCAGTGACGGCAGCATTCCTGTCGACACCGGGTACAACACCTCCATGCGCGTGCGCAAGCACGACCTGGCCAGCGAAGATTCCAGTCTGGGCGTCAATGTGGCGTCCATCGACATGATCAACGAGCGCTTTGTTCGCACCTTCCGGTTGGGTCTGCTGGAAATGTTGCGATCAAGTCCGAGAGTTGCGCCGAGCCGCGTTCAGATTTCCCGTTTTGGCGACTATCTCAAGGGCCTGAAGGCACCTCTGTCGGTCAACATGGTTCGGATGAACCCCCTGCGCGGCTATTCCATCGTAGCGATCGACCCGGTGGTGGTGTTCAGCTCGCTCGACAGCTTCTTCGGGGGCTTTGGCCGGGGTGTTGCGCAGTTGCCGCCCACCCGGCTGTTCACGCCCACGGAAACCCGAATCATCAACATGATTTTGGAAGTGTTCTTCCGGTCTCTGAAGGATGCCTGGTCTCCCATCATGGACATCGAACATGATGTGGTGAGCTCTGAAATCAACCCCCAGTTTGCCCAGATCGCCGACGAACAGGACTTGGTGATCGTCTCGCGCTTTGAGGTGGAGGCTGGCCCGAACACCCAAGGATTTATCGACCTGGTCTATCCCTACGCCTCCCTCAAGCCTATCCGTGATTTGTTGCGCAGCCGGGTCCAGACCGGTGATGGCAATGAAGAATCGGACAACCAGTGGCGCACCCAGCTCGGATCGGCGGTCGACAGTGCTGCGGTGGAGCTGCGTATCTTGCTGGGGGAAATTCCCTCCAGCCTGGGTGCGATCGAGTCCATGCAACCTGGCGACATTCTGTTCTTCAAGAAGCCGGACCTGGCGCGTCTGCATATCAGCGATGTTCCGGCCTTCGATGTGAAGGTCGGCAATTTGGGCAGTCAGACGGCCGTCCAGATCGAGCGCAGCGTTATTCCCGGCATGCAATAAATCTCAGGACGAAAAACCATGAGCGAAACCACTTCCCCCTCCAGCGCCGCCGGTGATGGCCAGATCAACCCCGAGGTGTTGCAAAACATTCAGGTCACCATCTCGGTCGAGGTGGGCCGCGCCATGATCAAGATTCGCGACCTCATGCGACTGACGCAGGGCAGCGTGGTCGAGCTCGATCACATCGCCGGCGAGCCATTGGATCTGCTGGTCAACAAAACCGTGGTCGCTCAGGGTGAGGTGGTGCTGGTCAATGATCGGTACGGCATTCGCCTGACCCGGGTGGTACCCGCCTCCGAGCGCATGAAGAACCTCTGATCTGAGGACCTGTGCTCCATGGAAACCCTGCGTGTCATCGGCAGCCTGATTCTGGTTTTCGGCTTGATGGGCGCAGTACTTTGGGGCTTGCGCCGCATGCAGGGCCGTATCGCCCAGGCTGTGCCGGGGCGGCGGCTGCAGATTATTGAAAGCACGGGTGTGGGCGCCCGACAAAAAATCGCCCTGGTTCGCGTGGACGGTCACGAGGTTTTGGTCGGCATATCGCCAACCCAAATCAGTGCCTTGGGGCAGTGGACCGCCATCCCGGCTGCACCTCAGGCGACAGAACCGAATGAGGCCAGTGTGTCAGCTCCGTCCGCGGGCGATACCTACCCGATGACGGCCCAGGCTCTGCTGGAGCGGGAGTCTCGTCGTGGGCAGTGAGCGACTGATTTCCCGCCTGCTGCTGCCCGCGCTCATCGTTGTGGCGGCAGTTCTTCCCGAACTCGCTTCGGCGCAGGGCCTGCCCATGGTGACGGCCAGCCAGGGTCCGCGCGGCACCCAGTACAGCATCACGCTGCAATTGCTGGCGCTGATGACGGCGCTGACGCTGCTGCCTTCTCTCCTGCTGATGATGACTTCTTTCGTGCGCATCATCATTGTGATGTCCCTGCTGCGCCAGGCCCTGGGCACGGGCCAAACGCCGCCCAATATGGTGTTGGTGGGTCTGGCGCTGTTCCTCTCCCTGTTCATCATGCAGCCGGTACTCAGCGATGTTTACCAAAATGCCATCGTCCCCTTCATGAACAACGGCATGAGTGCCGAGCGGGCCATGGCCGCGGCGGAAGGACCGATTCGCGACTTCATGCTCAAGCAGACCCGGCAGGACGACATCGCCTTGTTCATGCAGATTGCTCGCAAGGGTGAACCGATTGACGCAGCCTCGGTGCCCTTCACCACCCTGGTGCCAGCCTTTATCACCTCAGAGCTCAAGAGTGCCTTCACCATTGGCTTTCTGATTTACATCCCCTTCGTCGTCATCGACCTGGTGGTAGCCAGCGTGCTGATGTCCATGGGCATGATGATGCTCTCGCCCATGATGATTTCCATGCCCTTCAAGCTGATGCTCTTCGTGCTGGTCGATGGCTGGGGCCTGATCATGGGCTCTCTGGCGTCGAGCTACACCCTCTGATTACAAGGACGACTACCATGGACTCTTCAACCGTCGTAGAGCTGGGTTCGCAAGCCCTGTGGGTCACCGTGTTGGTGTCGGCCCCCTTGCTGATGGTTGCCCTCGGAGTGGGCTTGATCGTAGGCATTGTGCAAGCGGCGACCTCGGTCAACGAGGCCACGCTGAGCTTCATTCCAAAACTCGCGGCCATGGCCTTGACCTTGGCAGTGGTGGGCGGCTGGCAGATCAGTACGCTGGTTGACTACACGCGAGCCCTGTTCATGCGCATCCCGGCGCTTTTCACCTGAGGGGCGGCGTGATTACCGTGGCCGCCATCGATATTGTGGAGCGTTTTTACGCGCTCCTGTGGCCCATGCTGCGCATGTCGGCCCTGATGCTCTATGCGCCCGTCTTTTCTTTGCCGGCTCTGACCACCCGCATTCGCATTGTGCTGGCCTTCGCCCTGGCGATCATGGTCTATCCGCTCTTTGACTGGCCTCGTATTGACCCATTGTCGGCGCAGGGCCTGCGAGAAATCGTCAATCAACTGACCATCGGTCTACTGATGGGTCTGATTCTTCAGGTGGCCATTGCCGCAGTGGTGGTAGCTGGCCAGACCATCTCCAATTCCATGGGTCTTTCGATGGCCATGATGATCGATCCCAACCTGGGCAACGTTCCCACCATCGCCCAGTTCCTGATTGTGCTCGCCACTTTGGTCTTCGTGGGCTTGGGCGGGCATAGCCTGCTGCTGGCCATCGTGGTGGAGAGCTTTGTCAGTCTGCCCGTGGGTACCCTGATTCTTGTGGACCAGAGCTGGACACAGGTTCTGGCCTGGAGTTCCATGATTTTTCTGGGTGCGGTGCTCATCGCGCTGCCGGTGATGGTGACGCTGCTGTTCATCAATATCGGAATCGGCGTGATCACCCGTGCTGCCCCCAGTCTGAATATTTTTGCAGTGGGTCTGCCAATCACCATCGTCATAGGATTTCTGGTGTTCTTCTTGTCCATGGGCAATATCGGCGCCCGGCTGCAGTGGATCTGGACTCAGGGTCTGACCCAGACGCGCCTGCTGGTGGGACTGAGCTGAGGGGACGGCCATGAGTGAAGACAGTTCCCAAAAAACCGAACAGCCCACCGCCCGGCGACTTCGCAAGGCGGTGGAAGAGGGCGATGTGGCGCGCAGCGTTGAGCTGCCCGCGGCGGCTGTCATGATTTCTGCGGCCATCGTGATAGCCCTGATGGGCAGCTGGTGGGTCAGTCGCTTTGCCGAGCAGATGAAGCAGGGTTTCAGCTTCGATCGCCGCACTCTGGAGGCGCCGCTTTTGGTGCCATCGACTTTTTTCTACGCGGTGGCCGAGGGCTTGCTGGTCGTGCTGCCCCTGATGCTGGTCACCGCAGTGATTGCCATAGGCACTTCTGGTCTCACCGGTGGTTTTCATTTTTCGGCCAAGGCCTTCAGCCCCCGCTTCAGCAAGCTCAGCCCGATCTCTGGCTTCAAAAGGATGTTTGGCCTTCACGCCCTGGTTGAATTGGTCAAGGCCATTGCCAAATTCACGGTGGTCAGCGCTGTGCTTTGGTGGCTGGTGGATCGTTACTTGGTTGATCTGATCCGTGTGGCCAACATGGGTCTGGAGCCCGCCATGGGGCTGACCGGACAGATGTTCATTCAGTCGGTCTTGTGGCTGACCTTCAGCTTGGTGGTGATTGCCTTGATTGATGCGCCCTATCAGCGTTGGAGTTACTTCAAGAAATTGCGCATGACCAAACAGGAGGTCAAGGACGAACTCAAGGACATGGAGGGGCGCCCGGAGGTCAAGCAGCAAATTCGCCGTCGCCAGCGCGAGATGTCCAACGCCCGGATGATCAGCAAGATCAAAGACGCGGATGTGGTCATCACCAATCCGGAACACTTTGCCGTAGCGTTATCGTACGACCCAACAGCCGATGGCGCTCCGATCTTGCTGGCCAAAGGGGCCGATCACATCGCCGCCCGGATCCGCGAAGAGGCTCGCTTGCACGGTGTAGAGACCTTCTCCTCGCCGCAGCTTGCCCGCGCCCTGTACTTCACCACTGAGGTGGATCAACCGATCCCCGAGGCGCTTTACCACGCCGTTGCGCCGGTGATTGCCTACGTGTTCAGTTTGGCTCAGGTCCGTCCGGGCGTTGAGCCCATGGCCCGTCCCACCCCAAGTGTTCCGCCCTCGATGCGATTTGATGCCAACGGCAAATTGGAGACCGCATGAATTCCACCATCGATCTGACCCTAAGCCTGGCGGCCGACGGTTCGGCCCTCCCATCGCTGTTTTTCCGAGCGGCCGACCGCCTGCGTCTGGAGGCTTGCGTGGCTGCCTTGACGCAAGAGGGGCGCAGTGTGGCTTTATCCAGCCAGCATGATGCCGCCCTCGATCACTACGGCAAGCTCCTGGCCGAGCGTCTGCGACGCGCTTGCCCGCAAAGCCAGATTGAAACCTATTTCCCTGTCAGTACCGAGGCGCTGGTTGGTCAGTTCAATCAGGCCCTGGCCAGTCAGACGGTGCGCGAGGCCATGGCCGAGGGTGTAGCCCTGGCCCCACAGCGGATCTGGGTCATTCACGATGCCGGTGCCCTGGCCGAACATGAACTCCAACTCATGGCCCGGCTGGTCAGTCATTTTCCGGGCTCCAACATCCGCGTGGTTCTGTTGCTGGGTCCGGCTCGGCGCAGCCGCAAGGCCTTTGAATCGCTCGGCCGGCGCTTTGTGCGCTGGGACATTGAAGGTCCCACGGCTGAACAGGCACAGACCATGTTGGCCCAGTCCCGCATTGAAGGTTGCGAGCGTTTGGTCAGTCAGCTGTTGCGGCATTTGCAACCTGAGGTGGTCGGGCCCGATCTCAGGGAGTTGTCAGCCCACACGCCAGAGCCGTTTAGCTTTCGTCAAGGTGACGATGGCAGGGCTCTGGAGCCTTCCTTACCCCCAGGACCAGCCCAGAAGCGCCTGGTCTCATGGCTGGGCCTGCCGGTCAAGTGCATGGCGCGTGTGCGGTCGGCACTCAAGTCCCTCAAGGCTTTCGAGCCCCTCAAGCTCCTCAAGTCTTACATCGCAGGCCAGCGCAGCGCCTCGGCCAAGTCGGGCACGGGCGGCCAGGTGGCTGCACCCAGTGCAGCAACTCAAGCAGCGCGTCCTTCCCGCTTGCGCTGGGTCCTGGCCATTGCCGGCTTGGTAGGGCTCTCGGTCGCGGTATCGGCCGCTTTGCATGGGGCTCGGTTTGGGGTGCTCAAGCCCGCCGGCCCGCAGCCAGCCAAAGCCGCTCGCACCGCCCCCAACGCCCTCGACATCAAGCCGGCAGTGAGCGGTGGCGATTCGGTGATCCTTCCCGGGAGGTCCAACTCATGAGCGATCAACCCCCCATCATTCGCCAGGATGTTCAGCACTCGGTGAGCGTTGCTGAGGGCACTGGCGTGGCCACCTCCAAGCCCTCGGACCCCCATGCACCGCAGGTCAGGCAGAACCTGGTCGGTCACGACCGTCCGTCCGAGTCCGCTCCATCAGAGGCGCAGCCGGAGATTCCACCCTCGTTCTCAGCGGCTCAGGACTCCGCAGGGACCGTATTTGAGAGAACTGCCCCGGGCGCTGCTGAGCGCATGGTGCAGGCTCCCGAGGATGTCCCCGCATCGCTGACCGCATCCCAGGGCGATACCGAAACAGCTGTTGACCGTTTTCTCCGAGAGCGTCGGCTGGCCGCTGCCGAGGCCGCAGCAGTCAGTGAACAGTCGTCTACCGGGCCAGTTTTTGAACGATCCGTTCGGGACCGTCTCGAGCCCTTGCCGGCTGCGCAAAGTTCCCCCGGGGACGGCGGCGAAGGGCCCGTCTTTGAGCGGTCCATGCAGGATCATTTTGAGCCAATCCCGGTTCAAGTCGGTCCGCATCAATCCTCCGAGGGCCCTGTGGTCGAGCGTTCTGTTCACGATCACCTCGAACAAACTCCCGTTTTGCCAGCCCGGTACAGTCAGACCTCAGAGGCTCCGGTGTTCGAGCGAGCCATCCAGGACCATACCCTGGCCTTGCCTTCAGAGCCTGTTCGAACGGCACCCCGCGAAGGCAGCAGATCAAGGGCGCCTGATCCGGTGCCGATTCAAGAGGCCCAGCAGCTTATCGCCGAGGCAGCCCAAGACCTGCACCAGCGGGTTGAAGAGAACATTGGTGTTGCCGATCAGGATTGGGTGGAGATGGACTTTCCGGCCCGAGTTGTCAAGCTCAAGATCGAGAACGACAAAGTGCGCGTCCGCCTCGACCAGCTCGAGGCGATGGCCGGCCCGAGCCGTCGCACGAACGCACCGGCATGAATACACAGGAGTCAGCCATGGACAACAAACCCAACGAGCCTCAGGCTTTAGCCGACGAAGCGGCATCAGCCCATCCCGCAATGGCAGATGGTCAGTCGGTCTCAGACATGAAGGACATGAAGCTGGTGGTCATGGACTCGGCTGAGTTGGCCACCCGCGCCGCCAGCCTGGCTGCCAATGCCGGTCTGGATTTGCGTAACGCAACTCAGGATCTGCTCAAGGGCAACCAAGAGATGCTGCTGGGTAACCGCAAACAGGGCAAGTTCTCCATGATTCTCCTCGGTGTGGCCGGTAGCGTGATGCTGATCACAGCCGCCCTCTTTGTTTTCATGAGCCTGCGCTTGCAAGGGCGCGTGGCCCAGCTTGATGACATGGTGCTCGCGGTGGGCAAACGGGTTGTGGAGATGGATGCATCGCTCGAGTTGGTGGGCGGTGCACAGGAAATGCTCAAGACGGTGGCGACCAAGCAGGGTGAGCTGCTGGCCGCTCACAATCGGCTCGATGCCCGCATGGAGGAAGTCGTCAAGACCTCGCAGGGCGTGCCCGAGCAGACCGCCAAGCAGGTCGAGGCCCGTTTGGCAGCTCTGACCAAGCAGGTCTCTGCCCTGGAAGCAAGATTTCAGAACCAGTCGGCTGCCACCAATCGCATAGCGGGGCAGATTCAGTCTATGCAGGGAGCCGTTGGCGATACCGCCGCTGTCAGACGAGAGTTGGAGGCCTTGGCCCGTCAGCAGAGGGAGCGGCAATCGACTGAAGGTTCAAGAGCCGCGCAAGAGGCGGCGGCCGCCCGCGCTCGAGACAGCATGGTGCAGTATCCGCGCAAACAGGCGGATAAGCCTTGAACCCATGGTGTTGGGGGCAGGGCACCCGCCTCTCGGATCATCGCTCTGGCTGCAATCGGCCTTGAGTTTGCAGCCGCTGCGCCCCGCGGCGAAGAGGGCGCCTGGCGCCATTCAATTGCTAGGGCGAAGAGCGTACTTTTGAATCTTCTCGATCAGGGTGGTGCGCTGCAGGTTGAGCAGTCGCGCAGTCTGCGACACATTGCCTTCGGTGCGCTCGAGCGCCTGCTCAATCAGATCTCGCTCAATATCGGCCAGTCGCTCTTTCAGGCTCAGTCCCTCGGGGGGAAGGACCGGCAGGGCATTGCCCTGGGCCATCATGATGATGCTTTCCACATCGCTGACCGCCGCCGAGCTCGCCTCGGTCGCGAGCTCGTCCGGGGCCGGGTTGGTTTCAACGGGTAAGAGGCTGGTGCTGGGGTTGGCGCAGCGCTCGGCCTGCAGCAGCGCAAGTCCCTTGGGCAACAGATTGGCCGGCACCGTCCCCAGGGCCAGATGTTCGCCGCTGAACAGGGTGCTAAAACGATCGACCAGATTGGACAATTCCCGTACGTTGCCTGGCCAGTTGTAGGCCTGCATGGCCTGAAGGAAGTCCTCTGTGAAGCTGATACAGGCTTGTCCTTTGGGCGCAAACCGTTTGGCAAAAAAGGCCAGCAGTTCCGGCAGATCTTCGGGCCGATCCCGCAAGGCGCAGGTGTGCAGCGGTAGCACGTTGATCCTGTAGTACAGGTCTTCGCGAAACCGCCCAGCGCTGATTTCCGCTTCGAGGTCTCGGTGGGTGGCAGCCACCACCCGGACATCGACCGGCACGGGCCTGGTGCTACCAACCGGATCCACCTGCCGCTCCTGCAGTACCCGCAGCAACTTGACCTGCATGTCCAGCGGCAGATCACCGATCTCATCGAGAAAGAGGGTGCCGCCATGGGCCAATTCAAACCGGCCCACACGATCGGCCATAGCCCCGGTGAAGGCCCCTTTACGATGGCCGAAGAGTTCGCTCTCGATCAAATCTTTGGGGATGGCTCCGCAGTTGATCGGAACAAAATTGCCTCCCCGGCGATCGGACTGCTCGTGCAAGGCTCGCGCTACCAGCTCCTTGCCGGTGCCGCTCTCGCCGGTGATCAGGACGGTGGCCGGCGAATGGGCCACCCGGGTGATCATGGCCCGGACGGCTTGTGCGGTCGAACTCTTCCCGATAAACGGGTGAATTGTTGACATTTATGGTGTTTCGGGAAAACTTCTGTCATGAAGTCTGACACAAATAGCAAAAAAATCAAATAATTTGTTGCACGGAATCGTGCCCGGCGAGGTTTTGTCTTGTTTTTGCATCGGCCACCGGCGACTCAAGCTTGTCCATCTCGTGCCGATTCACCAGGCGTCTACCCGTAGCACGTCCCGACTCACCCAGGAATCAGCATGAAATCTCCTCACCTTCTTTCCCGCGGCTTGATCTGGGCTTTCGCTGCTGTAGTCCTGGCAGCGCTCTCGGGTTGCCAGGCGCTTGAGCCGCTGCTTGCCTCTCAAAAGGCGTCAAACGGCCCGGCGCAGACTTCAGCCACCCGGCCGGCGCCGCGCACCGAATCGGCCGGCATGGTGGCGCCTCTGGTTGAAAAGCGCGAGACGCTGACGGCCACCGGCTACGCCGTGATCAGCGTGCAAAACCATCGCAATCCCGCCCAGCAACGTCTGATGGCCATCCGTGCGGCCAAGCTGGAGGCCTATCGATCGCTGGCCGAGCAGGTCTACGGGCAGCAACTCGATGCCACCACCACCGTGGCCGACATGGTGGTGCAGAGCGACTCCTTTCGCGCCCGGGTTGAGGGTGTGATTTATGGCGCTGTGCTGGTCAGTATCACGCCCACCGGCGATGACACATACGAGACCACCCTGAGCCTTGACAAGGCTGTGGTGCAGGACCTGCGAGCCCTGTACCTGGGACATATTCAGGCCAGGGCGCGCTGAGCCATGGCTGACCGCTGGCATGCCTCGACAGCGCAGCTTGCCGCTTGGCTGCGTCGGCTAGGCCCGGGTTTGCTGCTCGCCGCCGCGCCGGGGCTGGCCTTGGCGGCCGGGCTCAGCCCCGAGGAACGACTGGAGGCCCTGCGCAGCGGGCTGGCCCATCAGTCCCTGCAGGGCAGCACCCAGGTCCAAACCGCTTCTTGGATCGACGCTCAAGGCGCCTTGCGCGAGACCAGCAGTTTTCGCACTGGCATGCAGGTTCGGGGGGTGCGGGTGCTCTCTTATGCGCGTGATGAGCAGGGGCTGCCACAGGCCCGTTTGCAGTTTGAGTCGTCCCAGGATCTCCTCAAGCCCCAGGCTAATCGCACCGATGCCGGCGCCTGTCGCCTCAAGGATAAGCTGCAGCATGTTTTGGGTCTGCAAATGCAGGTACTGGGTCGCTGGAGTGTCGACGAGACGCATTTGCTGCGCGATGCGGTGGCGGTGTTGGGGAAATCCTGGCGCGAGGCGCCGTGGCAGGCCTCGCGCTGGCAGTTGGTGGAATTGCCAGCTTTGGCTGCCCAGCCCCCGCGCACGAGTGCCGAGGCTTACGAACGGGTGCTGACCGGTGGCTCGGCGTTCTCGCCGGCTGTGCCCTGGCAACTGCTGATCGCGCTGGAGACGCTACCTGCGGTTGCCGAGCACAAATGGCTGCCCTGGTCGCCCTCAACGCCCACCCGCGTTCGCTTGAGTCTGTCGCTGCAGTCCCCGCGTGAGAAAGCGCCGGCCCTGCAGCGCGTCTCGGAGCTGACCTTCGGGACGCAGGTCGACAACTGGTCCGCGCCGCGACTGAGCGCGGCCAGCCAAGAGCAGCTCAGGAATCTGGTGCAGGCCTGGTCCAAAGCGGTGACCGAGCGTCTGGCGTGCGAGCCGGTGCAGGTGCAGGTGGTGCAAGCCGGCAGCGATCGTCTGCAGATCGATCAGGGTGCCCTGGCCGGTGTTCAGGCCGGTGACGAATGGCTGGTGTCCGACCGGCGCCGCTGGCCCTCGCGGATGCTTGAGAAAGAGTCTGCTGCATCCCTGGTGCTTGCGCGGGTGGAGCGGGTGTCCGATCATCAGGCCCAGTTGCAGGTGTTGGCCGGGCCGGCTTCTGCGGTCAAGCCCCGCTGGCAGGCCTGGCCTGTTGAGTCGCCATGACCAAGCCTTGTCCATTGCTGGGGGCTTCACGCCTTGAGCTTGTCGCTGCTCGTCGACCCTTGGGCAGCCCTTCAGATCCTCAGGAGTTCACATGATGACCCATCAATTCTGGATCCACCGCATCGGTGCGGCGCTCTTGCTGGTCGTTTCTTGCGCCCTTGTGCAGGCCGCCGGTCCTGCCCCTCGCAGCGCGGCTGCAGCCGGCCCCGATGCGGCCACCGGCGGGCATGCGTCATCCGGCCGCTCTTATGTCACGGTGGCCGGCGATAACGCAGACCGTATTGTCAAGAAGACTATGGCCGACAGCCCGCTGAAGGAAGAGTTGCTGCGCGATGCCCTGATTGCAGCCAATCCCAAGGTATTCACCTCGGGTCGCAACACCCGCCTCAAGCCGGGCACCGCAGTCACGCTGCCTGACCCGCACACCATGATGCGACAGATCCTGATGCCATTGCTTGAGCCACGTGAGGCTGCTGCGTATTTCCCACCGCCGCCCACATCGGCCGACGAGCGTCGGCGCTGGGTTCGCTACCCTTGATCCCGCCGGCCGACCTCGCGCAGCTTCCCGGTCGGTCCAACCCGATCTACCTGGAGGGCAGGATCCTGCCCCTAACGGTGGCGCAGGCTCGAGAGCTCGATTTGCGTGATGGACAGATCGTGCAGGCCTTGGTTCAATCTCGCGGAGACGAGTTGACCTTGTTGCTGCGCGGCAAGCAGGTCGATGTGCCGCGCTCGCCTTTGACGGCCTTGTGGCAGTCGGGTCAGACCGTCAACCTGCAGGCGGTGCCCATGGGGGGCCATGTGCTGGGCCTGCAGCCGCTGCCGCCGCAGCAGCTGGCCACCGCAGCAGCTCCATTTTTTTCGCGGCTGAGCAGCCTGCTGTTTCGCCCGCCAGGGCAAGAGCAATGGGCCAGCCTGATGAAGCCCGGGGTGTTCGATGCGCTCCTGCAAACGGTTGGCCGTTCCGATTTTCAGGCCCAGTGGCGCAGCATGCAGTTGTCCATGCGGCAGCTGGACCCGCAGACACTGGCGCAGGCCATCAACCGGGCCGTTGCCAACGCCATGGGGCCGGAGTCGCGATTGCTGCGTGGATTGCCTGCGCTCGCCGAGGACCCCAAGCAACTGCTGCGACGTCTGATCGCCTCGCTTTCTCAACAGGAAGAAGGCGAGGGCGCCACCTCTACCGATACGGTCCAGAGTCTTTCTCGGGCCCTTGACGATATCGAAGCCTCGCAGGTTCAGACCGCTCAGGCCCAGGCACAGAAGGAGGTCATGATCAACCTGATGCTGCCCTTTGTCGATGCGGAGCCGATCGAGCTGCAATTTCGGCGTGCCCCACGCAAGGAAGGTGAGGAGCCACCGCCCCTGACCGTCAACGTCCATTCGCGCAGCCAGGATCTTGGAGAGGTCTGGCTCAAGACCCAGCTGCCCGGTCTTGACCGGGTTGATCTGACCATGTGGGCCTTGCGGGAAAGTGTCGTCACGCAGGCGCGCTCGCGCTCGGGAGAGTTGCTTGCTCAGCTCTCCGATTCGGGTTTGGTGCTGCAGTCCTTTCAGGTCATCCACGGGCCCAGGCCGGTGGCCCAAGCCGACTGGGTGCCCTCGGGCCGCGGTCTGGTGATCGATGTGCGCGCATGAGGAGCATGCAAGGTGCGACATCGAAAACGGGCAGTAGCTCTCGAATATGGCCTCAATGCCGTGCCCGTGGTCACGGCCAAGGCCGACGCCCAACTGGCCGAGCATCTGGTCGAGGAGGCTCGTCGTCAGGGCGTCTACGTCACTGAAGATCCTCAGCTCCTGGCCTTGCTCAGCCGCCTCAATGTGGACGACGAAATCCCGCCTGAGCTCTATACCGCCGTTGCGGTGATTCTGTCGTGGGTGTATTGGCTCAAGGGCATGCGCCCTGGCGATGAGAAACGCGGGGGACGTTCGGCGGTCGACGAGGCAGCCTGAAGTCCAGACGCACGAGGCGCAGCTGGCGGTCAGTTCTGAGTCAGCAGCTTGAGCACGTCCTGAGGCCGCTGATTGGCCTGTGCCAGCACAGCCGTGGTGGCCTGCTGGATGATCTGGCCTTTGGCCAAGGCCACGGTTTCCCTGGCATAGTCTGCATCGATGATGCCGCTGCGCGAGGCCCCCAGATTGACAGACATATTGCTGGCGTTATCGCCCGCATAGGTCAGCCGGTTCATGTAGGCGCCAAGGTCCGCGCGCAGCCGGCTGATCGCGTCGATGGCCTGGTCCAGACGGGACAAAGTGTCGGCAGCCTTGTCTGGAATGGATACATCCATGCGTTCGGGATACTTCATCAGGAAGCTGTCGACCGGTCCGGAGAAGGGTTGCCCGTTGACGCCATAGGTGCTCGTGCCCCCGATGTAAACGCCCCCCAGCGGGTCATTGGCAACGCCCATGGCC
>CAYPSU010000060.1:0-17235 GCA_964413475.1 uncultured Polaromonas sp. | reverse complement strand
TGGCTTTTTAAACCATCCCAGCGGCTGGGTGGGCATGGGTCCATAGAGATAGGACACCACGTCGATGTTCAGACTCTTGTAGATCTCCTCCAACAGCGCCTTGCCGCCACCGTAATAGTGCCAGGACAGCACCATGTTGGGGTCCATACCGAAGGCGGGACCGGAGCCCCACAGGGCCAAGGCTGTGTTCTTGCCATAGTGATAAGCCACCACGCCGTGACCGCCGTCCAGGGTGCCCTTGTTCACCGCATCGAGCAATTGGAAAGCCGGCACCACCGCACCGGCGGGCAAGACCTCAATCCGCAGACGGCCGCTGGCCATGTCATTGACCTTCTTGGCAAAGTCGTTGGCGAACTCATGGAAGATGTCCTTGGCCGGCCAGGTGCTCTGGAAACGGAGGGTGGTCGTCTGGGCCTTGGCAATCATCGGCGCCGACAGAGCACCGGCGGCAACCGCTGCGCCCTTGAGCAGGCCGCGGCGGCCCGTGGTGGTTTGGGTCATGGAAGAAATCTCCTGGGGGTTATGGTTGGTAACGATTGTCCAGACCATCGGCGGCACCCCATGAGAGGGTAACTACGTACAGGTCGCCGCACTGAAAAATCTCCAGAGCAGCGCATACCCGCACACTCATGCGCAAGGCCGGGACGATCGGGGTGGATGTTAGGTCTGGTGCAAAATCTCGGTCATGAAAGAGGTCAATTTCCCCACCCGCCCCCTGGGCGATACCGGGCCAGCGCGTTCTTGGTCTGGGAGATCGTGACGACCGGGTGCGCGCCGACATGACCTTTCTGGCTCTGGATGTAGGCAATACTCGACTGAAATGGGCGGTTTATGAATCGCCCTGCCCGGGCAGTCGGCTGCTCGCTCAGGGCGCCGTCTTCCTGGAAAACATCGAAAAACTGGCTGAAGAGGAATGGCTGTCTCTGACCCCTCCGCAGCACATTCTGGGCTGCATCGTGGCGGGCGATCCGGTCAAGCGCCGGATCATGGACCAGATGGAACACTGGGAGGTCACGCCCAGCTGGGTGGTGGCCAGCGCCGAAGAGGCCGGGGTGGTCAACGGCTATGACCATCCGGCCAGACTCGGGTCTGACCGTTGGGTGGCGATGATCGGCGCCCGCCAAAGGCTGCTCTCCCAGGGTCAGGCAGCCCCCTGTGTGGTGGCCATGGTAGGCACCGCAGTGACGGTCGAAGCCCTCGACGCCAGCGGGCGTTTCCTGGGCGGGCTGATCCTGCCGGGCCACGGCATCATGCTGCGCGCCCTCGAATCGGGCACTGCCGGTCTGCATGTCCCCACCGGTGAGGTGCGCGACTTCCCCACCAACACCAGCGACGCACTGACCAGCGGGGGCACCTTTGCCATTGCCGGCGCCATCGAACGCATGGTGGAAAACGTCATCAAGCACTGCGGCCAGATGCCGGTGTGCATCATGACCGGCGGGGCCGGCTGGAAGATGATCCCCAGCATGCAACTGCCTTTTGAACTGGTCGATACGCTGATCTTTGACGGCCTGCTTGAAATCGCCTCACGGCGTTTACTGGGCAAATAAGCAACGTCTGGTCGGCGTCTTTCAGGGCAGTCGCGGGCGTACCCGTGAGGCTGCCAATTTGGCCCGCTCACGCGCCACATCGAGCTCATCATGGGCAGCCAGGGCTACACCCATGCGCCGGCGCGCAAAACTCTCGGGCTTGCCGAACAGGCGCAGATCGGTGCCGGGTACCCTCAGGGCCTCGTCTATGCCCTCAAACACCAATCCGCGCCCCTCGAGCCCACCATAGATAACTGCACTGGCGCCGGGATTTCTGAGTTGGGTATTCACCGGCAAACCCAAAATGGCGCGAGCGTGCAACTCAAACTCGCTCTGCCACTGCGTGCACAAGGTCACCAGTCCGGTATCGTGGGGACGCGGGCTGACCTCGCTGAACCAGACTTGATCGCCCTTGACGAACAACTCCACGCCGAACAAGCCTTGCCCTCCCAGGTCTTCGGTGACAGCCTGCGCGATCTGACGGCTTTTCTCCAGCGCCGCCGGTCGCATGGGATGCGGCTGCCAGCTCTCGACGTAATCCCCTGAAACCTGAATATGACCGATCGGGTCACAAAAATGCGTTTCGATTTGCCCCCGCGCGCCCATAGCCCGCACCGTCAGCTGGGTGATCTCGTAGTCAAAGTCGATAAAACCCTCAACGATGACCCGGCCACGACTGACTCGGCCGCCGGCCATGGCGTAATCCCAGGCCACCCGCACATCAGCGGGTCCATCCACACGGCTCTGACCCTTGCCCGAGGAGCTCATCACTGGCTTGACGATGCAGGGGTAGCCGATGCGGCTGTCGATGGCCGCCTGTAACTGGGCCAACGAATCGCAAAAGGCATAGGGACTGGTGCTCAGACCCAGGGTCTCAGCGGCCAGACGCCGTATGCCCTCGCGGTCCATGGTCAACCGGGCCGCGCGGGCAGTAGGAATCACCCGAACCACGCCGGCAGCCTCGAGTTGCTCGAGCACGGGCGTAGCAATGGCCTCGATCTCGGGCACCACCCAATCGGGCTTCTCTTGCTCGATCAGCGCCTTGAGCTGATCCG
Source organism: uncultured Polaromonas sp. (assembly GCA_964413475.1). Classification (GTDB taxonomy): domain Bacteria; phylum Pseudomonadota; class Gammaproteobacteria; order Burkholderiales; family Burkholderiaceae_C; genus Polaromonas. The sequence goes on along the minus strand of CAYPSU010000060.1, from coordinate 14,651 downwards.
GATCGCTCATGGTGATGGTGCGGGCATGGTGGGCCACCTGATGCCCGGGCGCATGGTCGTAACGGTCTACGGCCACAGTCTCCACGCCCAAGCGCTGCAGAGCGATCAACACTTCCTTGCCCAGTTCACCCGCGCCCAGCAGCATGACTCGGGTGGCATTGGGAGACAGCGGGGTTCCGAGTGCGGTCATGGTCTTGTACTTTCAGAGAAACTAAGGCCGAGATTATCAAAAGCCGACCGGACTGGCATCGCATCGGCACGGGAGCACAATCAGGCCCATGTCTCACGACCCCCTGTTTTCGGTTCAGCATCTGAGCAAGCGCTACGGCTCCCAAACGGTGGTCGACCAACTGTCCTTCGACATCGAGCCCGGCCAATGCCTGGGCCTGATCGGGCCCAATGGGGCCGGCAAGACCACCACTGTCAGGATGTGTCTGGGCCTGATCACCCCCGACGACGGCCAAATCAGCTTCCAGAGCAAAGGCGCCGCGCTGCAGATGCCGCAGGACCACTTGGCCATCAAGGCGCGCATGGGGATCGTCAGCCAATTCGACAGCCTCGATCCCGATTTTTCCTGCGCCGAGAACCTGTTGGTCTTCGGACGCTACTTCGGACTGCGCGATGCCGACATCCAGCCACGCATTCCCAGGTTGCTGGAGTTCTCGGCCCTGAGCAGCAAAGCCCAGGCCCGGATCAGCGAGCTGTCCGGTGGCATGAAGCGCCGCCTGTCACTGGCGCGCGCGCTGGTCAACGACCCCGATCTGCTGCTGCTCGATGAACCCACCACCGGGCTCGATCCACAAGCCCGTCACCTCATGTGGGAGCGCTTGCAGCAACTGGTACAGCAAGGTAAATCCATTTTGCTGACCACCCACTTCATGGACGAGGCCGAGCGCCTGTGCGACCGGCTGATCGTGCTCGATCATGGCCGCAAGATGTGCGAAGGCGGGCCGCGCGAACTGATTGCCAATGAACTCGAGCCCGAGGTGGTTGAGGTCTATGGCGCTGGCGCTCTGGCACTGCATGACTCGCCACTGCGGGCCCTGGCCTCGCGCACCGAAGTCAGCGGCGAAACCGTCTTCTTTTACACCCGCAACGCCCAGCCCCTGTTGCAAGCGCTCTCGGGCGACGCCCAGTTACGCATGCTGCACCGCCCGGCAAATTTAGAGGATTTGTTCCTCAAGCTCACTGGCCGCCAAATCCGGGAAGAGGCCTGATGGCTGAGCGCCGTCCGCCCTCCATCTGGCGAACCCCGCGGCTGAGCCTGCGCTGGGTTCCGGTGTTCAGACGCAATCTGCTGGTTTGGCGCAAACTCATGCTGCCCAGTTTGGTGGGCAATATCGCCGAGCCCCTGATCACATTGGTGGCCTTTGGCTTCGGGCTGGGTGCGCTGGTCGGCCAAGTGCAGTTGGCCGACGGCCGCACCCTGCCCTACCTGGTGTTTCTGGCCTCTGGCTCCATCTGCATGAGTGCCATGAACGCGGCCAGCTTCGAGGCCCTCTACTCTGCGTTCTCGCGCATGCAGGTGCAGCGCACTTGGGATGGCATCATGAACGCGCCGGTCGATCTGGACGATGTGGTCATGGCCGAGATGCTCTGGGCGGCCTTCAAGTCCCTGTTCGCCACGGGGGTCATTCTGGGCGTGATGCTGGCTTTGTCGGTCAGCCACAGTCCCTACCTTTTGCTGGCCCTGCCCCTGCTGGCGCTTACCGGCATCGTGTTTGCCAGCATCGCCTTGATTTTCAATGCACTGGCCAAAGGCTATGACTTCTTCACATACTACTTCACCCTTTATCTGACACCCACCACCTTCCTCAGCGGGGTCTTCTTTCCGCGCGAACAACTGCCGGCTTTTTTGCAGGGCCTGTCGCTGTTTTTGCCGCTGACGGCAGCGGTCGAGCTGATGAGGCCGCTGTTTCTAGGTCAGTGGCCAGCCCAGGCCGGGCAACACCTGGCCGTGCTGCTGACCTACGGCGTCGGTGCCTTCTATCTGGCCCTGGCCCTGACCCGCAAGCGATTTCGCGGCTGAACCCGCCCGACAAAAAAGTGGCTTGCCCCCATGATCCCTGCGGCTCGAGACACGGCTGGCGCACTGACTGAAGTCAGCAACGATCCAGCGCTTCAGGGCCTGCTCGCAGAAATCGGTCGATGCTGCGGGACCCGCCTGCCAGCGCTGATCTTCCGCCATCTGGCCACTTATCCGGGTGTGGTGCCGGCCTACTGGACTCATCTGAGGGTTCTGTACCAAGGAGGGTGGCTACAGGACGCAGCCTGGCCTCTGGCCGAAGAACTGGACACCACAGGTCTGATGGCGCCAATCCAAGCCCAGAAACTCAGCGCCATCGGTCTGGATGCAGAACTTCTGATCCGTGCGCACGCTACGCTCGATTGCTACAACCGCTCCAACCCTGTTCACTGGCTGGCCCTGCTGACCCTTTTGCATGGGATCGACACCTCTGAAGCCGCCCGGACTGCGGCGCCGGCCCGGGACCGGTCCTGGCAGCCTCCGCCACCGCCCATGGCCGATCCCTTGCCCATGGTCGAGGTCGGCGCGATCGATGCCAACACTCGATGGCTGTTCAACGATCTGCGCGTAGGCGATCGCAGCACACTCGACCCGGTGGTGCCCAGCCTGTACCGACACTTCGTGCCTTACCCAGCGTTGCTGCAACTCTTGCATCAAAGCCTGGCACCCCACTTTGCCAGCGGCCGGATCGACGCCTGCGTGAAGGATCTGACGTGCAAGTTCAAAACCCGAGCCGAGCATCTTTCGGCTCAGCTGGGGCCGCCCCCTGAACTTCTTCGTCAGCCGGCGGTCCTGGCGGCTATCCGGGACTTCGCCAACCGGGTGATTCCGCCCATGCTGGTGGTGGGACGGTCACTGCGCAGGGCTCTGAGCTGAGGCCGCGACCGGTCCAGACCGGCCTTCGCTAAAGGCTGGGTAACCAAGTGGCAATGGCCGGCCAGAAGAACACCGCCAGGAGCAAAAGCACGCTCATCGCCACATAAGGAATGACCGCCAGAAATATATCGAGTGTGGCAACCTGGGGCGGTGCCACCCCGCGCATGGTCATCAGCAAAAGTCCATGCGGCGGCAGCAGCAAGCCCAATTGCATGCAAATGAGGAACATGACACCGAACCACACCGGATCGATGCCCAAACCGTTGACCAGCGGCATAAAGATCGGCAGGGTAATCATCATCATGCTGACCTGATCCACGAAAAGCCCCAGGAAGATCAGCAAGGCCAACATGCCCAACACCACAGCTTCCTTCGACCAACCCTGGCTGGTGATCCACTGCACCAAGCCGTTGCTGGCCCCAGAGAAAGACAAGAGCTGAGCGAAGGTGGTGGCCCCAAGAATGATGAACAAAATCATGCCCGAGATTCCCGCCGTACCCATCAGCGCCTGCTTCAAAGCCTGCCAGGACAGGCGCCGGTAGGCCGCGGCCAACAGCAGGGTGGCAAAAGCGCCCAGGGCCGCGCATTCCGTCGGGGTGGCCCAACCCACGGCCAGGGCGCCCACCACCACTGCAAAAATCGACAGCGTCGGCAGCACGTAAGCCAGCAGCAAATGCCACCGCGCCCATCCCGTGTAGGTGGGCGCCTGGCTTTCCTGCGGCGCCAGTTGCGGGCTGAGTCGCACCCGCAAAACGATCCAGGCAATGAAGACCACGGAAAGGATCAATCCCGGCAGGATGCCGCCCAGCAGCAGCTTGGAGATCGAAATTCCCGACAGGGAGCCCAGCAACACCGTCAGGGCCGAGGGCGGGATCAGCATGTCAACTGCGCCGATCGCCATGATCGGACCCGTGGCCAGACGCGGGTGGTAACCGCGGGCCAGCATGACCGGCAACATCAGTGATCCCAGCATGGCTGTAGTGGCAATCGTCGAACCGGAGATGGCCGAAAACACCGTGCCAGCCACCACCGCCACCACCGCCAGTCGCCCTGGCACCCGGGTGATCAGTCGGTCAATCCCTTCGATGACCTTGTGTGCCAACCCGGTATGAAACAACACCTCGCCCATCAACACGAACAGGGGAATCGGTGTCAGAGCGAAGGCGGCCACCGAGCTGACACTGCTGCGGGCCAGCTGCACCAACCCGGCTTCGCCGCCCATATAGATCCACGCACCGAGCAAATTGACCGACAGGAAGGTCAGGGCCACCGGCATGCCGATCAGCAGGAGCGCGGTGGAGCCCCCCAGAAGCAACCAGGCCGCCACAGTCCAACTCATGGTGCGCGTCCCATCGGCGATCTAAGCTGCACTGACCGCGTCCCGGCGCGGTGCACGCTCAGCGCGCCAGAGCCTGTGCATGCGGAAAACCATTTCAACCGACAAAAGCCCAAAGGCCAAGGGCATAGGCGCCAGGGTCCACCATTCCGGCATCACCAGCGTCTTGATGCTCAGGGACCCGGCGGCCATGCTGACCAGCATGGCTTTGCCCGAGACCAGCATCAGAATCAGGCAGGTGGCCAGCCCAATCGCATCGCCAAGCCACTCCAGAGCCCAGGCCAGGCGCGACGGCAGGGGCTGCAGCACGATATCTACCCGGATGTGCTGTCCTTGCCTGAGCAGCCACGGTGCCACGCAAAGCGTGACCAGCAGCAGGAACCACTCGGAGACTTCATTGCTCCAGGCCAGCCCGCGCGGCAGGCCCGGCAGCGCCAGATTGCGCAGCGCGACATCCAGCACGATGATGACCATCATGACCAGCAGCAACAGGCAACCGAACAGAGCCAGGGCCGCCAACAGGCGGCCCCAGAGCGCAGACAGCCGATCGATCACCGCAGCAAGGCTCAGCGGGAAAACAGGGCCTTGAAGCGCGCGGCGACCTCAGGGCTTTGTTTGGCAGCACCGGCCCAGCCGATTTCGTAAGCCCGATCACGAAACGCCTTGGTGGTGGCCGCATCAAAACTGATGGTCTGAATGCCTGCCTTGGCCTGACGGGCTGTCTCGTCAGCAGCGTACTTGACCCAGAAGGTGTTTTCAGCTTCCAGGGCCAGCACCTGTTTGTTAAGGAAAGCACGCTGTGCATCGCTCAGGCGCCGATAAGCCGGCAGGTTCATGATCAGCGAGACCTCGGCATCGTAGAACCCGGGATCGACGCGAAACTTGGTTTTCTCATGCCAGTTCAGATCGAAGATGCCGCCGATCGGCCAGCCGTAGCCATCAACCACCCCGCGCTCCAGGGCGGTGTAGACCTCACCGGGCGGCGTGGTAATCACATTGGCATTGAGGGCCTGAAAGAAATCTCGGTAGACCGGCGTGATGCGGATCTTCTGGCCGGCCAGATCGGGCTTGTCGATCTTCTTGTTGGTGTAGATGTGGAAGGGCTGGCTCTCGACCATACGGCCAAGATATTGCATATTGCCCTTCTCATTCCAGACCCGGTTGATTGCATCGTAAGCACCATTCTTGCGCTGCTCGGCAATCGGAATCTGGGTCAGCTTGAGGAAGTCCGCCTCAGGCATCACATTGGTGTAGAACGCCCCGGTGTTCAGCGCCATATCCACCACCCCGGTCTTGACCGCATTGCCCACCTCGAAGGATGGCATAGCCTTGGGGCCGCCAATGAAATTGATCTGCAGCAGTCCTTTGCCTTCAGCATTGAACTTGGCGATCCAGGGTTGCAAGCGCTGCACGTAAATGCCATTTTCGGCAAAGCCGCTGACCAGCCTGAGCGTGGTCTCCTGCGCCCAAGCCGAGGAGGTCAGGGTGATGATCGAAGCCGTTACTGCCTTGAGCCAAAGTCGTTTGTGCATCATCGTCTCCAAAGTAGATGGGTGAAAAAAACGGACCAGGAAAAAATCAAGCGCGCAAGGCCTGCTCCAGGGCCTGCCCGCTGTCATCGGACGTCGCGGCAGCCAGCAGGGTCTGCAGCCGCTGCGCCGCATCGGGCCGCTGGCCCAGTGTTGGCAGCTGCGACAGGATCATCTCAAAGTTGCGCCAGCCGCGTGCATGGGTATCCCCGTACCCGCGCACCAGCGACTGTGCGCGCGCCAACTGCAAGGCCAACTCGGTTTGCAAGGGCAGCAGGCGCGACAGCTCGGCCAGCCAAGCTTCGATGCGCTGCTGTTCCACCTGGTAGCGCAGCGATTGCGGCCGCCATCGCCGCAGGCCGGCCACTGCATACAACAACAAAAATCCTCGCAGGGAACTGGTTCTCACCACACGCCCACGCGCCACAAAACGCCCCAGCAGCTGCCGCGCCCAGCTGGTGCGCAGCAACCAGCGCCCGAGCCCGGCAGGCAGCGTGTCGGCCACTTCCTCCACCCGGGGATGCAGGTACTCGTTGATGTGCAGCCCCTGCTGCGTAAGCTGCCGCACTTCCTGACTCACCCGCTCGAAACGGCTGCGCCGAATCTTCAGATCGGCCACCCTGACCGTATCCTCGTAGGACATCCACAGGGCCAGGTGCCGCGCCACCTCGGCCAGGGCTTGCTCACCGGCCCGGGTGGCCGGGGCAAGCCGCGCCAGCGTTTGCAGGCGGTTCAGATAGAGGTCGGCGTAGCGCTCGTCCTGATAATCACTCAGGCGAACGATCGCATGCAGGGCCGGCAGCTGCGCGCCAGCCGGCAGAAAGCTGCGAAGGCGCTGGCCGCGCTCAAGCAGCCGCGGGCCGAGAGCCGGCAAGGCTGGCTCCTGGGTGTGCACGGGTTGCTCATCGGCTCGAGCCTGCTGCGCGGCCTGCCATCCGGCCGCAAAAGCTTTCAGGCTCGAGGCCACCCCGACCCCGCTGCGCTCGATCGTCGCCTCAAATTGCGCCCGATCGAAGGGCAAACCTGAACTGGCCGCAATCGCGCCGTAAAGAGCAGCACCGATCGGGCTACCGCTGGCTTCAGCCAGCTCGGCAAAGTCCGCGCCTATCCACACCCGCGCTGCCTGGCGGGCGCCGTCTCGCAAGCGCTGGGCATCGACCCGGCCATCCGAGACCGCGGTGCGCTCAGTCATCGAATACACCCGATGGGTTGAGGCGATCAGCGTGGTGCGTTCAGGATTGACCAGCCCTCGCTGCAGGGCTCGCCCGGCCTCCATCAACTCCGAGGCCACCACCAGATCGACCGCACCCGGAAAAGGACTGAGCGCCATCACCGGCATGCGACCGTCTGAAGCCGCATCGGCGGGCATCATCTCCAAATAATAAATCGTGGCGCCGGTGCGCTGGGCCACACCGGGCACCGAGGTGGTCTGGGCCAGATAACCGTTGTGCTCAGCCAGATCCACCAGCCAATCGGCCAACACGCCACCGCCTTCGCCCCCCATGGCCAAAATCGCCAGAGTGATCAGCCCGTTGGAGGGCGGCTGCTCATCGGCCGATGCACTCATGCGAGCAGGCCCTCCAAGCGACGCTCGAGCCGCCGCTGCAGCCAGCCGATCAGCTTGCGGCGCACGCCATCGAGCCAGCGTTCCAGGCGGCTGGGGTTGTCAATGATTTCTGCGCGGTAGAAGGACGGGCAGAGAATGGCCGCATGCGCCACCTCGCCACACAGACCACAACCCACGCAGCTGTCAATGACGGTAGTGACCGGATCGGTTCGCAAGGGATCGGGGTTGGGCTTGATGGTCAGCGAGGGGCATCCCGACAGCCGGATGCAGGACCGGTCACCCGTGCAGGTATCGGAGTCCACACCGAACTTCTGGCGCACCACCCGCAAGCCCTGGGCAGCGCGCTTGCGTCGCAAAGGCCGCTCGCGGCGCTGCCGGTTGAGCATGCATTCACTCTGCGCCACCACCACCTTGGGGCCACGCTCGCCGGTGGTCAGGGCCTCACGCAAGGCCTGCTTCATGTCAGCCAGACTGTAGGTGTGGGTCACCGTGCGCACCCAGTTGACCCCCACGCCCCGCACCGCCTTCTCGATGGGATGGTTGGTGGCGCGAATCTCATTGCGGGCCTTGGACGACAGCAGATCCTGGCCACCCGTGGCTGCGGAGTAGCCGTTATCGACCACCAGCAACACGTTGTCGGTCTTGTTGAACACCGCATTGCCAACCCCGCTGGTCAGTCCGTTGTGCCAGAAGCCCCCATCGCCCATGATGGCCAGCGTACGGCGATCCGTCTCCGGCGTATTGAAGGCCGAAGCACCAGCCCAGCCCAGGCCGTAGCCCATCGTGGTCGAGCCTATGCCAAAGGGCGGCAGGATGGAAAACAGATGACAGCCGATATCGGCACTGACATGGCGCGGCCCCAGCTCTTTTTCGAGCATCTTCAGCGCCGTGAAGATCGGTCGCTCGGGGCAGCCGGTGCAAAACGAGGGCGGTCGCGGGTGCACTTGCGCCAGCGCCTGGGCCACCACGGGCAAGGTCGCCACAGGTGCGGGCGCGGGCCGCACGGCAGCGCCCGCACCGTCCAGGTACCGGCGCAAGCCCTCCAGCATCACCGCACCGGTGTACTCGCCGGCCATGGGCATGACATCCTTGCCGTGCACCCGGGTCATGCTGCCAGCCCGGTGCAAGACGGTGTGGATGTTTTGGGCGATGAAATCGGGTTGCCCCTCCTCGACCACCAGCACCGACCGTTTGCCTTCGCAGAACTGCAGCAACTCCTCATCGACCAGCGGATAGGTCACACCCAGAACGTAGAGGGGAATCTGACTTTGACCATAGACATCGGCCAAACCGAGAAGATGCAGGGCGCGCAACACGCCGTTGTACATGCCGCCCTGCAAGATGATGCCGATGTCACGCGCCCCAGGCGAAAACATCTCGTTGAGGCCTTGCTCGCGAATGAAACGCACCGCGGCCGGCCAGCGCCGACTGATCTTCTCCTGCTCGTGCAGGTAGCTGGCCGGGGGCAACACGATGCGCTGGGTATCGCGCTCGGGCCGCTCGATGGCCTCCTTCAGGCCGTAGGCCGGACGCCGGTTGTCCCGCGTCTGAAACTGACCATGTACATGGCAGGCCCGAATGCGCAGCTCAAGCATCACCGGGGTGTTGCTGGCCTCTGACAACTCAAAGCCCTTTTCCACCATGCGCACGATAGAGGGCAGATTCGGCCTCGGGTCGAGCAGCCAGACCTGCGACTTCATGGCAAAAGCATGGGAGCGCTCCTGCATGATGCTTGAGCCTTCGCCATAGTCCTCACCCACGATCACCATCGCACCGCCGCGCACGCCGCCAGAAGCCAGATTGGCCAGCGCATCGCTGGCCACATTGGTTCCGACGGTGGACTTGAAGGTGACCGCACCGCGCAGCGGGTAATTAACACTGGCGGCCAAGGTGGCCACTGCGGTGGCCTCGCTGGCGCTGTGCTCAAAGTGCACACCCAGCTCGGTCAGAATGTCATTGGCATCGGTCAGAACATCCATCAGGTGCGATATGGGCGCGCCCTGGTATCCAGCCACATAAGAGACCCCCGACTGCAGCAGGGCCTTGGTCACAGCCAAGATGCCTTCGCCGCGAAAGGTCTGGCCCTCGCCCAGCTTGAGCTTTTGAACCTCTTGAAGGAATGATCTTTCCGCCATGGATTGACTTTAGGCCCAAGGCCGCATATCCATCCAATGGATTTTTTGGATGGTATATATTCACAACATGAATTTCAGGCAGCTTGATCTCAATCTGCTGCGGGTGCTGGTGGCCATTCACCAAAGCGGCTCGGTCACCGCCGCCGGCCAGGCCTTGTCGCTATCGCAACCGGCCACCAGCAATGCGCTGGCTCGCCTGCGCGAAGCCTTTGGCGATGCCCTGTTTGTGCGCTCATCACGTGGCCTCAGGCCTACCGAGCTGTGCCAACGCATGGCCGCCCCCCTGACCAACCGGCTGCTGGAGCTCGAGCAACTGCTGCTGGCCCAGCAGGGGTTCAATCCGCAGAGCACCCCAGTTCATTGGCGCTTGTCCCTGTCCGACCTGGGCGAGATGCTGTTCTTGCCGGCGCTGATCACCGCCTTGCATCAAGAGGCCCCTTTGGCGCAGCTGAGCAATGTGGCGGTGGCGGCCTCAGCGGTCGACCGGGCCCTTGAAAGCCGCGAGATCGACATGGCAATCGGCATCCTGAGCACTCAGCATCGCAGCATCCGCAGCCAGCTTCTGTTTCGCGAGCGCTACATGCTGCTGTCCGGCCGTCACTGGCGCCCGAAGTCCAAACTGACCGGTCGCACCCTGAACCGCCATCACCTGGCACAAGCTGACTTCATCGTCGCGGCCCCGACCGCCACCTTCCATGACGGGATTGAAACTCTGCTGAAAACCCTGAAGCTGCAAGATCGCGTGAAAGTCCGTGTCCGCCACTTCGCCGCCTTGCCCGACATGGCTGCCGGAAGCGATCTGCTGGCCATCGTGCCGCAAATGCAGGCGCGCACCCTCATCGATCGAGCCGACCTGCAACTATGGCCCTTGGGCGCCTCGCCCAGCTATGAAGTCCGACTTCTTTGGCACGGCAGCCACGACGGCGATCCGGCCCATGTCTGGATGCGCGACTTGGTGAACCGACTGTTTGCACGCACCACCGGGCTGCAAGGGCCCAAGCGCTGAGCCTCGCACCACGAGCGCCTGATGGCAAGGCCACCAGAAATCCGCAGGATTTCGGGGGAAACCCTCAGGTGCCAAGGGGCCGAGCCAGACCAGAATGCAGACTTCAATAGTTCGTCAACCAGACGAAAGTCCCTTTGAGGAGTTCCTGATGAAATCGCTTCGCCTGACCTGCCTGCTTGCCGCCGCCCTGATTGCCGCTGGCAGCAGTGCTATTGCCCAAACCCCCAGCCGCATCAAGATCGGACTGGTCAGCACCCTGTCGGGCCCCAACGGCGCCCTGGGCGAAGAAATCCGTGATGCCTTCAATTTGGCGGTGCAGCTCAACGGCGGCAACCTCGGTGGCGTTCCGGTCGAGGTCATCATTGGTGACGACCAATTCAACCCCCAGGTGGGCAAGCAGCTTTTTGAGCGTATGGTCAAGCGCGACAAGGTCGACTTCATGACCGGCGTGGTGTTCTCCAACATCATGCTGGCCGGGCTGCCCGAGGCAGTTAATGAAAAAGTGTTCTATGTCAGCCCCAATGCGGCGCCTTCGCCCCTGGCCGGCAAGGACTGCAATCCTTTCTTCTTCGTGGCCTCATGGCCCAATGACGCCTACCACGAGATGGCCGGCCAGCATGCCACCACCCGCGGATTCAAGAGTGCCTACCTGCTGGCACCGAACTACCAGGCGGGCAAGGACTCGCTGGCAGGCTTCAAGCGCTTCTACAAGGGCAAGGTGGTCGATGAGGTCTACACCAAGCTCGGACAGCTCGACTACTCGGCGGAACTGGCGCAGATTCGCGCGGCCAAGCCCGAGGTGATGTATGCCTTCCTGCCCGGCGGCATGGGCGTGAACTTCATCAAGCAGTTTGTGGCTGCGGGTCTGAACAAGGACATCCGACTGGTGCTGCCGGGCTTCGGTGCCGATCAGGACATCAGCCGCGGCGTTGGCGATGTGATGCTGGGCATCAACGACACCGCCCACTGGGCACTGGACCTGAACAATGCAGCCAACCGCAAGTTCGTTGCCGAGTTCGAAAAGGCTTACAAGCGCCTGCCCACCGTTTACGCAGCCCAGGGCTATGACACTGCACTTATCTTGGATGCGGCCATCCGCGCGGTCAAGGGCAATATCAATGACAAGGACGCCGTGCGCAAAGCCCTGCGGGAAGTCAAGTTTGACTCGGTGCGCGGCGCCTTCCGTTTCAACACCAACCACTATCCGATCCAGAACTACTACCTGCGCGAGGTCAAGAAGGATGCCCAGGGCCGCCTGGTCAACCTGCTGACCTCCACCCAGCCCATTGCAACGAACCACGGCGACGCCTACGTGCAGGAATGCACGATGCGCTGATCACAGCGTCGCTTGCTCCAATCCCCGCGCTGCCTGAGGGTGGCGACGGGGCTTTTCATTTGTGGGCGCTTCAGCCCGGGCGTCTCGCTACACTCATGACATGACCTGGATCCTGTTCCTTGAACAGGCCCTCAACGGCCTGCAGTTCGGTCTCATGCTCTTCCTGCTGGCCTCGGGGCTGACGCTGGTGTTCGGCATCATGGACATGATCAACCTGGCCCACGGCGCGCTCTACATGGTGGGCGCCTTCCTGGCCGCCTGGCTGGCGCAGCTGACGCAATCGTTTGTGTTGGGCATCCTGTTGGCCATCCCGCTGACGGCGGTGTTCGGCATGGTCATGGAATCAACGCTGCTGCGCACGCTCTACGCCCGCGACCACATGTCGCAGGTGCTGGCCACCTTCTCGCTGATCCTCATCATCAACGAGGCGGTGCGCATGATCTGGGGCACCGATATGCCCCTGGCCGCTCCGGCCTCGCTGTCCGGGCCGGTCGAACTGCTGCCGGGTTTGTACTACCCAAGCTACCGCCTGGTCATCATTGCAGTGGGCCTGGTGCTGGCCGGCCTGCTGTATCTGGTCGTCACCCGCACCCGAGTGGGCGCCTGGGTGCGAGCCGGTGCCTCTAATCGCGAAATGGCCATGGCCATGGGCATCAACATCCAGTGGTTGTTCACCCTGGTGTTTGGCCTGGGAGCGGCGCTGTGCGCGGTGGCAGGAGCGCTGCTCGGCCCACTGATGGCGGTGCAGGTGGGTATGGGCGAGACGGTGCTGATTCTGGCTTTCGTGGTCATCGTCATCGGTGGCATCGGCTCCATCTGGGGCGCCTTTGTCGGCTCACTGCTGGTGGGCTTTGTCGACACCTTTGGCCGCACCCTGATGCCCGCCCTGTTTCGCGAAATCTTTCCGCCGCAGGTGGCCAGCGCAGCCGGGCCTGCAGTGGCCTCCATCCTGGTCTATCTATTGATGGCGGTGGTTCTCTTCCTCAGGCCCCAGGGCCTGTTCTCACGACGCTGAAGGCATGCAGTTCGGACCTTCTCCCGCATCGGCCATTCCCAAGCCGGCTTCCTGGCCGGTCTGGCTGCTGCTGTCCCTGGCCGCAGCGGCCCTCGGTTTCTGGATGCACAGCGCCGGGCTGGACTACTACCTGTCGATGATCAGCCGCATGATGATCTACGGTCTGGCCGCCTGCAGCCTCAACCTCATCCTCGGCTACGGCGGTCTGGTGTCTTTCGGCCACGCGGCCTATCTGGGTATCGGCGCTTACACCGTGGGCATCCTGATCACCGAAGGCATGCCCAACGGTTGGCTGGGCTTTGGACTGGCCATGGTGATCTCTGCCCTGCTGGCCCTGATCATCGGCGCGATTTCGCTGCGCACCAAGGGCGTGTACTTCATCATGATCACGCTCGCCTTTGCGCAGATGCTGTTCTACCTGGTCAACTCGGTCAAGGCCTACGGCGGAGACGAGGGCCTGAACATCAAGATGCGATCGGACTTCGGACTGGGCATCGTGCTGAAGAACAACTTGCACTTTTTCTTGCTGGTGCTGGTTTGTCTGGTGATTTGTCTGGCCTTTATACAAATGCTCATGCGCTCGCGCATGGGCCGGGTGGTGCTGGCCCAGCGCGATGACGACATCCGCACCGAGGCGCTGGGCTTCCCGGTCTACCGCTACCAGCTCGCGCTGTTTGTGATCGCCGGGGCCATTGGCGGGCTGGCTGGCGCATTGTTGGTCAACCAGCAGAACTATGTCAGCCCCAACCTGATGCACTGGACGCAATCGGGCGTGCTGATGATCATGGTCATACTGGGCGGCGTGGGGACGCTCGCCGGAGGCTTGTGGGGCGCGCTGCTGCTGCTCACCTTGGAAGATCTGATCGCCGAAGTCACACCGCACTGGCAGTTTTATGTGGGATGGGTGCTGCTCGCGGTGGTCTTGCTCGCCCCGAAAGGTCTGTCGGGCCTGCCCGATCTTTGGCGCCGAAAGGCCGCGGCCAAATCCGGAGGCGATGCATGAGCGCGCAAGGCCCTTCGGCAGTTCTGGAAATTCGCAACCTGGTCAAGAGCTTCGGAGCCTTGCGTGCGACCGATGGCGTGTCGCTGCAAGTCAGACCTGGAGAAATTCATGCCCTGATCGGCCCCAACGGCGCCGGCAAGACTACGCTGGTGGCCCAGCTGTCGGGACAGCTGCAGCCCGACGAGGGCAAGATTGTTTTCATGGGCCAGACCATCAATGAGGTCAGCGCGCATGCGCGGGTGAGGCTGGGTCTGGTGCGATCGTTCCAGATCACGCGGCTGTTCAAATCTTTTTCAGTCATCGACAACGTGGCGCTGGCAGTGCAATCGCTGCAGCCCCAGCGGGGCTCGATCTGGCGCAGCGTGGCCAAGGATCAGACGATCTACGAGAAGGCCATGGCCGTGCTCAAAGAGGTGGGCCTGGCCGAGCGCGCCGACCAGCTTGCACCAGCCCTCTCGCACGGTGAGCAAAGGGTGCTGGAACTGTCGCTGGCCCTGGCCACCGAGCCCAAGCTGCTGCTGCTCGACGAACCCATGGCCGGCACCGGGCCGGAGGAATCGCAACGCATCGTCGAGCTGATCGACTCGCTGCGACGCGACAAACACATGGCCATCTTGCTGGTTGAGCACGACATGGATGCGGTGTTCCGCCTGGCCGACCGCATCTCGGTGCTGGTCAACGGCGCCCTGATCGCCAGCGGCAGCCCGGATGACATCCGCCAGGACCCACAAGTGCGCGCCGCCTATCTCGGCGACGAGGTACCCGCATGAGCGCAGCGCCGAGCCGCCTCAAGCGAGCGAACACCCCCTCGGGGGGCAGCAG
>CAYPSU010000059.1:0-17426 GCA_964413475.1 uncultured Polaromonas sp. | reverse complement strand
GGTCTTTGAGAAAGTCGACCACTTCCTTGACCTCTTCCTTGGCCTCGTCGCAGCCGGCAACGTCGGCAAAAGTCACCGTATTGGTGGCCTCGTCGAGCATGCGCGCCTTGCTCTTGCCAAAACTGAACGCACCACCCTTGCCGCCGCCCTGCATCTGCCGCATGAAGTAGACCCAGACCCCGATGAGCAGCAGCATAGGACCCCAGCTCACCAGGAGGGTCATCAGCAATGAGCCCTCTTCTCGGGGCTTGACGTCAAACTTGACGTCATTGGCGATCAGGTCTCCCACCAGACCGCGATCGAGGTAAGTGGCTGTTGTACGAATGCGACGATCATCCACCGTTACAGCGGCGATCTCGGTGCCAGCCTGGCTTTCAGAGATGGTGGCTGCCTTGATCCGACGGGCCCGCACCTCCTCCAGGAAGTCCGAATAGCCCATGTACTGAGCATTGGAGCCCGAGCGCGTGTCGAACTGCTTGAAGACGGTGAAAAGCACCATGCCAATCACCAGCCACACCGCAATTTTTGAAAACCACTGATTGTTCAAAGCAGACTCCAGTCCAAGACACAGCTAACGTGCCGCTGATTCTAGGCTTTTCAAGGGGTATCTCCCGACTCAAGCCCGACCACCCTGCCGCAAAGACGGAAATACCCGGCCGGGCCCGAAATCCCCCGCAATCACTCGAAATCGCCCCCGCCCGCCCCTGAAGGAGTCTGAAGCGGAGGGCTCAGGCCTGCGGCTTAAGACCTCGTCCGACCAGGAAAGTTTCGGCTGACTGGGGCCGCGAGGCTTTGGGCTTGATCTTCTTGACCACCCGGAATCGTCCTTGAAACAGCCTGACCAGCTCGTCATAACCGCCGCCGTGAAAGACCTTGGCAACCAAGGCGCCTTCGGGTTTGAGGTGGCTGCTGGCAAACTCAACCGCCAACTCCACCAAATGCACCATGCGGGCGGCGTCGGCGCTGGCGATGCCCGACAAGTTGGGAGCCATGTCGGACACCACCAGATCCAGGCCAGAAGTTCCCTCAGCGCCTTGAACCGCCCGTTCCAGTAACTTGAGGAGGGATTCTTCGCAAAAGTCCCCCTGGATGAAGGTCACCCCCTCAATCGGCTCCATGGGCAGCAGGTCAACCGCGACAATGCGCCCCGCCCGTTCGCCGGCTGCGGCGCCCGCAGGCGCCAGACGGCGCCGCAGGTACTGGCTCCAGGCGCCGGGCGCGCTGCCGAGATCAACCACCCGGTACCCGGGCCGGATCAGACCCAGGGCATCGTCAATTTCCTTGAGCTTGTAGGCCGCACGCGCCCGGTAGCCTTCCTTCTGCGCCAGCTTGACGTAGGGGTCATTGACATGCTGATTGAGCCAAGCCTTGTTGACCTTTTTGCTCTGCGTGCGCACCTTCATAGGGCCTATTGTCGTTGTACAGCGACCACCCGATCGAGCACCGATAATCGGACCATGCCCCAAATTGATCTCACACCGGCCCAGCGCAAAGAACATCGTGCAGCGGCTCACCACCTCAACCCCGTGGTCATGATTGGGGGCGATGGCCTGACGCCCGCCGTGCTACAGGAAACCGATGCGGCCCTTCGATCACACGGATTGATCAAAATTCGGGTTCTCTCCGATGATCGGCAAGCCCGCGCGGACCTGTTGGATCGGCTGGCGACCGAGCTGTCGGCCGCGCCCATTCAGCACATCGGCAAATTGCTGGTCCTTTGGCGGCCGGTCCCACCCAAGGAGCGAAAAACCGAGGACGCACGCAAGCCAGGGCCGCGCGAGGTCAAGATCCTCAAACAGACGCGGCCCGGCCAGAGGCCTGAGGTCAAAATTCTCAAAGTGCTGGGCAATCAGCGACTGACCCCCGGAGGCAAGCTCAAAAAGGCCCGCAAACCGCCGCAGCGCAGCCTCAAGAAAAGCGCTCCCTGAGCACCGGCGGGGACCGGCCGGCTCAAGCCGTTCGCGCTGGTGCCGACACCCAACGACTGGACATTTCCTAAGCCATGAGCAACCCACTTCTCGATTTTTCCGGCCTGCCCCCCTTTGACCGGATTGCACCGGAGCATGTCTCGCCCGCCGTTGAGGTGCTGCTCAAGCAGGCCCATGGGGCCCTGGAACAGGTCACGGCAGAGAGCTTTCCAGCCGACTGGACGGCCATTTCACAAGTGTTGGATGTGGCCACCGAACAACTCAGCCGGGCCTGGGGGGCGGTCAGCCACCTCAACAGTGTGGCAGATACGCCCGCCCTGCGAGAGACCTATAACGCCAACCTGCCGCGCGTCACCGAGTTCTGGACACAACTGGGCGCCGATGAAAAGCTCTACGCCAAGTACAAAGCCATCCCCGCGAGCAAGCTCGACCAGGAGCAGCAGCAGGCTCTGGCCCATGCCCTGCGCAATTTCGTTTTATCCGGGGCCGAGCTCAAAGGCGACGATCGGGAGCGATTTGCCCAAATTCAGGAGCGGCAGGCCGAATTGAGCCAGAAGTTCAGCGAGAACGTGCTCGATGCGACCGAGGCTTTTGCTTACTACGCCAGCGCCGAAGAACTTTTGGGCCTGCCGGCCGATGTCACAGAAGCGGCCCGCCTGCAGGCCCAAAGCGAAGGTCGGGAAGGCCACAAACTCACCCTGAAGATGCCCAGCTACCTGCCGGTGATGCAGTTTGCGCACAGCCGGGCCTTGCGAGAAAAGATCTATCGGGCCTACGGCACCCGGGCCAGCGATCAGTCGGCAGCTGACCAGGCCCAATTCGACAATACGGTGATCATGAGAGAAATCCTGGCCTTGCGCCGGGAGGAAGCCCAGTTGCTCGGATACCGAAATTTTGGCGAGGTATCGGTGGTGCCCAAGATGGCTCAGTCACCACAGCAGGTGGTCGACTTTCTGCGCGACCTGGCCCGACGTGCGCGGCCCTATGCGATGCAGGATATGGCCGATCTGCGCGCCTACGGCAGCGACAAGCTCGGCCTCGATGACCTGCAGGCCTGGGACCTGCCCTACGTCAGCGAGAAACTTAAAGAAGAGCGCTATGCCTTCAGCGAGCAGGAGGTCAAGCAATACTTCACTGCGCCCAAGGTGCTGGCGGGGCTGTTCAAAATTGTCGAGACCCTGTTTGAGGTCCGCATCGTTGCCGACAGCGCACCGGTCTGGACGCCCGGCGTCGAGTTTTTCCGCCTGGAGCGCAACGGACAATTGGTCGGGCAGTTCTACCTCGACCAACCGGCTCGCGGCGGCAAGCGAGGCGGCGCCTGGATGGACGATGTGCGTGCGCGATGGATGCGGCCGGAACAGGGGCGACTACAAACCCCGGTCGCTCACCTGGTCTGCAACTTCGCCGAGGGGGTTGGGGGACGGCCAGCCCTGCTGACCCATGACGATGTCACAACCCTCTTCCACGAGTTCGGCCACGGATTGCACCATCTGCTGACCCAGGTCAACGAACGTGACGTTTCCGGTATCAGTGGCGTGGAGTGGGATGCGGTCGAGCTTCCCAGTCAGTTCATGGAGAACTTCTGCTGGGAATGGGATGTGTTACGGCACATGACCGCACACGTGGAAACGGGCGAGCCTCTGCCCAGGCCGCTGTTTGAAAAAATGCTGGCTGCGCGCAACTTCCAGAGCGGCCTGCAAACACTGCGTCAGGTTGAGTTCGCCCTGTTCGACATGCTGCTGCATACCGAACACGATCCGAAGGACGATGTGATGGATCTGCTGCGCAAGGTCAGGCGCGAGGTGGCCGTGATTGAACCGCCGCCCTATCACCGCACGCCGCACACCTTCAGCCATATCTTTGCAGGCGGCTATGCAGCCGGCTACTACAGTTACAAGTGGGCCGAGGTCCTGTCTGCCGACGCCTATGCCGCCTTTGAGGAATCGGCCGGACCCCAGGGCAGCCCGCTCAATGTTGCGATGGGCCGGCAATACCGACAGCAAATACTGGAGGTGGGAGGCAGCCGCCCCGCGCTGGAGAGTTTCATCGCCTTTCGGGGCCGGGAGCCCCGCATCGACGCACTGCTCAGGCATCAGGGCATGGCCTGATGCCTCGGGGGGGCGATTGGCTGGGTCGCCGCCCTTAAAAACTCAGGGTCCGCACACCCTGGGAAGTGCCCAGCAGGCACAGATCGGCTTTCTGTACCGCAAAGACGCCCACGGTGACGACGCCGGGCCACTGGCTGACCTGCAGCTCGAAGGCCAGAGGATCGCTCAGATGCAGTCCACTGACGTCCAAAATATGTTGTCCGTTATCGGTGACAAGGGGCTGATCGCCCTGCATGCGCAGTCGAGCCTGCCCCCCGAGAGCTTGGAACTGCCGCATCAGCCGAGCACAGGCCATGGGGATGATCTCCACCGGCAAAGGAAAGGCCCCGAGCGTGCGTACCCATTTGCTTTCATCGGCGATGCAGATGAAACGACTGGACTGGGCTGCCACGATTTTCTCGCGCGTCAGTGCCGCACCACCACCCTTGATCATGAAACCGGCATGATCAATTTCGTCGGCCCCGTCCACATAGACCGAGAGATTTTCAACTTCGTTGCAATCGAGAACACTTATGCCCAGGGCCTCCAGGCGCGCGGTGGAGGCCTGCGAGCTCGAGACCGCCCCCGCGATCTGATCTTTCATGGAGGCCAGTGCGTCAATGAACTTATTGACGGTCGAGCCGGTCCCCACGCCGATCACCGAGCCGGCGGGGATGTAGCTCAGGGCGGCCTGCCCCACCAGAGTTTTTAGTTCGTCTTGAGTCATGAGAGGAAGACCTTGACAGCTGCCCACCTTGGGTTTGCGACAATCCTGTCGGATCCCACCCGATGCGGGATCGAACCGAGTTTATCTAATGCCCCTGATGCCCTACGCCCTGGCCCGGCCCCTGCTGTTCAAGATGGACCCGGAGGCCGCTCACGATCTGACCTTGCAGCTGCTCAGTCGCAGCCAGGCAACGCCTCTGCAGTGGGCCTATTGCGCCGAACGCGTGGACGACCCTATCGAACTGGCCGGATTGCGATTTCCCAACCGGGTGGGTCTGGCCGCGGGCCTGGACAAGAACGCAAATTGCATTGACGCCTGGTCGGCCATGGGCTTTGGGTTTGTAGAAGTCGGCACGGTCACCCCGCTGCCGCAACCAGGCAATCCCAAGCCTCGCATGTTCAGGCTGCCGCAGGCGCATGCGCTGATCAACCGGCTGGGCTTTAACAACGAGGGCTTGCAGGCCTTCATTCGCAATGTGCGGGCGGCACGCTGCCGGCAGACCCCCGAAGGCCGTGGCCGCATGCTGTTGGGGCTCAACATCGGCA
Source organism: uncultured Polaromonas sp. (assembly GCA_964413475.1). Classification (GTDB taxonomy): domain Bacteria; phylum Pseudomonadota; class Gammaproteobacteria; order Burkholderiales; family Burkholderiaceae_C; genus Polaromonas. The sequence continues at coordinate 12,139 of CAYPSU010000059.1, read as the reverse complement.
AGAACGCAGCCACACCCATTGAAAGAGCCGAGGACGACTATCTGGCTGCACTTGAGGGCGTTTATCCCTACGCCGACTACATCACGGTCAACATCTCCAGCCCAAACACCCAGAATCTGCGGGACTTGCAAAGCGACCAAGCCCTGGATCGGCTGCTCGGGGCACTGGCCGAGCGCAGGCAAAGCCTGATGCAAGTCCTGGGGCACCGGGTACCGGTGTTTGTCAAGATTGCCCCCGACTTACGGCCCGAACAGATCGGGCTGATCGCTGTGAGCCTGCGTCGGCACGGCATGGACGGCGTGATTGCCACCAACACCACGCTCGCACGCGAGGCCGTGCAAGGCCTGCCCCACGCCGGTGAAGCCGGTGGTTTGTCGGGCTCGCCCGTGCTGGAGGCCAGCAACCGGGTGATTGCACAGTTGCGGGCGGCGTTGGGGCCGGCTTTTCCGATCATCGGCGTCGGCGGCATTCTCAGTGGTGACGATGCGCTAAGCAAGCTGCGGGCGGGCGCCGATGTGGTGCAGATCTACACCGGCCTGATCTATCGCGGGCCCGAACTGATCCACGAAGTGGCCCGCAAGCTGCAACAGCAGCGCCAGCCCTAGGCTCCATGCCAGCCAAGCTCATCGCACCAGACCGCCAGGCCATCGAGGCCATGGAGCCCTTCGAGCGACTCGATTTGAACCAGATCCATTGGATCACCCAGGCCGAGCAAGCCGAACAGGCCTGGGCAGTTCTCAAGGGCCAGGAGGTACTGGGCTTTGATACCGAATCGCGACCGACCTTTGTGCGCCATCAAGCCTCGGACGGACCGCATATCGTGCAACTGGCCACCGCCGATGCGGGCTACGTGTTCGGGCTGCGGGATTCGCACTGCGTTCTAAGGGTGGGGCAATTGCTGTCGGCACCCGACATCCTGAAGGTAGGCTTCGGACTGGGTGACGATCGCAAGCGCATCATGGCCAAACTCGGCATCGCGCCTGAGGGCGTGCTCGATCTCAATGACGTATTTCACCAAAGGGGGTGGCGCCGCGACATGGGCGTAAAAGCCGCAGTGGCGGTCAGCTACGGCAAACGTTTCATCAAGTCCAAAAAGGCAGCCACCTCCAACTGGGCCTGCGCCCAACTGAGCGCCTCGCAACTGATCTACGCCGCCAACGACGCCTGGGCGGCTCTGCAAGTCTACCGGGCCATCATGAACAAGGCCTGATGCGCGGGGCGCATGGCTTGGGAGCGCGGCCTGCGGCGCGACGGGGCCCGGGGGAAATTGCCACATCCAAACCAGGCCCCATCGCCATGGTGACGCAGCCGCCAGAGGGAGAGCGATCGCCGCGGCGCGCACCTGCCCAAGGGCTCAGCCGATCACATTGGCCTCCAGCAGCGGCTGCCGGTCCAGCCATCGCTGCATCCCCAAAGGCCGCACATCGATACTGCGGGGCTGGCCGTGCAGCAGCCATTCGGCCAGGGCCAGACCGGCGCCCGGAGCGTGCTGCATGCCATGCCCGGAAAAACCGCTGATGACGGCGTAATCCTTGAGCTGCGGGTGCGGGCCCATGAAGGCGTTGTGATCAAAGCGATTCATCTCGTAATAGCCGGCCCAGGCACGTTCGATCCGGAGGGCTTCAAGCGCGGGAACACGTTGTGCCAGCCGTTCCCAGTGCGTATCGTCCATCTCGCTCCAGTCGGGCTCCAAAGGCAAATCCGGCGCATCGCTGAGGGGCTCGCGCCCGGTGATCAGAAAGCGCCCCTCGGGACGCAGCCAGAAACCGCTGGGGTCGATCAGCAGCGGGCAATCGGGAAGAACCTGGGGGCAGGAAAGCACAAAAACACTGCGCCGACTGGCCTCGATAGGCAGCGGCTCGGAGCCCGGGGGCGACAGCCGCGCGGCCCAGGCACCGGCGGCGTTGACAAAAGTGCCCGGGGAAAGCTGTCCCCGATGGGCCAGCGTGAGCGCCTGCAGGCACTGCCCCTGCACCTGTATCGACAGCACCTCGTCGTGCCAGACCTCGGCGCCTTGCCGGCGGGCGGCCTGCAGCAAGCGCTGATGCAAACCGGGGCCATCAAACCAGCCCTCGCCCCGCAGACCCAGACTGCCCAGGTCAAGGTCGTTCGTCTGTAGCCAGGGAAAACGGCGGGACAAGGCCTCGGGCTCAAGCAGCGCCACCTCAACCCCGTGAGAACGCTGCACGGCGTGCAGATCGCGCAAGGCAGATGCCTGCTCAGGCCCAGCGGCCAGGTAAAGGTAACCAGCCTCGTTCAGCGCCAGGGCCTCCTGACTGCCCGGACCAAGCCAACGGTCGGCCTCACGCAAGAACTGCACTCCAAACTGCGACAGCATGATGTTGACCGGGCTGCTGAACTGCTGGCGGATAGAGCTGGCCGACAGCGATGAGGAAGCCTGCGCAAAGTCGGGGGCACGCTCGACCAACACCACCCTCAGTTTCGGCTCGAGCCGGGTCAGCCAGAAGGCCGTGGCAGCGCCCATCACGCCGGCACCCGCAATCAGCACATCCACTGCGGCATGCTGGCGGCGGTCGGCGCCACTCATGCCAGCTCCTGCCAAGCTTGCCAGACCAGGCTGGCGGCCACCGCGTCCTCAACCGCTTGCCCCAGAGATTTGAAAATCACGATGCTGTCCGGCGGCGGCTTGGCCACACGCCCGGCGAGTACCTCACCGATTTCGGCCTGCACCCGCACCCCGGATCCGATCACATCACCGGACTCATGCTCGGCCGCCTCGCGCTGATCGGCCACCACCCAGTTCGCCATGGCGTCATCATCCAGTTCACGCTGGTCCGGCCGCGGCGCCCCCACCGCGGCGACAAAAGCCCCAGGCTTGAGCCAAGCGCCGTGCAGCACCGGGCGATGGGCATGGGTGACGGTGCAAACGATGTCGGCCTCCTGGACGGCCGCTTGGGCCGTATCACAGGCCCGGCCACCAATCTCCTGGGCGCAGGCCCGCGCATGATCTGGATTGGGGCTCCAGACGCGGATATCAACCATCGGCCGAACCCGGCGCAAATACTGCGCGTGGCTGCGCGCCAGCACGCCGCTGCCGAGCAGGGCCAGGACCTGGGGGCCGGGGCGGCAGAAGCAATCGGCAGCCACCGCCGAGGCAGCCGCGGTGCGCGCTGCAGTCAGGCCAGCCCCCTCCATCACGGCCAAGGTCTGTCCCGTGACAGGATCCATCAGCACCACAGTGGCCAGAAGCGTCGGCAGGCCACGCTGCGCATTGCCCGGCACCAGCGTCAGCAGCTTGGTGGCCAGGGCCTGGCCGACCTGCGCCGGCTTGACAAACAAAAGCCCCGGCGCTTCAGACAGGGTAGGGATCTGCTGCGCCGCCGGATCAGCCATGGGCATCACCATGCGCAGGGGTTGCACCACCCGACCTTGCGACAGGGCCAGCAGCGCCTGCCGTACCGCCTGCAACAAGGCATCGGGATCTAGAAGGCGGGCCACATCGGCCTCGGTGAGCACAACAGCCACGGTCAAACTCCAGCAATCAGGCGCTTTAGAAACCGCGGGCATCATAGCCCTAGCCTTGCGGGCCGAGAACAGGCGCTAGCGCATCAGCAGGTCCGTCACATGGTCAGCCAGGGCCAGGCAACTGGTCAGACCCGGCGACTCGATCCCCAGCAGATGCACCAGGCCGGGCAGCCCGTGTTCAGCCGGGCCCATGACCCGAAAATCGGCGGCCGGCTCATCCGGGCCAACGATCTTGGGGCGGATGCCGGCATAGCCCGGCTGCAGTGCGCCGTCGGGCAAGCCCGGCCAGTAGCGACGCACCTGTGCGTAGAAGGCATCTCCGCGTCGGGGGTCCACCTGCAGGTCCTCCGGGGTCTCCACCCACTGCACATCAGGGCCAAACTTAGCCTGACCCGCCAGGTCCAGGGTCAGATGCACCCCCAGGCCAGCCACCTCGGGCACCGGGTAAATCAGCCGGGAAAACGGGGCGCGACCGGCCAGGGTGAAGTAATTGCCCTTGGCGTAATAGGCCTTGGGCAGCCCCTCCAGCGGCATACCCTCGAAGCGACGCGCCAGATCGGGCGCCGACAGTCCTGCCGCATTGACGACGCGGGAGGAAAAAAGCTCACTGCCATCGACCATCTGCAGCACAAAACCGTCCCCTGTCCACCGCGCCTGATCGAGCCCGCCATGCAACGCGACCCAGCCCCCGGCGTTTTCAAAGTCGCCCTGCAAGGCCAGCATCAAGCCGTGGCTGTCGATGATGCCCGTCTGAGGCGAAAGCAGGGCCGCCGTGCAATTGAGCGCTGGCTCGAGCCTGCGCGCCTGCTCGGCGCTGAGCCACTGCAGATCCTCGACTCCGTTGGCCTGAGCCCTGCGGGAAATGGCCTGAAGCTGCGCCTCCTGACCTTCCTCGGTGGCCACAATCAGTTTGCCGCATCTCTGATGGTCCACGCCTCGCTCCACGCAGTAGGCATACAACTGCCGGCGCCCCTGAACACAGAACTGAGCCTTCAGCGAGCCCTGGGGGTAATACAGGCCACCATGTATCACCTCGCTGTTGCGAGAACTGGTACCGGTGCCAATCGCATCGGCCGCCTCGATCACCAGGACCTGGGCTCCCTTGAGCTGCGGCGACAGCACCAGCGCGCGTGCCACGGCCAGACCGATTACACCCGCTCCAATCACGACGGCATCGACCCGGTCCATCATGGTTCAGATCTGCCTTGGATCGAGGCCAAGCAAACGCTCGATGATCTGCCGAAGATCGGACTGCAGACGCCCGAAACCGGGCCGCAGTTCCAGGGTCTGCTCATCCATGTAGAGCGCGCGATTGAGCTCGAGCTGAACACTGTGGCAGTGCTCGGCCGGACGTCCATTGCGACGCACCAATTCAACCCCCTTGTAGGGATGGTTGAGCCAAACCGAGTAGCCGGCCACGCGCAGCTGATCGCACAGCCATTGCGCCAGCGCCGGACTGCTGGTGGTGTGGTCGCGATTGCCCACCACGAAATCCGGATGCACCATCCCGGGATAGTCGGTGGCATGGCTGGAGGCCACCGCCGGCATCGAGTGGCAGTTGATGTGGATGCAATAGCCATGGACTCTCCGGGCCGCAGCAACCGCCTGTTCCAGCGCCGCGTGATAGGGCTTCCAGCAACGCTCGATGCGGCCATGCACCTCCTCAACGGACAGCTTTCTCTGGTAGAGGGGCTGGCCCTCGTCTGTCAGGCGCCAAATCAGACCCTTCCCCAGCCTGACCTTGGACCTCTGCGCCTGCGTCTGGGGGATTTCTCCAGGCCACGGTTCGCCCAGCAGGGCCTGATCGATTTCGGCCAAAGAGCGGTTGACATCCACATAGCTGCGAGGAAAAAGTGCCTCTACCCAGTGGACGCCGAGATCCGGGGCAAACTCGTAAAGGCGCTCCACATGGGTGTCCTCAGCCCGTCGGAGCTGGTCCAGGGGACAGGCATAGCCAAAGTCGGCCGGATAGGCCGTGCCGCTGTGGGGCGAATCGAGCACCAGGGCGCTGCGCCCCGGCCGGTGACGTACGAACTCTTTCATGCAGCTTCCATTTTGCACGCAGCCATGCATGGATGAAGGCCCAAGCAGGTGCGCCAGCCTATTCCTACATCGGCAGTCCGACCACGCCGACATACGTCAGCCCAGCGGTCACCCAGAATCGATCCGTCGTTGCAAAAGCACCGCCCCGACCAACATCAACCTCGCAGGAGTCATTGTGAAATCAGTTCTACGAAAAGCCCCCTATCTTGCCCTTTGTGCCGCAGCCCTCATGCTGAGCCACCCGGTCCAGGCACAAACGGCCAGCAGCGGTTCGGACTGGTGGCCCAGCAGCATTCAATCCTACGTCGGGCTCAATGGCGGGCGCAGTCATTTCAACCCCGGCCGCGGCGATGCCTACAGCCTCTATGTGGGCACGCAGTGGCCTTCGCAGGTGGGTCTAGAAGCTGGAGCGACAGACTTTGGTCGCGCCAATACGACAGAGGCTTACGGCTTCTATCTGGCGGGGGTGGGCCGGATCCCGCTGAACGACACCGTTTCGGTTTTCGGCAAGCTCGGCCTGATGTACAGCCGCAGCGACAACGCCGGTGCCCGCGACCACGGTTTCGGTGAGACCTACGGGGCCGGCGTGGATTTCGGTATCACCCGACAGCTCGCTGCAGTGCTGCAGTATGACCGTTCTGCAGTGCACTTCAACACGGGGCGAGATCGGATCAACACCACCTCCTTGGGCCTGAAGTACCGTTACTGAGACGCGGGTGCAGGTCTACAGCAGCGCCTCTTTCCCCCTTGGCGGCGAGGCGTCGACACCCCTTCTTGTTCAAGCGCGAGCCCCGCTGACTCTCGATCCGACCGACTCGTCCATGCAGCAGCACGCCGCGCGTCCCGACAAGATCCTGATCCTTGACGATGACGCGCGCATCCGAGATCTTTTGAGGCGCTATCTGTCCCAGGAGGGTTTTGAAGTGACACTGGCCGAGGACAGCAAGGCTCTCAACCGCATCTTGATGCGCGATGCGGTTGACCTGATCGTTCTCGACCTGATGATGCCCGGGGAGGACGGACTGTCAGTTTGTCGCCGGCTGCGGGCCAGCTACGACAAGACGCCGATCATCATGCTGACGGCCAAGGGAGAGGATGTGGATCGCATCGTGGGATTGGAAGTCGGCGCCGACGATTACCTGGTTAAACCCTTCAATCCGCGTGAATTGCTGGCCCGCATTCATGCTGTGCTGCGCCGCCGGCCGACAAACGAAGTGCCCGGCGCTCCCTCAAGCGAGAAAGAGGTGGTGCGATTCGGCCCCTTTTGTCTGAACCTCGGCCAACGCACCCTGGAGAAGAACGGCCAGGACATTGCGCTGACCACCGGCGAATTTGCCATGCTCAAAGCCTTGGTGCGCCATCCCCGCCAGCCCCTGTCCCGGGAAAAACTGGCGCAATTGGCGCGCGGACGCGAGTTCGAGCCTTTTGACCGCAGCCTGGACGTGCAGATCTCACGGTTGCGTAAATTGATCGAGGCCGATATCGGCTCGCCGCGCTACATTCAGACGGTCTGGGGCGTGGGCTACGTATTCGTGCCCGATGGCGCGGGCTAATCCCAAACGTGCTTCGCGCTGGAGGGGACTGGTCCCGGCGGGCGGCATCGCACTGTTCTGGCGTACCCTGTCCCTGCTGAGCGTGCTGCTGATGATCTGCATTGCCTTGTGGCTGCAGGCCTTCATCAGTCTTGAAACCGCGCCGCGAGCGATTCGGGATGCCCAGCAGGTGGCCTCCCTGGTCAATCTCAGCCGGGCCGCCCTAAGGGCAAGCGATCCGATTGGTCGCCTGCTGCTGATCAAGACGCTGGCTCAAGAGGAAGGCTTGCGCCTTTCGATCCGTCAAGTCGAGGACCGCCACGTCGCCATGCGCGAAAGTCTGCTGGTGGGCCGCATCATCAGTCAATTGCGCCAGCAGCTCGGCCAAGGCACGGTCGTGGCCGAATTGGTCAATGACGAGCCCGGGTTCTGGATAGGCTTTGACATTGAGGGCGACGACTACTGGCTGCGGACCGATCCAGCGCGCCTGATGCCCACCCGGGCGGGAACCTGGGCCCTGTGGGTACTCACCGCCGGCTTGCTGTCCCTGCTGGGATCGGTCTTGATCACGCGCATCATCAATCAACCCCTGCATGCCCTGGCCCAAGCCAGCGCGCGCCTCCAGCGTGGACAGACCGCCCGCTTGCGGCTCGATGAGCAAGCCAGCACCCGCGAGATCCGTGAGGTCAATGTGGCCTTCAACCGAATGAGCGAACAACTGGCGCGCCTCGATCAGGAGCGCGCGCTTTTGCTGGCCGGCATTTCACACGACCTGCGTACCCCCCTGGCGCGGCTGAGGCTGGAGGCCGAAATGAGTGTTCCCGATGCCCGTGCCCGAGAGCATATGGTGGCCGATATGGGACAAATGGAGGGCATCATTGATCGGTTTTTGGCACACGGTGCGCCACAAAGCTTCAAGGGACAGGCGCTGCTGCTCCAGCCGCTGATCGAACAGGCCTGTTTTGCGCTGGCCGATGATCCGAAGGTTCGCATCAGCCAGCACCTCGAAGAGGGGCTGCGAGTGTTGGCCGAGCCCGTCGAACTGCTGCGGGCGCTGGCCAACCTGCTGGAAAATGCGCGCCTGCACGGCCGCAGCGCCGATGGCATCAGCCACATCGAGATCCGAACCCGAGCCACCCAGGCCTGGGTCCTGCTGACCGTGACCGACCACGGGCCTGGCGTTGCGCCGCAACAGCTTCACCAGCTCACCCGGCCCTATTTCCGCGCCGGTGAGGCTGCCTCGCAGGGCGCCTCTGAAGTCGGCGGCACGGGTTTGGGCCTGGCCATCGTCGAGAGCAGCATGCTGCGCATGGGCGGCGGGCTCTCGCTGAGCCTGGCCGAGCACGGCGGTCTGTGCGCCAGCCTGAGACTGCGACGGACCTGAGCCCGTCACTGCAGCGAAGGTTCTGGGCCGCCTTTCAGGCCGCCAGCAGGAGCGCAATAGCCTGCGCCTCCATGCTCTGACCCTCACCCACCGGTCCCATCTTCTCAGCGGTCTTGGCCTTCAAATTGACCTGCGAAGCCGACACATCGAGTGCTTGCGCAATGCGTTCGCACATGGCCGGCAGATAGGGGGCCAGTTTGGGTGCCTGGGCAATGATCGTGGCGTCGATGTTGCCAATTTGCCAGCCCTGCCCCCGCACCCGCCGTGCCGCCTCGGCCAGCAGTCGTACCGAATCGGCTCCCTTGTACTGGACATCGGTATCCGGGAAATGGCGGCCGATATCGCCCAAGCCGGCGGCCCCAAGCAGGGCGTCGGTGATGGCATGGAGCAGCACATCGGCATCGGAATGACCCAGCAGACCCTTGTCCCATTCAATCCGGACGCCCCCCAGAATCAGGGGCCGCCCCGCAACCAGGGCATGGGTGTCCCAGCCCTGCCCTACGCGAATCGAGCCCTGCGGTGTTTTGGATGTGTTCATGACGGTTTGGCCGACGCCGACTGCCCCTGCAGCAAAGCCTGCGCGAGGCTGAAGTCCTCAGGATAGGTAACCTTGAAATTGCGCAGGCTGCCAGGCACCAGCAGAGGGGCCAAGCCCTGAGCCTCCATCGCGCTGGCCTCATCGGTGACCGGTAGCGCACTGGAGCGCGCTTTTTGCAGCGCCCGCAGCAAAGCGCCGCAACGAAACATCTGCGGAGTTTGAGCCAGCCACTTGCCACTGCGGTCCAGGGTCTGCACCACCCGGCCACCGCGCTCGGTTTTGAGCGTATCGGGCAAAGGCAGGGCCAGCAAGCCCCCGACCGCATCATGGCGGCACTGACCAATCAAGCGACGCACCAAAGCCGGCTCGATCAGGCAGCGGGCCGCGTCATGGACCAGCACCCAGTCATCAGGCCCGGGGCCCCCGGCCAGTTGCTGCCAATCCTGCAGCCCCTGGCGAACGGTATCGGCGCGGGTGGCCCCGCCACAGCGCAAAATGACCTCCGAGCGGCCCTGCAGCAGGGGATCGATCAAAGCGTCCTGCGGCGCGACCGCTATCGCCACCGCACCGACCAAATCGGGCAGCGCCTGAAAAACCTTCAGGGTGTGCAGGATCAGGGCCTGGCCACAAAGTAACTGGTACTGTTTGGGCAAATCGGCCGGGCCGCCGGCCCGGCTGCCTATGCCCGCACTGGCAATCAGGACAAAGACTTTCGAGCGTGCGCCCTCAGAGGCTGGAGACGGCAAATCGGTCATGAAGGGACTGATTCTAAAATCCCCGGCGCAACCACCCCACACCAGCCGGTTTGGGGTTTTTGTCATGGCTGGCTCTGCGGCCACACCTCTCATGGATCTTCCGAAACTTACTGCCGGCCAGCGATTGACCTGGGCCCGACCGCTTGCCTCGAGCGATGCCTTGCTGCTGGCCCGTCTGGCCCGGCGCGAAAGTCAGTCCGGCCGCCTGACCGCACTGGTCACGGCCGATAGCGCCGATGCGCAGCGACTGCTGACCGAACTGCCCTTCTTCGAGCCCGATCTGCGCTGCGCCCTATTCCCCGACTGGGAGACGCTGCCCTACGATGGCTTCTCGCCTCATCAGGACCTGATCAGCGAGCGTCTGGCCACTCTCTGGCGGATCAATCAGCGCGACGCCGAGCACGGCGCCGATGTGGTCATCGTGCCCGCGACAACTGCCCTCTACAGGCTTGCCCCGCCGAGCTTTCTGGCGGGCTACACCTTTGCCTTCAAGCTGGGGCAAACCCTCGACGAGGGGCGGCTGAAGGCTCAGCTGACGCTTGCCGGCTACAGCCATGTCACACAGGTGGTGGGGCCTGGCGAATATGCGGTGCGGGGCGGGCTGATCGACCTGTTCCCCATGGGCTCACTGGTGCCCTACCGCGTCGATCTGTTCGACAACGAGGTGGAATCGATTCGCACCTTTGATCCCGACAGCCAGCGCAGCCTCTACCCGGTGCCGGAAGTGCGGCTTCTGCCCGGTCGTGAATTCCCGATGGATGAGGCCGCGCGGGCCCGGTTCCGCAGCCGCTGGCGCGAGCTGCTTGAGGGCGATCCCACCCGCAGTCGCATCTACAAGGATATCGGCAATGGGGTGGCCACTGCCGGCATAGAGTACTACCTACCGCTCTTTTTTGAGGAAACGGCAACCGTCTTCGACTACCTCGGCCCACAGGCCTGCCTGGTGCTGCACGGCGAGATCGAAACGGCCTTTCAGCGGTTCTGGCAGGACACGCGGGAACGCTACCGCCTGGTACAGGGCGCGCCCGAGCAGCCCGCGCTGCCCCCTGAGAGCCTGTTCCTCAGCAGCGAGGATTTCTACACCCGGGCCAAGGGCTATGCCCAACTGGCCTTGCGGCCGGCCAAGGTCGGGGGCCAGGCAGCCGCTGATGCCGCCGAGCCAGCCCAGACGCCAGAACTCTCTGCCCTGCCCCAGGCCCTGCCCGATGTATCGGTCCAGCGCGGGGCCGAAGAGCCGCTGCTCAAGCTCAAGCACCATCTGGCCACAGCCAGTCACCGGGTTCTGATCCTGGCCGAAAGCCAGGGCAGGCGGGAAAGCCTGCTGGACTTCCTGCGGGCCAGCCAGATCGAACCGACCCCCTGCGAATCGCTGCAGGAGTTCCTGCAAGGCCAGCTCAAACTGGGCATGGCCACCTCGGCGCTGGCCGAGGGATTCGCCTGGCCTGAAGCCCAGGTTGACCTGATCACCGAAACCGAGCTCTTTGCTGCCACGCCGGCCGCCCGGCGCAAGGGCAAGCGGCAGGAGCAGGTCAGCGATGTCGAAGCGCTGATCAAGGACCTTTCAGAGTTGCAGGTGGGCGATCCGGTGGTGCACAGCGCCCATGGCATTGGCCGCTACAGGGGCTTGGTGAGCCTGGAGCTGGGTCAGGGGCCCGGTGAGTTCCTGCATCTGGAGTACGCCGATCAGGCAGCCCTATACGTACCTGTGGCCCAATTGCATCTGATCAGTCGCTACACCGGTGTCTCAGCCGCTGAGGCGCCCTTGCATCGGCTGGGTTCTGGTCAGTGGGAAAAAGCCCGGCGCAAGGCGGCAGAACAGGTGCGCGATGCAGCGGCCGAGCTGCTCAACATCTACGCCCGGCGAGCCGCTCGGCAAGGCCATGCCTTCGGCTATTCGCCGCGCGATTACGAGCAATTCGTCAGCGACTTCGGCTTCGAAGAAACCGCCGACCAGCGCGCCGCCATTCATGCGGTCATTCAGGACATGATCAGCCCCCGCCCGATGGACCGCCTGATCTGCGGCGATGTGGGCTTTGGCAAAACCGAAGTGGCTCTTCGAGCGGCCTTTGTGGCGGTCACCGGCGGCAGGCAGGTGGCCATTCTGGCCCCCACCACCTTGCTGGCCGAGCAACACTACCAGACCCTGGTGGACCGTTTTGCCAAGTGGCCCGTCAAGGTGGCCGAGATGAGTCGCTTTCGCACCGCCCGGGAAATCACCAGCGCAGCGGCCGGCTTGGCCGATGGCAGCATCGACATCGTGGTGGGCACCCACAAACTGCTCAGCCCGGAGGTCAAATTCAAGCGCCTGGGCTTGCTCATCATTGACGAGGAGCACCGCTTCGGCGTGCGCCACAAAGAAGCCCTCAAGCAGTTACGCGCCGAGGTCGACGTGCTCACCCTC
>CAYPSU010000058.1:17218-17488 GCA_964413475.1 uncultured Polaromonas sp. | reverse complement strand
GCCACCTTCAGTGAACTTCATGACGTTGCCCTTGTGCACCAGGGTCACGCTGGGCTCGTCGTTATCGATCGCGTACTGGATGGCCTTGCGCACCAGGCGCTCGGTCCCCTCCCGCGAGACCGGCTTGATGCCGATGCCCGAAGTGCCCGGGAATCGGATCTTCTTGACCCCCATTTCCTCGATCAGGAACGTGATGACCTTCTTGGCCTTCTCAAACTCGGCTTCGTACTCGATGCCGGCGTAGATGTCCTCGCAGTTCTCCCGGAAGAT
>CAYPSU010000058.1:0-17208 GCA_964413475.1 uncultured Polaromonas sp. | reverse complement strand
ACCATATTGGTCTTTTCCGGCTCTTTCAAGGGAGAAGGTACCCCCTTGAAATACTGCACCGGTCGCAGACAAACATAAAGGTCAAGTTCCTGACGCAAGGCAACGTTGAGCGAGCGGATACCGCCACCCACCGGGGTGGTCAAAGGGCCTTTGATGGAAACGACATACTCGCGCACCACCTGCAAGGTCTCCTCGGGAAGCCAGACGTCGGGACCATACACCTGGGTCGACTTCTCGCCGGCGTAGACCTCCATCCAGTGAATCTTGCGTTTGCCGCCATAAGCCTTGGACACCGCCGCATCGACCACCTTCAGCATGACGGGGGTGATGTCCAGGCCCGTACCGTCGCCCTCGATGTAAGGGATGATCGGCTGATCTGGAACGTTCAAGGAATTGTCAGGATTGACGGTGATCTTCTGCCCTTGCGCGGGAACCTTGATGTGTTGATACATGAGGGAAAGTCTCCAGGGTGGAGTCAAGAAAGCCAAATGGCTGGGAACTGACAGTGAACTACCCGCCGGAAGCAGCAGGCGCAAAATTCTAGCGCTGAATGCCTGCGGGGTTTCTTACAACCGGTCTGTCAACCGCCGAGAAAGGCCGCGCGTTAAGGAGTCGTCAGCTGGAAATTCCTCCGGCGGACGTTTTCAACAACGACTCTGAAGGATATCCAAATGAGCAAAGTTCTCGCTGCACTGATCTCTGGCCTGTTCGCCGCTGGCGTTTTCGCACAGGCTCCTGCCGCCCCGGCTGCTGCCGCCCCGGCCAAGGCCGAAAAGAAAGAAGAAAAAAAGGCCGAAAAGAAGGCCGAGAAAAAAGCTGAGAAGAAAGAAGAAGCCAAGAAGTAATTCCTGGCCTTTCTCGCAAGAGCCCGCCTCGCGCGGGCTTTTCTTTGGGCGCGTCGCATTGCGCGGCTGCCCTATGATCTGATTCTGGCCGACCCCACCCGATTGGCTGGCCACGACCCCGGTACGCATCAACGAATAGCCCCCAAGCCCTTTGTCCACCCATGAACCCGCTCGCGCTCTGGCGACCGCACCACCTGAACCGGTGGCATTGGACCCTCGGTCTACTCCTGCTGAAGCTGGCGTTCTTGGCCAAGGCCGAGCAAGCGCAAACTGATCTGCCTCGAATCCCTCTCGGGGCCGGCATGCACCGCATCGAGGTACAGGTCGCCAGCTCGCCGGCCCAAAGACAAATCGGGCTGATGTGGCGCAAACAGATGCCTCAGCACGAGGGCATGCTGTTCATTTTTGAGCAGGCGTCCGTTCAGTGCTTCTGGATGATGAACACCCTGATCCCGCTAACCGCTGCTTTCTTGGCTGACGACGGCACCATCGTCAATCTGGCCGACATGCAGCCACAAACCACGCAATCGCATTGTTCAAATCGACCTGTACGTTATGTCCTGGAGATGAACCAAGGCTGGTTTGCAAAACGCGGTTTGGGCTCGGGTTCTCGGCTGACCGGCCTGCCCCAACGCCCCTGAGTCCTGCCGAACGCTTCACACCCGTCAGACACGAAAAAAAGCCGACCCCAAGGCCGGCTTTTCAAAAAGGTCTGTCGGACTCAGGCGAAATTCTTTTCGGCAAAGCCCCAGTTGACCAGCTTGTCCAGGAAGGTCTCCACAAACTTGGGACGCTGATTGCGGTAGTCGATGTAATAGGCATGCTCCCAGACATCGATCGTCAGCAAGGCCTTGTCACCGCTGGTCAGCGGCGTACCGGCGGCGCCGGTGTTGACGATATCCACCGAGCCATCGGGCTTCTTGACCAGCCAAGTCCAGCCGGAGCCGAAATTACCGACCGCTGACTTGGTGAAAGCTTCCTTGAACGCGGCATACGAACCCCACTTCGCCGTAATGGCCGCCGCCAGCGCGCCTGCGGGTTCGCCGCCGCCGGCAGGCTTCATGCAATTCCAGAAAAAGGTGTGATTCCAGATCTGGGCAGCGTTGTTGTAGATGCCGCCGCTGGACTTCTTGACGATCTCCTCCAGGGACATCGACTCGAATTCGGTCCCCTTCTGCAGATTATTGAGATTGACCACGTACGCGTTATGGTGCTTGCCGTGGTGATACTCCAGCGTTTCTTTGCTGTAGTGCGGAGCCAAAGCATCGATGGCAAAGGGCAAAGCGGGCAAGGTATGTTCCATGAAAATCCTCGTTGTAGGGGTGGGGAAAAAATCAGCCAGTCTGCATTGTAGGAAGGTTGGCCCAGCGACGTTGCCCTCAGGGGCCGAACCCCGCGGACAGCTCAGCGGTCTCCCGCTGCGCGATCGACCCCATCGACGGCCAGGACCTCAAGCCTGAGCTGCCCATCGGCCAGGGTCGCCTTGACCTGCTGCCCGGGCTGGGCTGTCGAAGCGCAAGTCAGAGGTCGACCCTGATCGTCGGACAGCCAGGCATAGCCGCGCTTGAGCACCAGCTGAGGATCGAGCAGTTGCAGTCGCATCGCAAGGGATTGAAGCTGTCGCTGCTGGCCGGCCAGGCTCTGCCCGAGTTGTCGCGGCAGCTCGGCAGCCAGGCGCTCGACTTGCAGGTGTTGACGCTGCACGACTGCGGCGACCACCTGGCGCAGCCTTTGCCCGAGAAGGGCCAAACTCGCCTGGGCCCTCGTGACAGTCTGCGAGGGTCGACCCAGACGCGAGGCCAGTCTGTCCAGCCCCTGGCCCAAGCGGTCGAGTTGCATCTGTTCAGCCCGCATCAGCCTTTGCTGCAGGCCGCCCAGAGCCTCAAGCCACTGAGCCTGCGGATAGACCGCCAGCTCGGCGGCCGCCGTCGGCGTAGCCGCGCGCACATCGGCACAAAAATCGGCAATGGTGAAATCCGTCTCGTGGCCGATACCACAGACCACCGGCACGGGAGCTTGCACGATCAGTCGGGCCAAGCCCTCATCATTGAAGGACCAGAGATCCTCCAGTGCGCCGCCGCCTCGCACCAACAGCAACACGTCGACTTCCCGCCGCTCGTAGGCTCGGCCCAGGGCGGCCTTCAGCTCGGCGGCTGACTGCTCGCCCTGCACGCTGGCGGGGTACACCACCACCGGGATATGCGGGGCACGCCGTCGCAAGGCGGTCAGCACATCATGCAAAGCCGCCGCGCCCAGAGAGGTCACCACTCCTACCGCTCTGGGCAGGATCGGCACAGGACGCTTGCGATCCACATCAAAAAGCCCTTCGGCCGCCAGCCTGCCCTTGAGCTCCAGAAAGCGCTCGAACAGAGCGCCCTGTCCATCCAGACGCAAAGACTCGACCAGCAACTGCATTTCGCCGCGAGGCTCGTAGATGCCCAGTCGCCCACGAACCTGCACCTGTTGTCCGTCCCTGGGGCTGAAGTTGAGCAAAGACGCGGCCCGTTTAAACAGGGCGCATCGGATCTGCCCCTGTTCATCCTTGAGGGCGAAATAGCAATGACCGCTAGAGGCACGATTGAAACCGCTGATTTCGCCATGCACGGACACGGGATTGAAGCGGGCCGCCATGCTGTCGGCGACAGCGCGTAGCAAGGCGCTGACCGGCCAGGATCTCACACCGCCAGGCCATTCATCGCGCGCCTCTGAAGGGTCTATCGTGAACTCGCTCATCACAGGAACTTTGGCTCTGGGCACACCGGCCGGGACAAACCATCCATAGGTTTCAAGGGTGAAAAGAAGCGCTCAAAACTTCAGCGATTTGTCAGGAGCCAGAATTGGCGGGCCTTGGCGGCCATCGAATCCGACTTGACCACAACCTTATCCACAAAATCTGTGGGTCATGTTACCCCCAAGATTCCAGCGAAATTGGCTGTGATGGACCCCCGCCCAAACCAATACCGGATAATTCTGGGAACCTTCTTCGTAGCTTTGCCATCCACCACCATGACCGCCCCTCCAAGCGTCCGACAGGCGTCGACGCTTCGTACCCCTCATGAAGGTCTCGTTTTTGAGGTGAGGCTGATATGGAACTGCAGCTGAGCCAAGTTTGGCGCCATCGAAGGCCCTTGGCTTGTCTGCTCTGGCCGCTTTCCCTTTTGTACCGGCTCGTGGGGTCCTGCCGGCTGGCCCTGTATCAGGCCCGATGGCTGCCGGTGGTGCGACTGCCGGTACCGGTGATCGTCGTCGGCAATGTGATCGCCGGAGGCGCTGGCAAAACCCCGCTGGTCATGGCACTGGTGCGACATCTGCAAGAGCAAGGCTTGCGGCCGGGCGTTATTTCCCGCGGCCACGGACGCAGCAACCGCGCCTGTCTGGAAGTCCTGCCCCAGATGACAGCCCGAGACTGCGGAGACGAACCGCTGCTGATACGACAGCGCACCGCCGCTCCGGTCTTTGTGGCCAGCGATCGCGTACGAGCCGGTCTGGCCCTGTTGCAAAGCTACCCGGCGGTGGACGTCATTGTGGCCGATGATGGTTTGCAACACCATCACCTCTGGCGGGACATCAATATTGCGGTCTTCGACGAAAGAGGGCTGGGCAATGGCTGGCAACTGCCCGCCGGCCCCCTCCGAGAGCGCTGGCCGCGGAAAACCCGGTCTATCGCTCCGCCGGTACGGGGGATCGACCTGGTCGTCGCGTCGGCACCCAGCAAAGACGTGGCGGGTCTGGTCTGCCGCCGGGAGCTGGCTCAACGGGCGTACGCGCCCGACGGATCGAGCCAGACGCTGGAGTCGCTGCGCGGCCAACGGCTGCACGCGCTGGCCGGCATAGCAAAACCGGAGCAATTTTTTGAAATGCTCAGGCAGAAGGGACTGCAGCTGGAGCAAACCCGCGCCTTCCCCGATCATCATGACTACACCCTCGACGATCTTCCGAGCGATCCACAGGTCACTGTCCTGATGACCGAAAAAGATGCGGTCAAGATCATGCCTCTACACGCTGGTCTCGAGTGCCGCCTGCTGGCCGTGCCTCTGCAACTCGATCCCGAGCCGGCCATTTTTGAAGCCATCCACGCCCTGCTCCCCCAAAGTCGGGAGCCTGCACATCCGATACCATCGGGACATGGACAACCGACTCCTTGAATTGCTGGTTTGCCCCGTCACCAAGGGCCCTCTGGAATACGACCGCGAGCGCCAGGAACTGATTTCCCGCAGCGCCCGGCTGGCCTACCCCGTGCGGGATGGTTTGCCGGTCATGCTTGAAACGCAGGCGCGTGTCCTCACGGACGATGAGATCGAACGTCCTCACTGACCAGCGATGAATTTTTCGGTCCTGATCCCGGCCCGTCTGGCCTCCAGCCGGCTGCCCAACAAGCCACTGGCTGACCTGGACGGGCAACCCATGGTGGTTCGGGTCGCACAGCGCGCCCGACTGAGCCAGGCACAGCAGGTGGTGGTAGCGGCCGACCACCCCAGCATTGCGCAGGCCTGCAAAGTCGCACAGATCGACTGCGTACTCACCGACGTGGATCACCCCAGCGGCAGCGACCGTCTGTCCCAAGCGTGCAAACTCCTGGGCCTGTCCGACGACAGCATCGTGGTCAACGTTCAAGGCGATGAACCGCTGATGGATCCCAACCTGATCGATGCGGTAGCCCGCGTGCTCGACGAACGATCCGATTGCGCCATGAGTACGGCTGCGCACGCTATCGAAGATTGGGTCGACTTCCAGAATCCCAACATCGTCAAAGTGGTCACAGACGCGCGGCAAACAGCCCTGTATTTCAGCCGCACCGCGATCCCGTACGACCGGGATTTCAGCGGGCAGGCTTGGTGGCAGCGGACAGACTGCGCCTGGCCCGCACCTCTGCGACACGTTGGAATCTACGCCTACCGGGCCGGCTTTCTGGCCCAATTCCCCAGTTTGTCCCCAGCGCCCCTGGAGCGGCTCGAATCGCTCGAGCAACTGCGCGCCCTGTGGCACGGTTATCGCATCGCGGTGCATCTGACCGAACAGGCGCCGGGCCCGGGCGTGGATACACCCGAGGACCTCCAGCGCGTGCGCGAAATACTGACCGGCAAGTTGTGAGGCCCCCCGGGCGGGCGCGTGCTATCCTCTCTCGACATCACGCGCCTTGAGAGCGTTGCAACATCTGGCTCTCGATTCGGTACCCGCTACAGTTTGGCCCTTTGCCAGCACGCAAATTCATCGGAGGATCATCATGAAACTCATTCTTCTGGGCGCACCGGGCGCCGGCAAAGGGACGCAGGCCACCTTTCTCTGTCAGAAGTACGGCATCCCCCAGATTTCCACCGGCGACATGCTGCGCGCCGCGGTCAAAGCTGGCACCCCACTGGGTCAGCAGGCCAAGAAAGTCATGGATGCCGGCGGCCTGGTCAGCGACGAACTGATCATCAATCTGGTCAAGGAACGTATTGCGCAGCCCGACTGTGCCAAGGGCTTCCTGTTCGACGGCTTCCCCCGCACCATACCGCAAGCCGAGGCCATGAAGACGGCGGGTGTGAAGATCGACTACGTTTTGGAAATCAGCGTGCCCTTCGAGGCCATCATCGAGCGCATGAGCGGACGGCGCTCGCATCCGGCATCGGGTCGCACCTATCACATCAAATACAACCCGCCCAAAGTCGAGGGCAAGGACGACCTTACCGGCGAGGCGCTGGTGCAGCGTGATGATGACAAGGAAGAAACCGTGCGCAAGCGGCTTGAGGTCTACAGCGCGCAGACCCGTCCGCTGGTGGACTACTACTCCAAGAGGGCCAGCCAAGACCCCGCCAATGCGCCGCGATACCGCTCCATCAGCGGCGTCGGCGGCGTCGACGAGATCACCACCCGGTCCCTGCAAGCCCTGAGCTCCTGAAGCTGCAGGCTCTAACGGTCCACTTGCAGATCCAGCTGATCGTCGAGCCGGCAGATCAGGACAGGGCCTGGGGCGGCTGACCTTCGCGTTCGAACCATTGCAGGCACAGCGCAATCCTGGCCTTGACGGGCGACAGCCCGGGCATGGATGGCAGATCGTCTGCAGAGCTTGGCAAGAGGCGTCCCAGCGGGCAGCGGGTGGTGCGAACCACCTCGACGCCGCGTTGCTGGGCCGCCTTCAGCGCACCCAGCAGGTCCCGGTGCACCGTGCCATTGCCGGTACAAGCCACCACGATGCCTTGTGCGCCCTGCTCAACCAGCGCCTCGACCATCCACGCCTGGGCCAAGGCATGGCTCAACACCACAGGCACGCGGGGCCAAGGCCCAGCGATCCGGTCCATCAGATGCGCCCGCGAGCGGCCCTCTGGCCAGGCGCGCAGCTGGCGAACCCGGCCCTCCTCCATGTACGCGATCACACCCGCATCGCCCGAACTGAAGGCATCGAGTCGATAAGGGTGCACCTTCTGCACGTCCTCGGGACCGTGAATTTGGCCCGCGCAGATGCAGAGCACGCCGCGGGCTGAAGCATGCGCGGCCAGGGTCAGCGCATCCATCAGATTTTGAGGTCCATCGGCCGATAAGGCCGTGGCCGGTCGCATGGCACAGACCAGTACCACTGGCTTGGCCGGCGCCAGCAGCGCGTGCAGAAAATAGGCGGTTTCCTCCAGCGTGTCGGTGCCATGCGTGATGACCATACCCTGAACATCCTCGCGCTCGAGCAAAGCGGCCACGCGCCGGGCCAGGCTGACCCAAACGCCGGCCTCCATGTCCTTGCTGTCAATCTGGGCCACCTGCTCGATCTCCAGGCCTGCAGCAGCATCGGGGAGCTTGCCCAAGGCGCTGAGCAAGTGCTCTACACCCAACTGGGCCGCCGAGTAAACCGTGTGATCGCGAGCCTGATCGCCCACACCCGCAATCGTTCCGCCGGTCCCCAACACCACCAATTTTTTGTCGCTCACTTGTCAATCCTTGAAAACTGGATAAAAATACAGCTACTGTTTTTCCAAACAGCCCCAAAATCCCGCCCCCCTATCAATGCAGGGAACCGCCACCATGAACGACGAGCCCTTGTTGGAGAGCCCCAAACTTACCGCGCGCCAACAGCAGATCCTCGATCTGATCGAAAGCGCCATTGCGCGCACCGGCGCACCGCCGACCCGAGCCGAGATCGCCGGCGCATTGGGCTTCAAGTCGGCCAACGCCGCCGAGGAACACCTTCAGGCACTGGCCCGCAAGGGGGTCATCGAGCTGGTCAGCGGTACCTCGCGCGGCATACGCTTGCGCGGCGAGGCTCTGCGCTCGCTCAACGCCTCGCGAATCAAGCAACTCATGCTGCCCTTGCCCCATCTGGCCCAATTGGCGCTGCCCCTGATTGGCCGCGTTGCGGCCGGCCATCCGATTTTGGCCCAAGAACACATCGATCAAACCTACCACCTTGAGGCCAGCCTTTTTCAGCGCAAGCCGGACTACCTGCTCAAGGTGCGTGGCATGAGCATGCGCGATGTCGGCATCATCGACGGAGACCTGCTGGCCGTCCAACAGACCCGGGAAGCGCGTAACGGACAAATCGTCGTGGCCCGCCTGGGCGATGAGGTCACCGTCAAGCGCTATCGACGCCACAAGAACGGGATCGAACTGCTGCCGGAAAATCCTGAATTCGAGCCCATCTGGGTCGGTCCGGAGGAGCCCTTCGAACTCGAGGGTCTGGCCGTTGGCCTGATCCGCAACACCATGCTGATCTAGGAGCCTGGTCATGTCCAGATTCCGAAGGCAGACGGGCGCGCCCCCTCAGCCGCAGCCCCTGAAAGTCGGCGCCCCCGTGCCACTGATGCTCCGGACCGTCGGGGCGGGGCTGATGGGCGGCCTGGGCGGGGTCCTGCTGGACCTGCTGGCCGGCAAAGGCGGCTACCCTAAAAAAACCCCCGACCGGCTGGAGCCCTGAGCCGTCCAAGGGCGTGCCGTCGAGCGGACGCCGGCGATCCTGCCTTGAAAGGCTACGCCCAGGGCCTCTGGCGCCTGAGAATGCGGTCCGACATGGCATGCCCGGCCTGACCGCCTCGTGCCCGAGCTTGCGGGCACAATAAGGTCATGAATATCGTGATACTGGACGACTATCAGGACGCCGTCCGCAAACTCAAGTGCGCCTCCAAGCTCGATGCCTATCCCGCCAAGGTTTACACCAACACGGTCAAGGGTATCGGCCAACTCTCGGTCAGACTGAAGGACGCCGAGGTATTGGTCCTCATTCGGGAACGCACGCCCATCAGCCGGGCGCTGATCGAAAAATTGCCCAAACTCAAGCTGATCTCGCAGACCGGCCGAGTGGGTGGCCATATTGATGTGGCCGCCTGCTCCGAAAGAGGGGTGGCGGTCGCCGAGGGCGTTGGTTCCCCGACGGCCACGGCCGAGCTTAGCTGGGCGCTGACCATGTCGGCGATGCGGCGCATTCCGCAGTATGTCTCCAATCTCAAACATGGCGCCTGGCAGCAGGCCGGACTCAAGTCGGGCGCCATGCCGCCCAATTTCGGCTTGGGCTCTCTTCTCAAGGGCAAGACCCTGGGCGTCTGGAGCTACGGCAAGATCGGTCAGATCGTGGCCGGTTACGGGCGCGCCTTCGGCATGCGGGTGATCGTCTGGGGCGGTGAGGCCAGCTGTGAGCGGGCGCGCGCCGACGGGTACGAGATTGCGCAGAGCAAGGCAGAACTCTTTGAACAAAGCGATGTGCTCACCCTTCACCTGCGTCTGGCGCCCTCTACTCGTGGCTGCATCAGCCTGGAAGACCTCTCCCGCATGAAGAACACTTCCTTGCTGGTCAACACCTCTCGGGCCGAATTGATCGAAGGAGACGCACTCATCGCTGCCCTCAACCGAGGGCGGCCCGGTCTGGCCGCCGTCGATGTCTTCGAATCCGAGCCCATTTTGCAGGGCCATGCCCTGCTGCGGCTGGAGAACTGTATTTGTACGCCCCACATTGGCTATGTTGAACAGGAGGCCTATGAACTCATGTTCGGCTCGGCCTTTGATAACGTCGTCAACTTCATCAAGGGCACACCGACCAACATCGTCAACCCCGGCGCACTGCAAGTGCGGCGTTAAAGGACGAACATCAGCCTGAGGATCTTCTTGTGACCACGCCCACCTTTTCCACCATCGCCATCATGGGTGCGGGCGCGATGGGCCGCGGCATTGCGCAGATTGCGGCCCAGGCTGGCAGCGTCGTGCGGCTGGTGGACAGCAATCCGCAAGCCCCCTTGCATGCCAAGCAAGCCCTGGCCGAACAGTGGGACCGGCTCGCCAGCAAAGGCAAGATGGAGCCCTCACAGGCGCAGGCCTGCAAAGACAGGGTGCGCCCCTCGCAACTGAGCGAGCTCAGCGACTGCGCCCTGGTCATCGAGGCCGTTGTCGAGCGACTCGATGTCAAGCAGGCCCTGTTCGCCCAGGTCGAAGACATCGTCGCAGATTCAGCCGTCTTGGCGACCAATACATCGTCTTTGTCAGTCACGTCTATCGGGGCAGCTCTCAAACGCCCGCAGCAACTGGGTGGTTTTCATTTTTTCAATCCGGTGCCACTGATGAAGGTGGTCGAGGTGATCTGCGGCCTCAAGACTGATCCGCAGGTCGCACAGGCCCTGACCCAATTTGCCCGGGAGATGGGTCACACCCCGGTACAGGCGGCCGACACGCCCGGCTTTATCGTCAACCACGCCGGGCGCGGCTACAACACCGAAGCCTTACGGATTATTGGTGAAGGAGTAGCCGACTTTGCAACCATCGACCGGGTGCTGCGCGATCAGGTCGGCTTTCGCTTAGGTCCGTTCGAACTGATGGATCTGACCGGGCTGGATGTCTCGCACCCGGTCATGGAATCTGTTTACAACCAGTACTATCAGGAGCCCCGCTATCGGCCCAGCGTGATCACAGCGCAGCGGCTGGCCGGCGGGGTTCTGGGTCGCAAGACCGAACAAGGCTTCTACCGCTACAGCGATGGCAAGGCGCAAGTGCCCGCAGAGCCAGCCACCCCGGAAGTGACCGAACCGCCCCCGGTGTGGGTCTCCCCCCGAGCGGCTCGTCGCGCCGAACTGCTGCAACTGCTCAAGGACTTGGGGGCCCGAATCGAAACCGGTGCATCGCCATCAGCCCAAGCCCTCACACTCGTGGCCCCACTGGGCTTTGACGTCACCACCGTGGCCGTGGTTGAGCGTCTGGACCCAGCCCGCACCATCGGCATAGACCTGCTGATTGAGGATGCAGCCACACGCCGGCGCGTGCTGGCCACCAACCCGGCGACTCGCAGTGATATGACTGCAGCGGCCCATGCGCTGTTTGCGCGCGATGGCAAGCCCGTCAGCGTCATCCGCGACAGCGGTGGCTTCATCACCCAGCGCGTGGTGGCCACCATCGTCAATATCGCCAGCGATATGTGCCAACAGGGCATCTGTACACCTGCCGATTTGGACACCGCCGTAACCCTGGGCCTCGGTTATCCGCTTGGACCGCTGGCGATGGGTGACCGCTGGGGACCGGCCAATGTGCTGGAGGTGCTGTTCAATCTGCAGACGGTTTACGGCGATCCACGCTACCGGCCTTCGCCCTGGCTGCGCCGGCGCGGCGCCATCGGACTGTCGCTGCTGCAGGAAGAGGACCGATCATGAGCGCCTGCCTGAAAAGTAGCAGCGAAGGCGGCACGCTGATTCTGACCATCAGCAATCCGGAGCAACACAACGCCCTGGGGCCGGAAATTTATGCGGCCGGCATAGAAGCCATCAACGCAGCCGAGAGCAATGCTGATGTGCGCAGCATCATCATCACCGGCGAGGGCAAGGTCTTCAGCGCCGGAGGCAACCTCAGGCGACTGCAGGCTGCGCGCGAGGGCCAGCTGGACCTGCAACGCCAAACGCTGGAAGGTCTCAACGGCTGGGTCGATGCCATACGCACATCGGCCAAACCGGTGATCGCCGCGGTGGAAGGCCCGGCCGTCGGCGCTGCTTTCGCACTGGTTTTGGCCTGCGACTTTCTGGTATCTGCCGAGGATGCCTATTTCTTCATGGCCCATAGCAAGGTTGGCCTCTCGCCCGATGGGGGTGGCAGTTGGCAACTGGCTCGCGCCCTGCCGCGGCCACTGGCCACCGATGCGATCATGCGGGGCACCCGCCTGACCGCACCCGTCCTGCACCACTACGGCTTGATTAACCAGATTTGCAAAAACGGGCAGGCGCTCAGCCTCGCGCTGGAGCTGGCTGCCGATCTAAACGCCAAAGCCAGCAACGTGCTGGCCAGCGTCAAGGAACTGATCAACGACGCTGAAAATCAGCCGCTCAGCGCTCATCTGGTGCAGGAAAGTGAGTGTTTCATGCGCAATCTCCAGCATGCCAACGCCGGCGAGGGCATCGCTGCCTTTTTGGAAAAAAGGCCGCCGAGCTTTGGCTGAAGTCGCCAGGGTGTCAGAAAAGGCCCAGCCGGAGAAGTCACAGTCACCCGAAGGACAGCCCGTGGACGATCCAATTCTTACCATAGAGGAGCGGTCGGCGATCAATGCTGGCCTCTGGTTCTCCTCACTCTCTCCCTCCTTAAGACACGACATCCTGCGATGCGCCTATGTCAAGCGTTTTCGAGACGGCGACCTGATCGCAGCACGCGGCGACACGCCCCTGGAATGGATGGCCTGTGCCAAGGGAGCCGTCCGGGTCAGCTCCACCTCGGTCACGGGCAAACAGATCATCCTGACCTATATCGAGCCGGGGATCTGGTTTGGCGACGTAGCCATTCTCGATGGCGATGCCCGCACGCACGACGTCTACGCGCATGGGGAAACCACCCTGCTGTGCCTGGCCCGGGCCGATTTCCAGAAAGTTCTGTCCCTGCACGTCGAGTTCTACCAGGCCATGTTGCAGCTCAATGCCCGGCGCATCCGGCAGCTCTACGGCCTGGTGGAAGATCTCAACACCCTGCCCTTGCGCGCGCGGCTGGCCAAGCAACTGGTTCACCTGGCGCGCAGCTATGGGTCGACCAGCTTGTCCGACAGCAACGAAACCCGGATCGGCCTGCAACTGGCGCAGGAAGAACTGGCGCAGCTGCTGGGGGCCTCCCGGCAACGGGTGAACCAGGAACTCAAGTCCATGGAGCGCGAGGGCATCATCCGCATCGAGCCAGCCGGCTTGGTGGTGCGCGACCGCCAGGCGCTGATGAACCTGGGTATCGCCGACACCGAGCGCTAGCGGGCCAGTCTGTCCATCGGACGCTCGCGCACCGGCCAGATCCGGGTCACCCAGGCGCCGGCCTTCAGGGCGCGGCCGGTGAGTGCCGCATAACCGTTCCTTCCTCGAGGTTGATATGACACCGTCCCAGCGCGCGGATAACCTGCGCCCCATGACCGAACAACATCAGGTCGATGTATCGGCCTTGCAGGCCTATCTGCAGCATCAGCTGCCCGACTTCGACGGCCCCCTGCAGCTGCAGCTGTTCAAGGGTGGCCAGTCCAATCCCACCTACAAGCTGACGACCCCCTCCAAAGCCTATGTGATGCGCGCCAAACCGGGACCGGTGGCCAAACTCTTGCCTTCTGCCCATGCGATCGAGCGCGAGTTTCGGGTCATGCACGCCCTGCGAGGCAGTCAAGTGCCAGTGGCAAAAATGCTGTGCCTGTGCGAGGACGAATCGGTGATCGGACGGGCTTTCTACATCATGGAGTTCGTCGAGGGTCGCGTGCTCTGGGATCAATCACTGCCCGGCCTGGACGTCCAGGCGAGGGCCGCCGTTTATGACGTCATGAATCAGGTCATTGCGGCCCTGCACCGGGTTGACTTCGCGGCCTTGGGACTGAGCGACTTCGGACGACCCGGCAATTACTTTGAACGCCAGATCGGGCGCTGGAGCAAGCAATACGCCGCTTCGGTCACCGAACCGATTGCCGCCATGGACGCGCTGATCGACTGGCTGCCCCAGCATATTCCTGACAGCGCCCGTGATGAGCGCAAGGTTTGCATCGTCCACGGGGACTATCGCCTGGACAATCTGATGTTCCATCCCACCGATGCGCGGGTCATCGCAGTCCTCGACTGGGAACTGTCCACGCTGGGGCATCCGATGGCCGACTTTGCCTACCACTGCATGTCCTGGCACATCCCGCCGGGTGTTTTCCGAGGCATCGGCGGTCTCGATCTGCCCAGTCTTGGCATACCAGACGAAGCCAACTACCTGCAGCGCTACTGCGAGCGAACCGGAATCGAGCGGCCGTCACCGGCCGAATGGAATTTCTATCTGTCCTACAACCTGTTTCGCATAGCTGCCATCCTGCAGGGTATCGCCAAGCGAGCCGAAGACGGGACAGCGTCAAGCGATCAAGCCCGCGCCTCCGGCGCCGGTGCCCGGCCGCTGGCCGAACTGGCCTGGCAGTTTGCCCTTAGAACTCAAACCCCTTGAACCGCAGGAGAGTGCCCATGCATTTTGATTACAGCCCCAAGGTCCAGCAGATGCAGGCGCGTCTGATCGCTTTCATGGACGAACACATTTACCCCAATGAAAAGCGTTTCCATGAAGAGGTGGCCGCCAATCGCGCGAAAGGCAATGCCTGGGTTCCGCTAAAACTGATCGAGAGCCTCAAGCCCAAGGCCCGTGCAGCGGGCCTTTGGAATCTGTTTTTGCCCCATTCTTCCCGAGTGCCTGAGGGACTTTCCAATCTGGAATATGCGCCTCTGTGCGAAATCATGGGTCGGGTGCATTGGGCCCCTGAGGTCTTCAACTGCAGCGCGCCCGATACCGGAAACATGGAGACGCTGGAACGCTACGGCAGCGAGGCACACAAAAAGCGCTGGCTCGAGCCACTGCTGCGCGGTGAAATTCGGTCTGCTTTCCTGATGACCGAACCGGCAGTGGCCTCCTCGGACGCCACCAACATCCAATGCCGCATCGAACGCGACGGCGACCATTACGTGATCAACGGCCGCAAATGGTGGTCATCGGGTGTTGGCGATCCGCGCTGTGCCATCTTCATCGTGATGGGCAAGACCGACCCCGAGGCTCCCCGCCATTCCCAGCAATCCATGATTCTGGTGCCTGCCGACACCCCCGGCATCCGGATCCTGAGGCATTTGCCCATCTTCGGCTACGACGATGCGCCGCACGGCCATATGGAAGTTGAATTGACCAACGTCAGGGTGCCTGCCAGCCATCTGCTCCTTGGCGAGGGCCGCGGTTTTGAAATCGCCCAGGGGCGTCTGGGCCCAGGCCGTATCCACCACTGCATGCGCAGCATAGGCGCGGCCGAACGGGCACTCGAGCTTATGTGCAAGCGCCTGAATGAGCGCGTGGCCTTTGGCAAACCGGTGTCCTCGCAATCGGTCTGGCATGAACGCATTGCCGAGTCGCGCTGCATGATCGAGCAGGCCCGGCTGCTGACACTCAAGGCCGCCTACATGATGGATACGGTAGGCAACAAAGTGGCCAAGGCTGAGATTGCCATGATCAAGGTGGTGGCCCCCAACATGGCCGCCAAGGTGATCGACTGGGCCATACAGGCCCACGGCGGAGGCGGCATGTCAGATGATTTCCCGCTGGCCTACGCCTACGTCTGGCAGCGGGCGCTGCGATTTGCCGACGGCCCGGACGAAGTGCACCGTGCCTCGCTAGCCAAACTCGAACTGGCACGGCAACTGGTCACGCATGAGGAGGTCCCAATGCCGATCACTCGCGGAGCCTGAACCTGCGCGAGGCCGGTGCCGCGCCCTAGCCGACAGTCGACTCCTCATCCGCCTCGAGGTTGCCAATCATGTGCAACAAGGTCTTGCGCAGGACAATGACTTCCTCGACTGACAAGCCCCCGATGGCCACTGAATTGACCTCTTCGGCCAAGGGCACCAGTTGAGCCTTGAGCGCCCGACCGGCTGGCGTCAGGCAGACGCTGAGGCTGCGCATGTTGCCAGGAATGCGCTGTCGCGTGATGTAGCCGGCCTTTTCCATGGCCAGCAAGGCGCTGTAGGTGGTGGGCTCGCGGACCCCCGCTAGTTCGCTGAGCTCTCGCTGCGTGATCGCATCACGCTCCCAGAGAATGCGCAGGAAAACCCACTGGCCAATCGAGACTCCATGCCGCGCCAGCCGATTCTGCATCGCCCGCTGAATCGTGCGCAGCAAATCCTTGATCACATGGGCCAGACGGTCATTGGGTACCGCCTCACGCCACTTGCGCAAGCCTTCCAGGGAAGTTTCTGCGGGGAACTTGGATCTCATCGGTCAGAGAGGACGACCGCCTTAAAGCGGGATGGGTCACCCAGGGGTTGGGGGCAGCCGCGATTCTAGTCAGTCGAACTGCGGATAAGACCAACGCTCGGCGCGTGCATCCAAACGTAAGGGAATCATCCAGAAGTCATCGTCTGGGCCCAGCTGTTGCACTTGCTTGCAAAGACGCTACGCCTGAGCCGCGCAAGCTCGGCCATGACCCCTAGCATGCGCAGCAAGCTGATCCGGAGCCGGCCAAGACTGAACTTCAACCCCTTCCCACCGCACAAGCCATGACTCACCTCAAGACTCGCGCCTCGACTCGTTTTCGACTGTCTGCTCTTGCAGCAGCCACCGCACTGGCTGCTGCAGGCAGCAGCCAGGCCGCAGAGATTGCACCCTACTTTCAGAGCTGGGGCCCAGGCACGCTGACCAATGCCCAGAAGAGCGGATTGACCAGCGCCACCCTGGCCTTCGGTATCACGCGAGGCAGTTGCGTCCTTGATGCCAACCTCACCAACGTGTTGCCCGATGCCCGCAACTACGTCACCCAGGGGGGGCGACTGATCATTTCGATGGGCGGCGCCGATGGCACCTATGCCGAAGTGGCCTGCACCGATGATCAGTTGCTGGCCCTGCTGGACAAGCTGATCGCCGATTCGGGCACACGTCGCATCGACTGGGACATTGAAGGCCAGCAACTCAATAACGTCGATGCGACCGCCAGGCGCAACCGAGTGCTGGTGCGCCTGCAAGCCAAGTATCCGGACCTCTACACCTCTTTCACCCTGCCAGCCTGGTTTCGGGGTCTCAACGACAACAGCCTGAACCTGATCAGAAGCGCAGTGGCAGCAGGCGTAAAGATCCAGATGATCAACGCCATGACCATGACCTTTGGCGCAGACAACGTCAAAACCATGATTTCTCCGCCTACGCTGGCCCAGGCCTCCATCGTCTCCTTCAAGGCGACCGCCGACCAGATCCAGCAAATCTACCCTGGCAAGACGCGCGCTCAAATCCACGCCATGATGGGCATCACCCCGATGATTGGCTGGAATGACGACTGGACCGTCTTCACCCTGGCCGACGCCCAGACCGTAGCCGATTTTGTGAAGGCCAACGGCATCGGACTGTTGTCCTACTGGTCCTACAACCGCGATATTGCCCAGAGCACCACCGGCCTGACGCCGATCAATACCTACAGTGGCGTTGC
>CAYPSU010000057.1:0-17543 GCA_964413475.1 uncultured Polaromonas sp. | reverse complement strand
GTGCTCGACGGCACGCCGATCGGGCAGCTGAGCCTGCAAGGCCTGCGCGATCGCATCGCCATCGTGCCGCAAGACCCGGTGATCTTCTCCAGCAGCGCTTTGGAAAACATACGCTACGGCAAGCCGCAAGCCACAGACGCCGAGGTGCGTGCGGCCGCGCAGGCGGCCTTTGCCGACGAGTTCATCGAGCGCCTGCCTGAAGGCTATGACACGTTTTTGGGCGAGCGGGGCGTGCGCCTGTCAGGCGGCCAGCGCCAGCGCATCGCGATTGCACGGGCGCTGCTCAAGAACCCGCCGCTGATGTTGCTCGACGAGGCCACCTCGGCCTTGGATGCGCAAAGCGAGCGCATGGTACAGGCGGCCCTCGATAGCGCCATGCAGGGTCGCACCACCCTGGTCATCGCCCACCGGCTGGCCACGGTACAACGGGCCGACCGTATCGTGGTGCTCGACAAGGGCCGCATCGTCGAGCAAGGCACGCATGAGCAATTGGTGAGCCAAGGCGGCTTGTACGCTCGCTTGGCGGCTCTGCAATTTAACGCTTAGAAAACATCTAAGTCCTGCAAGAGCGTCCATGCGTGGCTTGCATGGATCAAGGCGAAATCGGACTTGGACGGGCGCACCGACACCGCCTAAGCTTGAGGCCCCTTTATTCCCACAAGGAAGTCCCATGAGCCTTGCGCTTGAGCCGGTCGCAAACATCGACCTGCCCCAACACCACCCACTGTCCTACCTCAAGGCCGACGATCTCGGTCCCTGGGGTCAATACCTCGAACAGGTTGACCGCGTCCTCCCCCATCTGGGGCGCCTCTCTCGCTGGGCTGAAACCCTGCGACGGCCCAAGCGTATTCTGATCGTCGACGTGCCCATTGAACTCGACAATGGTCAAGTCGCCCACTTTGAGGGCTATCGGGTCCAGCACAACGTGTCGCGCGGTCCCGGCAAGGGCGGCGTACGCTTTCACCAGGACGTGACACTGTCCGAAGTGATGGCGCTGGCCGCCTGGATGTCGATCAAAAACGCCGCGGTCAACGTGCCCTACGGCGGGGCCAAGGGCGGCATACGGGTCGACCCGCGCACCCTCTCGCGCGGCGAGCTCGAGCGCATGACCCGTCGCTACACCAGCGAGATCGGTCTCATCATCGGACCGAATCAGGACATTCCGGCCCCCGATGTCAACACCAATGAACAGATCATGGCCTGGATGATGGACACCTACTCCATGAATGTAGGGGCTACCACCACCGGGGTGGTGACTGGCAAGCCGGTGGACCTGGGCGGCTCGCTGGGCCGGCGCGAGGCCACCGGACGCGGCGTCTACACCGTCGGCCAGCTCGCCGCGCAACATCTGGGCCTGGACCTCTCCGGTGCTCGGGTGGCCGTTCAGGGCATGGGTAACGTGGGCGCGGTAGCCGCCCGGCTCTTCGCGCAGGCGGGAGCGCGCGTGGTCGCGGTGCAGGACCACACCGGCAGCCTCTACCGGGAGGCAGGGCTTGATCTTCAAGCCCTGCTCGCTCACAGCGCCCGCCACGGCGGTGTGGCCGGCTTTGAGCAGGCCGAGCCCCTGACTCTAGAGGCCTTCTGGGATGTTGAGTCCGAGATTCTGATTCCAGCCGCCCTCGAGCATCAAATCACCGCCGAGCGGGCCCTGCGGCTGCGGACGCGGCTTATCCTGGAGGGAGCCAATGGACCCACCACCCCAGCGGCCGACGACATCCTGGCCGATCGCAACATTCTGGTGGTGCCAGATGTGATTGCCAATGCCGGTGGCGTGACGGTGAGCTACTTCGAATGGGTACAAGACTTCTCCAGCTTCTTCTGGGACGAAGCCGAGATCAACCGACGGCTGGTGCGCGTGATGAGCGAGGCCTTCCAGGCCGTTTGGGAGGTTGCGCGCGAGCGGCGGGTGAGCCTGCGCACCGCCGCCTTCATCGTGGCCTGCCGGCGTATCCTGCATACAAGGGAGCTGCGCGGTTTGTATCCCTAGGCCTGGAACGAGAACAACGGGGCCATCGCGCCGAGGGTGGCGCCCCCACAAGACGGCGACCCGACCGCAAAAGGACTGTTGGGAGTTGCGCCCTCGCGGCGATCTTTTTCCAGTTTGAGAGCCGCGCCCTCACGGCGATGGGACTGCGTCAAACTCAAAGCCCCCCGCGCAACCGGCCCCGACGCTTGGGTGAAAATACGTCAACTTTAACCGTGCAGGGAGTTTTCATGCTGTTTCCCACCACCATCGTCGGTAGCTACCCTCAGCCGGATTGGTTGATCGACCGGGTCAAGCTGGCGGGGCGATTCCCACCGCGGGTACGCGCCAAGGAACTGTGGCGGGTGGCCGAGCCTTACCTGCAGCAGGCGATGGACGATGCCACGGTGCTGGCCATCAAGGCGCAGGAGGATGCGGGGCTGGACATCATCACCGACGGCGAAATCCGGCGCGAGAGCTATTCCAATCGCATTGCCACCGCCCTTGAAGGGGTGGACATCAACAATCCAGGCACGGCGCTCGATCGCTCCGGTCACCCCAATCCGGTACCGCGCATCGTCGGCAAGGTACGCCGGGTGCAGCCGATTGAGGTGGAAGACCTGCTGTTCCTGAAGAAGCACACCACGCGCAAGGTCAAGATCACAGTGCCCGGCCCCTTCACCATGCTGCAACAGGCGCAGAACGATTTCTACGCCTCCGAAGAAGAAGCCGCGATGGACTACGCGGTGGCCATCAATGAAGAAATCAAGGACCTGTTTGCCCATGGGGCCGATGTGGTGCAGGTCGACGAGCCCTACATGCAGGCGCGGCCCGAAAAGGCGAGGCAATACGGCATCCGGGCGCTCAACCGGGCGCTGGAGGGCGTGACCGGCACGACTGCCGTACACATCTGCTTTGGCTATGCGGCCATCATCCATGCTCGGCCCAATGGCTACAACTTCCTGCCTGAGCTTGCCGCCTGTAGCTGCCAGCAAATTTCTATCGAGACCGCTCAATCGAATCTGGACTGCTCTGTGCTGAGCAGTCTGCCAGGCAAGCAAATCATGGTCGGCTGCCTGAATCTGGAAGATCCAGCCGTCGAGTCGCCGGTGGTCGTAGCCTCCCGCGTCAAGCGCGCCCTGCAGTACATCAAGCCCGAGCAGGTCATACTGGCTCCCGATTGCGGGATGAAATACCTGCCGCGTGAGGTCGCGGATGGCAAACTGCGCGCCATGGCCGAAGCGGCCAAGATTCTGCGGGCCGAATACGGCGCCTGACGGGCCTGCGGCCGGGCCGCGGGCTGTCGGACTGGACTACTGCAGCGGCTCTTTGAGTGCCTCGGGCAGAACCAGCGGCATAACCGAGATGCCTTCCTCGAGCAAAGCGGCAGCCTCGTTAGGGGAGGTTTGACCGCGGATACCCCGCTCTGGCTCCTCACCGTAGTGCATCTGACGGGCCAAATCCGCAAACCGTTCACCCACATCCTCGGTTTGCTCGACGATCTGCCGAACTGCTTTGAGCCACAGGGCCTGCAGCTGCGCATTGCCAGCAGCAGCCGGCAGGTCTTGTTTTGCCACGGCAGGCGCGGACGCACCCAGATTCAGGCGCGGAGCGCTGAGCTGCTTTTCCACGGTGGTGTGGCCGCAAACCGGACAAGCCACAAGGCCCCGCTGAATTTGCGCCTGAAAGTCTTCCTCAGAGGCAAACCACCCCTCAAAAACATGCTCCTGTGCGCACTTGAGATCTAGAACTTTCATGCTTCATTATCGCGCCGGCAAGAAAATCCCTGCTCAGAACTTTCCTTTCAAGCCAGCGGGCCGCTATCAGGGCGCGTCCTGCCAGTCGAGTGACCAAGCGCCAGAACGCAGATTTTGGGCCCACAAGAGGCAAAACAGGGTCTTCGCATCGGTCACCTGCCCCTCACGCACCCACAGAAGCATCTGCTCCAGACTGGCTGTAAACACATCAAGAAACTCGCCAGGATCGAGTCGACGATCACCCGCTTGCAGATCGCGTGCGAAAAACAGGTGAATCACCTCCGTGGAATACGAAATGGCCAGATGCACCGGGCCGGCATAAGCCCAACGCCGGGCCGTGTAGCCCGTCTCCTCGCGCAACTCGCGCTGCGCGCAAAGCCAAGGATCCTCACCGGGATCGAGCTTGCCTGCAGGAAACTCGGTGAACGCCCTAGCGAGCGGGTAACGCCACTGTCGCTCCAGCACAAAACGTCCATCGTCCAGCTCAGCCACCACCACGACCGCCCCCGGATGACAGACATACTCGCGCTGGGCCAGGCTGCCGTCGGGCAGGCTCACCGTGTCACGGCGAGCCACCAGAAACTGCCCCCTCAAGAGCTCATGGCTGGAGACAAGTTCCTCACGCAGATGCCGCTCATCGCCAGATCGATCAGGGTTCACGTGGAGAGCTCAGGAGCGGGTGTAAAGGTAGCGGTACACAAAACCAGGGAAAGCCAGCGTCAGAAACAAGCTGGCCGTCACCGCGTAGAACTCCCAGCCCTGAGATGCCACCCGTCCCACGCTTTGCTCAATCATCATGGCCACGACCCCAACCAAGACATACAAGAGACACAACTCCAGCAAGCGCAAGGCCAAGGGCTTCGGCCCCGACATCCGGCGGACCAGCAGGGCCCGCTCGCTCAGGAAGGGCAAGTTGGCAGCCACCAGCGCCAGCACGATGATGACCCAAGCCAAGGTTTGGGAACTCATACAGGGGACTCAGGTACCCAGAGACTTGAGAACACTGCCCATGGACTGCGCACACAAGGTCATCAGCCCACCGGGCATCAGGCCCAACAGCAACATCAAGGCTCCATTGAGGCTCAGCACCACCCGCACATCCTGGGTGGCTTCAATCGGGTGGGCCGCATGGACCGGCACCGGATCGAAATACATGACCTTGACCACCCGTAAATAGTAGAAAGCACCGACCAAGGAGATCAAAACGGCAAAGATCGCCAAGGACAAATACTCCAGTCCCTCTGCCGATATCAGAGCATCAAGCACAGACAACTTGGCATAAAAGCCGACCAACGGCGGAACGCCGGCGAGCGAGAACATGCCCAGAGCCATGATGCCGGCATACAGGGGGCTGCGCTGGTTCAGGCCCGCCAAGTCCGATATCTCCTCAGACTCGAAACCCTCCCGGGCCAGCAGCATGATCACACCAAACACGGCCAGCGTGGTCAGAACATAGGTCACCACATAGAACATGGCCGAACCATAGGCTGACTGCGCGTTGATCTTCTCGCCACCGACCACGCCGGCCAGCATGGCCAGCAGGAAAAATCCCATCTGCGCGATGGTGGAAAAAGCCAGCATCCGCTTGAGGTTGGTCTGGGCCACGGCGGCGAGGTTGCCCACCAGCAGCGAACAGACCGCCAGCACACCGAGCATCTGCTGCCAATCGATGGCCAACGGCAGCAGGCCCTGCACCAATATACGGACCATCATGGCAAAGGCAGCAAGTTGGGGCGCGGCACCAATGGCCAGCGTGATCGCGGTGGGCGCGCCGTGGTAGACGTCAGGCAGCCACATATGGAAAGGCACCGCACCGATCTTGAAGGCCAGACCGGCCACCACGAAAACCAGCCCAAACACCAGCACCTGATGCTTGATCTCGCGGCTGGCAATGGCCTTGAACACCTCGGCCACATCCAGGCTGCCGGTGGCGCCATAGATCATCGACAGGCCATAGAGCAGGAAGCCAGAGGCCAGTGCGCCGAGCACAAAGTACTTCATGGCCGCCTCAGTGGAAATGGCATGGTCGCGGCGCAGAGCGACCATGGCGTAGCCCGACAAGGTCATCAACTCCAGCCCCATGTAGAGCACCAAAAAGTTGTGGCCGGAGATCATCAGGAAGGCCCCGAGCAGGGAAAACAGCGACAGGGTGAAAAACTCTCCGCCGCGCAGCATGCCCCGGTCTGATGCATAGGGACGGCCATAGACCACAGTGGCCATCAGGGCCAAAGCCGAGAAACACTTGAGCCAGTTGCCCATGGGCTCGCTGACCACCATCTTGCCAAATCCGTAGACCACCTGCCCAGAAGCTGCCTGAGAGCCTGCAACAAGAGCCACCCAGGCCAGTGTGCCCAGGGTCAGCACGTAGCTCAGAGTGCGGCGCGGGCTTTTCACGCCCAGGTCAACCAGCGCGATCACGCAGGCCATAACCAGCAGGATGATCTCGGGATAGACCGCGTACCAGCTCTGTGAATCAATCATGGAAATACTCGAATTCGTTAGGCAGTCAGACAGTCAGTTCAGCTTGGACAGCGCCACATGCCGAAGCAGCTCGGTTACCGAGGCGTCCATCACATCGGTAAACGGCTTGGGGTAGATACCCATGTAGAGCACCGCAACAGCCAGTAAACCGAGCATGAAAAATTCGCGAGCGTTGATATCGGACAGGCCGCGAACCTCATCGTTGGCCACATCACCCAAATAGACCCGCTTGAACATCCACAGGGTGTAGGCAGCTCCAAATATCAGGGCCGTGGCCGCTGCCAGGCCGATCCAGAAGTTGTACTGGATGGCCCCAAGAATGACCATCCACTCCCCCACAAAGCCCGCCGTGCCCGGAAGCCCGCAGTTGGCCATGGCAAACAGCAGCGCAAAGGCCGAAAATTTGGGCATGGTGTTGATGACACCGCCATAGCTGGCAATCTGCCGCGAATGCACCCGGTCATAAAGAACGCCGATGCACAAGAACATGGCCCCCGAGACAAAGCCATGCGCAATCATCTGCACCAAGCCCCCGGCAACACCCAGGTCATTGAAGATGAAAAAGCCCAGCGTGACGAAGCCCATGTGAGCCACGGAGGAATAAGCCACCAGCTTTTTCATATCCTGCTGCACCATGGCCACCAAGCCCACATAGATGACCGCAATCAGGGATAAGGCGATCATCAACCAGGCCCATTCGCGCGAAGCATCCGGGGCAATCGGCATGGAAAAACGCAGGAAGCCATAGGCGCCCAGCTTGAGCATGATCGCCGCCAGGATCGCGGAGCCGCCGGTCGGCGCCTCCACGTGCACATCGGGCAACCAGGTGTGAACCGGCCACATGGGCACCTTCACCGCGAAGGCGGCAAAAAAAGCAAAGAACAACAGGGTCTGCGCCGTCATGCCCAAGGGCAACTTGTGCCAGGCGCTCAAATCGAAACTGCCGCCAGACTTGTTGTACAGATAGACCAACGCCACCAGCATCAGCAAAGAGCCGAGCAGCGTATAGAGAAAAAACTTGAAAGCGGCGTAGATCTTGTTCGGACCACCCCAGATTCCGATGATCAGATACATCGGGATCAAGGTCGCCTCAAAGAACACAAAGAACAGCATCGCATCGAGTGCACTGAAAACACCGATCATCAAGCCTGAAAGAATGAGAAAGGCCCCCATGTACTGGTTGACCCGCTCCTCGATCACCTCCCAGCCTGCAATCACCACAATCACCGTCATGAAGGCGGTGAGCAGGACAAACCAGAAGGAGATGCCGTCCAGACCGAGGTGGTAATTGACGTTGAAGTGCGCAATCCAGGCGGCCTTCTCCACAAACTGCATCGCGCTGGTGTCGTACTGGAACTGAAGGTACAGAGGCACGGTCACCAACAAGCTGACCAGCGCCCCCATAAGGGCCAGAGCGCGCACGGCCTTGACCTGATCGTCACGACCCAGGGCCAGCAGGATGACTCCAAAAACGATAGGCGTCCAGATCGCCAGGCTCAGAAAAGCCATGTGTTCCCTCTTTTACTTGTTGATCCAGACAAACCAGGTCATCAACACAAAAATGCCGACGATCATCGCCAGCGCGTAGTGGAAGATGAAGCCAGACTGAAGTTGCCGCACCGCAGCCGAAACCCAGGCCACCAAACGCCATGAGCCGTTGACCACCGCCCCGTCAATCACTGCCTGATCGCCACCCTTCCATAGGCCTAGACCGAGGTTGCGGGCAGCGCGCGCCAGGACGTTCTCATTGAACCAGTCCATGTAGTACTTGTTCTCAAGCACCACCACCACCGGACGCAAGACGCGTGCGATGGCCGCGGGGACCGCTGGGTTGACCAGATAGAAATACCAGGCCAGAACCACGCCGGCAACGGCCAACCAGAAAGGAGCCGTGACCAGGCCGTGGGTGGCCATGGCCAGAGGTCCATGGAAGGCTTTGGCCAATTCAGTCATCGCCGGATGCAATTGCGCATTCACGCTGATCGCGCCCTTGAAGAAATCTCCAAAAAGCATGGGGGCGATGGTGTAGTAGCCAATAAAGACCGAAGGAATGGCCAGCAAGACCAGGGGGAGTGTCACCACCCAAGGCGACTCATGAGGCTTGGCCGGATGCTCACCGTGGTGGTCATCATGTCCTGGCTCATGGGGCGCCTGGTCGTAACGCTCTTTGCCATGGAAGACCAGGAAATACATGCGGAAAGAATAGAAGGCCGTCACAAACACGCCGGCCACCACTGCAAAGCCGGCAAAACCGCTAGCCGGCAAGTTACTGGCCTGAACCGCCAGGATGATGCTGTCCTTGGAATAAAAGCCCGACAGCAAGGGAGTACCGATCAGCGCCAGGGACCCCAGCAAGCAGGTGATCCAGGTGATCGGCATGTACTTGCGCACGCCACCCATCCATCGGATGTCCTGCTTGTGGTGCAGGCCCATGATGACCGAGCCAGCGGCCAGAAATAGAAGCGCCTTGAAAAAGGCGTGGGTCATCAAGTGAAACACCGCCACCGAATAGGCCGAAGCCCCCAGGGCCACTGTCATGTAGCCGAGCTGCGACAGCGTGGAATAGGCCACCACCCGCTTGATGTCGTTCTGGATGATGCCGAGAAAACCCATAAACAGGGCGGTGATGGCCCCAATGATCAGAATGAAGTTCAACGCCGTCGCCGACAACTCATAAAGCGGCGACATGCGAGCCACCATGAAGATGCCTGCGGTCACCATGGTGGCCGCGTGAATCAGGGCAGAGATAGGGGTCGGGCCTTCCATCGAATCAGGAAGCCAGACATGCAGCGGAAACTGGGCCGACTTGCCCATCGCACCGATGAACAGACAAATGCAGGCCACGGTGATGAGCATCCAGTCGGTGCCCGGAAACTTGATGGCGGCCAGATCATTGGCCTTGCCAAAGACCTCGCCATAGTTGAGGGAGCCGGCATAGGCAGCAAGCAAACCGATCCCCAGGATGAAACCGAAATCACCCACCCGATTGACCAAAAACGCCTTCATATTGGCGAAGATGGCAGTTGGCTTCTTGAACCAGAAACCAATGAGGAGATAGGACACCAGTCCGACCGCCTCCCAACCGAAGAACAGCTGGAGCATGTTGTTGCTCATCACCAGCATCAACATGGAGAAGGTGAACAGGGAGATATAGGCAAAAAATCGGTTGTAGCCTTCGTCCTCTTCCATGTAACCGATGGTGTAGAGGTGCACCATGAGCGAGACGAAGGTGACCACCACCATCATCATGGCGGTCAGGCCGTCGACTAAAAAGCCTATTTCCATCTTCAGGCCGCCGACCACCATCCAGGTGTAGATGGCTTCGTTGAAGCGCGCCCCGTCGATCACCCGGTCGAGCGTCATGACGGAAAGCACAAAGGCCACCAGCACGCCCAGAATCGTCAGGCTGTGGCTGAGGGTTCGGCCAATACGGTTGCCCCCAAGAGCCGTGCCAAAGATACCGGCCAGCAAGGAGCCCGCCAGCGGTGCCAGGGGAACAGCCAACAGGGTGGAAGCGGAAAGCGTTTGACTCATTGTGGGGTTTCCGTACTCTGGGGGGATCTGCGAGCGGGTTCGCCCTCAACCCCTGAGGGTGTTGAGTTCATCAACATTGATACTGGACTTATTGCGGAACAGCAGCACAAGAATGGCCAGACCGATGGCCGACTCGGCCGCCGCAACCGTCAGAATGAAGAAGACAAAAATTTGCCCGGCCATATCCCCCAGGTAATAGGAGAAGGCAACGAAATTCATATTGACCGCCAATAGCATCAACTCAATGGCCATCAGCAGCACAATCAGGTTCTTGCGGTTGAGGAAGATGCCGATTACCGATAGGGCGAATAACAAGCCGCCCAGCGCAAGAAAGTGGCCCAGGGAAATCATGACTTTTTCTCCTCGGCCGAAGACTCCGGCGCAGCCTCTGCAATCGGACTGGGATCGATCTTGAGCAAGGTCACCCGGTCGGCACGTTTGACCCGCACCTGCAGGGACGGGTCGATGGACTTGGAGTCCTTGCGCTCACGCAAGGTCAGGGCGATGGCCGCAATGATGGCCACCAGCAACAGGGCAGCGGCGGCCTGCAAGGGCAACAGATACTCGGTGTAGAGCACCTTGCCCAGTTCGCGGGTATTGGAATAGTCAGCAGCAGCCTGACTGGCCACTGCGGCCGCAGGCGGGGTGGTCACGCGAAAGCCCCCCAGCAAAACAGCAGCCATCTCCAGGGCGATCACAGCCCCCATGAGGGCTGCCAGTGGGAAATGCTTCCAGAACCCCTTGCGCATGCTGTCAATATTGATGTCGAGCATCATCACCACGAACAGGAAAAGTACCATCACCGCGCCCACGTAGACCAGGACCAGGGTGATGGCCAGGAACTCGGCCTTCAAGAGCAGCCACAGAGCAGCCGCTTGAAAGAAAGCCAGCACCAGGTACAGGGCGGCGTGGACCGGGTTTCGTGCCGTGATGACGCGAAAGGCCGCGAAAAGCATCACGGCTGAAAAGGCGTAAAAAAGAGCTGTTTGGACGTCCATGAGTCTGAATTCTTTCGGTCAGCGGGGTCTTCAAACCCTGGGGCTGATGGCTTTGCTCATTTGAAGATCGGAAACTTTCAATCGATTCACCGGTACTTGGCATCAGCCGCCTTGTTTGCGGCGATCTCGGCCTCATAGCGATCCCCGACAGCCAGCAACATCTCCTTGGTGAAATACAGATCGCCCCTCTTCTCGCCGTGGTACTCGAGGATGTGCGTCTCTACGATCGAGTCGACCGGACAGCTTTCCTCGCAGAAGCCACAGAAGATGCACTTGGTCAGATCGATGTCATAGCGGGTGGTGCGCCGGGTTCCGTCATCGCGCACGTCCGACTCAATGGTGATGGCCAGCGCAGGGCAAACCGCCTCGCACAGCTTACACGCGATACATCGCTCTTCACCGTTTTCGTAGCGGCGCAAGGCATGCAGCCCCCGGAAACGCGGGGACAAGGGCGTCTTCTCCTCCGGGAACTGTACGGTGATCTTGCGACTGAACATGTACTTGCCCGTCAAGGCCATGCCCTTGAACAACTCGGTCAGCATGAAGCTGGAGATAAAGTCCCTGAAGGAAAAGGACGCGGACGGCAGGGTCTGAGTGGTCATATCAGTAATTCCCAAGGCAGAGCATGATCACTTCCAGATGTTCAGCGGGGTGTGCATCCACACGGCCACCACCACCAGCCAAACCAGCGTGACCGGAATGAAGATCTTCCAGCCCAGACGCATGATCTGGTCGTAGCGAAAACGCGGGAAAGTGGCACGCACCCACAGAAAGAGAGTGACCACCACAAAAGTTTTCAGTCCCAGCCAGATCCAGCCAGGAATCCAGGCCAGCGCCTCGATGGGCGGCAACCAACCGCCCAGGAACATGATCACGCAAAGGATGGAAACCAAAATCATGTTGGCGTATTCGGCCAGGAAGAACATGGCAAAGGCCATGCCGGAATACTCGACCATATGACCCGCGACGATTTCCGACTCACCCTCCACCACATCAAAGGGATGGCGATTGGTCTCAGCCAAACCAGCGATGAAATACACCAGGAAGATGGGCAACAGCGGCAACCAGTTCCAGGACAGGAAGCCCAGCCCCATGTCGGCGCCCATGCCCTTACCCTGCCCCATGACGATATCCGTCATGTTCAAGCTGGCCGAGACCATAAGCACCACCACCAGGCAAAAACCCATGGCAATCTCATAGCTGACCATCTGCGCGGAAGCTCGCAGCGCCCCGAGAAAGGCGTATTTGGAATTGGAGGCCCAGCCAGCGATGATGACGCCATAGACTTCCAGAGAAGTGATCGCCATCAGAAAGAGCAGCCCGGCGTTGATGTTGGCCAGGGCCACGTCTGGGCCGAAGGGAATCACCGCCCAGGCGGCCAGGGCCGGCATGATGGTCATGATGGGACCGAGGACAAACAAGCCTTTGCTGGCCGCAGCCGGCATGATGATTTCCTTGGTCAGCAGCTTGAGCGCATCGGCAATGGGCTGCAACAGGCCACCGGGGCCGACGCGGTTGGGCCCCAGCCGCACCTGAGTAAAGCCGATCGCCTTGCGCTCCCAAAGCGTGAGATAGGCCACGCAACCCATCAAGGGCAGCAAGACCGCCACGATCTTGATCAGGGTCCACACCACCGGCCAGACCGTGGTGCCCAGCAGGCCTTGACCGGCCAAATAGATGCTGTCGATCATGCGCTGACCTCCTGCTTGCTGGCTACAGCCTGGCTCGCACGCGCATCAGCGGTTAGCTGAAGCGACGGGGCTCGGCGCACGATGCCGTCGAGCTGGTAGATCGCTGCTGTGACCGGCTCTGTCACCGGTACCGAATTGCGGGACTTATCGAACACCGCCGCATTGCTCAGGCGATCGACCGGGACATAACGCGCGCCCTCGCCTGCCGGGCCTATGGCCTGTATCAGAACCTCGGCTGCCGATTCGGCCTCAAAGCCCGGCAGTTGCAACATCTGGCCCAGCACGCGCAAGACCTTCC
Organism: uncultured Polaromonas sp.; assembly: GCA_964413475.1. Lineage (GTDB taxonomy): Bacteria > Pseudomonadota > Gammaproteobacteria > Burkholderiales > Burkholderiaceae_C > Polaromonas. The sequence goes on along the minus strand of CAYPSU010000057.1, from coordinate 4,821 downwards.
AGCCCGGCCTGGACTGCCCCGGTGGCTTGACCACCGCATGGAAACCCTGAACCCGACCCTCGGCATTCACAAAAGTGCCTGGCGTCTCCGTGAAGGCAGAAATGGGCAGCAGCACATCGGCCAAATCCATATTGGCTCGGAAGGGGCTGAAGGAAACCACCATCTCGGCCTTGGCCAGAGCCTGCCGGGCCGATGAACCGGCCGCCGAATCGAACACGGGCTCGGTGTTGAACAAGAGCGCCGCCTTGAGCGAGCCCGAAAGCATCTGCCCGGCGTGAAGACCTCCAGCCTGCGGCTGGGCTCCAACCCACTGAGCGCCCACCGTATTGGCCGCCTCGGTCAGGTAGCCTACGCTGGCCCCGGTTTGCGCACCGATCCAGTGGACCAAGGCCAACAGATTGGAGGCCTGCGCGTGATGGGCCGCCGCAGTACCCAGCAAGATCGCTTTACGCTCGCCCGACTGCAAGGCCTGCGCCATGAGGCGGGCTTGCTCAGAAGGCTGAACCAATGGCAGCCCCTCGGGCAGGGCACAGCCTTTGACTTGAGCCAGTGCCGTGGCGATCTCTATCAGGGCGGCCTGCCAGCCGGTCGCATCGGACAGCCAGCTGTGGCGCAACGGTATGGCCCAGGCGTCTTTGCTGGCAAGCTGCGTGGAGGCATTGAGGCTCATCACCGTCGCGCCGCCCCTGGCAGCCTGCCGAATCCGCAAGGCAAACAGCGGATGATCTTTGCGCAGATTCGATCCGACCACCAGTACGGTCTGCAACGATGACAAGGATGCGATCGAGGTGCCCAGCCAGCGAACCGCCGGCGCTGGAGAAAAGTCTGCGTAGCGAAGGCGGTGATCAATGTTGTCGCTGCCAAGGCGGCGCATCAGAAGGCCGGCCAGATACAACTCCTCAAGCGTGCTGTGCGGGCTGATCAAAGTGCCCAGACTTGCCGGCCCGTGGTCGCGGCTGATTTGCTGCAGACCGTTGCTCACATACTCCAGCGCCGTCTGCCAATCCGCCTCGCGCCACTGCCCATCCTGCTTGATCATGGGCGCCGTCAGACGTTCTTCACCGGTGAGCGCCTCATAGGAAAAGCGATCCCGATCGGCAATCCAGCACTCATTGACCTGTTCGTTTTCAAGGGGCAGGACACGCATCACCCGGTTCTGCTTGACCTGAACCACCAGATTGGCGCCGGCCGAGTCATGCGGGCTGATCGATTTACGACGAGAAAGCTCCCAGGTCCTGGCGCTGTATCGGAAGGGCTTGCTGGTCAGGGCGCCCACCGGGCAAATATCGATCATGTTCCCGGACAACTCCGAGTCGACCGACATGCCGACGAAGGTTTCGATCTCCGAATGCTCACCGCGATGGGACATGCCCAGTTCCATCGCCCCGGCCACTTCCTGGCCGAAACGCACACAGCTCTTGCAGTGGATGCAGCGGCTCATTTCTTCCATGCTGATCAGCGGCCCCACGTCCTTGTGCAGCACCACCCGCTTTTCCTCCTCGTAGCGCGAGCCACTGCCGCCATAGCCTACCGCCAGGTCTTGCAACTGGCACTCACCGCCCTGATCGCAGATCGGGCAATCGAGCGGGTGGTTGATCAGAAGAAATTCCATCACGCTCTTTTGCGCCTTGATGGCCTTGTCACTCTTGGTGTGCACCACCATGCCCTGGGTCACCGGAGTGGCGCAGGCAGGCATGGGTTTGGGTGCTTTTTCCACATCCACCAAACACATACGGCAGTTGGCCGCAATGCTCAGTTTCTTGTGATAGCAAAAATGCGGGATATAGGTGCCGGCCTTCTCCGCCGCATGCATCACCGTGCTGCCTTCAGGCACTTCGATCTTCTGCCCGTCCAGTTGAATTTCAACCATGGTGTGTGCTCTTGCTGTTCCGCACTCAGGCGTAGGCCGGGACCATACAGGTCTTGTGCGTAATGTGATGCTCAAACTCGGAGCGGAAGTGCTTGATCATGGCGCGCACCGGCATGGCGGCCGCATCGCCCAGCGCGCAAATGGTTCGGCCCTGAATGTTGTCCGATACCGAGTTGAGCAAGTCCAGGTCACTCTGGCGACCTTGGCCGTGCTCGATGCGGTGCACCATGCGCCAGAGCCAACCGGTACCTTCACGGCAGGGCGTGCACTGGCCGCAGCTTTCGTGCATATAAAAATACGACAGCCGCAAAAGGCTCTTGACCATGCAGCGGCTGTCATCCATCACGATCACCGCACCGGATCCGAGCATCGAGCCGGCTTTGGCGATCGAGTCGTAGTCCATGTCGGTGGCCATCATGATGTCAGCCGGCAAGACCGGCATGGAAGAGCCGCCGGGGATCACTGCCTTGAGCTTGCGACCCGATCGCACGCCACCGGCAAGTTCCAGCAGCTTGGCAAAAGGAGTGCCCAGGGGCACTTCAAAGTTGCCAGGATTGTTGACATCACCGCTGACGGTAAACAGCTTGGTGCCCCCGTTATTGGGCTTGCCCACTTCCAGATAAGCCTGACCGCCATTGCGGATGATCCAGGGCACCGCCGCAAAGGTCTCGGTGTTGTTGATCGTGGTGGGCTTGCCGTATAGACCAAAGCTGGCCGGAAACGGAGGCTTGTAGCGCGGCTGCCCCTTCTTGCCTTCGAGGGACTCGAGAAGTGCAGTTTCTTCACCGCAGATATAGGCTCCAAAGCCGTGGGCCGCCTGCAGGTTGAAGGAAAACGGGCTACCCAGAATGTTATTGCCAATCAGACCCGCGTCGCGAGCCTCCTGCAAGGCCTCTTCGAAACGACGGTAGGTCTGAAAAATCTCGCCATGGATGTAGTTGAAGCCAGCGGTGATGCCCATGGCATAAGCACCGATGGCCATGCCCTCAATCACGACATGCGGGTTGTAAGTCAGCAAATCGCGATCCTTGGCGGTTCCCGGCTCACCTTCATCTGAATTGCAGACCAGATACTTCTGCCCAGGAAATTGACGCGGCATGAAGCTCCACTTCAGGCCTGTGGGAAAGCCGGCACCACCGCGCCCACGCAAACCGCTCGCCTTGACCTCGGCAATCACCTGCTCGGGCGTCATGCCCGGTCCGCCATCAAGGCCCAAGATCTTGCGCAAGGCAGCGTAGCCACCTCGCGCCTCGTAATCTTTCAGGCGCCAGTTGTTGCCATCAAGACCGGCCATGATTTGCGGCTGGAGGTGGCGCCCGTGAAAACACGACTGCACGCCGGTGGCCGCAAACTGCGACAAGAGGGAGGAGGCGTTCACGATTTACTCTCCAAAGCCCTGAGACCATCGACCAGCTGGTCGAGCTTTTCATGGCTCATGAAACTGCACATATTCACATCGTTGACCAGCATCACCGGCGCGTCTGCACAGGCTCCTAGACATTCACTCTGTTGCAGGGTAAACAGACCGTCGGCGGTGGTATCTCCCATGGACACACCGAGCTTCTTTTCAAGATAGGCCAGGGCCTGGCCGCCATTTCGCAACTGGCACGGCAGGTTGGTGCAGACATTGAGCTTGTACTTGCCCACCGGCTTGAGGTTGAACATGTTGTAGAAGGTGCTGACCTCATGGACCGCCATGGGCGCCATGCCTAGATAGCCAGCGACTGCCTTCTCGGCCTCGGGACTGACCCAGCCACGCTCCTGCTGGACGATGGTCAAACAGGCAATGACCGCCGACTGCGCCTGATCGGGCGGATATTTGGCCACCTCGCGCGCAAACTGCGCGAGTACGGACTCGGAAAATTCAGCCAATTCGGTTCTCCATCGAAGGTCTCGCTCTGCCGAATACAAGCACAGATGCGACTGGCTCCGGCCAGTCGGCTGCGCGATCGGCTTGCCGCTTTGCCCAGAGGCAGGCACTCATCGATCAATCTCCCCAAACACAATGTCCATGGTGCCGATCACCGCCACGGCATCGGCGATCATGTGCCCTCGGGACATTTCATCCATCGCGGCCAGGTGGGCAAACCCCGGCGGGCGGATTTTCAAGCGATAGGGTTTGTTGGCACCGTCACTGATCAGGTAAATGCCGAACTCCCCTTTGGGATGCTCAACCGCTGCATAAGCCTGTCCTTCGGGCACATGGAAGCCTTCGGTGAACAGCTTGAAGTGATGGATCAGCTCTTCCATATTGGCCTTCATCGCCTCGCGAGCCGGCGGAGCCACCTTATGGTCATCGGTGATGACCGGACCCGGGTTTTGACGCAGCCACTTGGCGCACTGGGCAATGATGTGGTTGGACTGACGCATTTCCTCGATGCGAACCAGATAGCGGTCATAGCAGTCGCCGGTCTTGCCCACCGGGATGTCAAAGGCCAGCTTGTCGTAGACATCGTAGGGCTGATGCTTGCGCAGGTCCCAGGCAATGCCCGAGCCGCGCAACATGGGGCCGGTAAAACCCAGATTGAGCGCGCGCTCCGGCGTCACAACACCCACACCCACGGTTCGCTGCTTCCAGATGCGGTTATCGGTCAGCAGAGTCTCATACTCATCAACCAGCGCTGGGAACTTGCGCACAAAATCATCAATGAAGTCGAGCAGCGAACCTTGCCTGTTCTCGTTAAGACGGGCTATCGCCTTGGCATTGCGTACCTTGCTGGCCTTGTACTGGGGCATCGCATCGGGCAGATCGCGATAAACGCCACCAGGACGGAAATAGGCTGCGTGCATACGCGCCCCAGACACCGCCTCGTACATGTCAAACAAGGCCTCACGCTCCCGAAAGCAATAAATCAGGATGTTCATTGCCCCGCAATCGAAGCCATGGCAGCCCAGCCAGAGCAAGTGATTGAGCAGGCGGGTGATTTCGGCGTACATGACGCGGATGTACT
>CAYPSU010000056.1:11631-17556 GCA_964413475.1 uncultured Polaromonas sp. | reverse complement strand
ACGCCTGATTTCGAGTCAGGTACATTCGACCACTCTGCCACCTCTCCTGCTTTGTGTCGACTGCGGCAGTTTAGCAGACAGGCCCGGAGCCCTGGCGACCGGGGTGCCCAGCGGGGATAGCGGCGCGGCGCGCACCTTGCACTAAAAGGCAGCAGCGGCTGACCCCGGCGAGGGCTTTCAGGGCCGCTTGGGCGCGACGACGGCCGCGTTGCGTGGCGAAACCGTCAAAACCAGGGAACCGCCCCCCATCAGGCCGCCTTCGGACAACTCAACCGTAGCGGTGCGGTCCTGCTTGGTAAACACCAGCAGGCTGGCCTTGCCGCGCACGGAGGAAATGAGGGTCCAGCCCTGCGGCGGGTAGGTGTCGATAAAGAAGCGAAACGCCGCCTCGACGTCGCGGCCCACATCAGCGACGACGCGCCCAACCCACTGCTCGCCCGCGCCAATGATCAGAGAATTCTCGGGCCTGAAACTGGCCCCGGGCGGCAAGGCCGACTGGCCGACCGCCTCCACCGGCGATTGGGTCTTTTCGGTGCTTGCAGCAGAGCCCGATTGCAGGGGAGTGGCTGTGCAGGCCACCATCAGGAGGCTGACCGGAAGCAGATAAATCAGGGCTTTCATGACATGACCTTTCAAGAGGCGGACCACTATCCCAATCGTTGCAAGCCGCCCATATAAGGCTGCAGAGCGGGGGGAATCAGCACCGAGCCGTCGCGCTGCTGGTAATTCTCAAGCACCGCCACCAGGGTGCGCCCGACCGCCAGACCCGACCCGTTGAGGGTGTGCACCAGTTCGTTCTTGCCCTGCGCGTTCTTAAAACGCGCCTGCATGCGCCGGGCCTGGAAGCCCTCGCAGTTAGAAACCGAACTGATCTCGCGGTAGGTATTCTGCGCCGGCAGCCACACCTCCAAGTCGTGGGTGCGCGAAGCCCCAAAGCCCATGTCGCCGGTACACAGGGTCATCACCCGATACGGCAGACCAAGCTTTCGCAAAATCGCCTCGGCATGGCCGGTCATCTCGTCCAGGGCCTCGTAGCTTTTGTCGGGGTGGACGATCTGCACCATCTCCACCTTGTCAAACTGGTGCTGCCGGATCATGCCCCGGGTGTCACGACCATGACTGCCGGCCTCCGACCTGAAGCAAGGCGTGTGCGCCGTCAGCTTGAGGGGCAATTCAGTCTCAGCCAGCACCGTCTCGCGCACAAAATTGGTGAGCGAGACCTCGGAGGTGGGGATGAGATACAGCGCCGAATCAGCCCCACCGGCCTCGCCCTCTTGTCCGCCTTTCCTGGCAGCAAACAGGTCAGCCTCAAACTTGGGCAATTGCCCGGTACCGCGCAGAGTTTCAGCGTTGACCACATAGGGCGTATAGCACTCGGTGTAACCGTGCTCCTGGGTCTGCACATCCAGCATGAACTGGGCCAAAGCACGGTGCAGGCGGGCGATGCCGCCCTTCATCACGGTGAAGCGAGCGCCTGAGAGTTTGACGCCGGTCTCAAAGTCCAGACCCAGTTTTTCGCCGATGTCGACGTGGTCCTTCACCGGAAAATCAAAAGTGCGCGGCGTGCCCCAGCTTCTGAGCAGCACATTGGCCTGTTCGTCGCCGCCCACCGGCACACTGGCATGGGGCAGATTGGGCACAGCCAGCAGCAGGGCCTGCAACTCGTGCTGAATTTGGTCGAGCCGCAGCGCCGAAGTGTCCAACTCGCCTTTGAGGGCAGAAACCTCAGCCATGGCGGCATCGGCCTGTTCGTGCTGACCCTTGCCTTTGAGCACGCCAATTTGCTTGCTCAAGGTGTTTCGGCGCGCTTGCAGTTCCTCGGTGCGGGTCTGAAGAGTCTTGCGTTCGGACTCGAGGGCGCGAAAGGCGTCTACATCCAGAAAGGGCTGGGGGTTCTTGCGCTTGAGAAGCGAGGCGACTACGCCGTCGAGGTCCTTACGCAGCAGGGAAATATCGAGCATGGGGCGATTCTATTCAGGCCAGTGCCGAGGGGTCGAAGTTGGCACCACAGAGCACCAGACAAACGCGCTCACCCTCACGCGGCCGGTAAACCCCCGTCTGCAACGCTGCCAGACCCAAGGCGGCTGCCGGCTCGACGGCCAGCCGCATTTCTTTCCAGAGCCATTTCTGGGCCTGGGCAATTGCCTCGTCTTCGAGCAGCAAGGCTTGATGCACCTCGCGCTGGGTGACCTCCCAGGCAATCTCACCGATGCGCCGTGCCCCCAGGGAATCGGCCGCAAGGCCGGAGACCTCCACATCCACAGGTTGCCCAGCCTCACGGGCACGAAACAGCGTAGGCGCCCGGACGGGCTCAAGAGCCACCACCTGCGCCTGTTGTCCAAACCAGGCGGCAATACCCGCGATCAAGCCGCCACCGCCCACGCTGACCAAAACGCTGTCGGGTACGCCCGCCTCGGCCTCGATCTCTGCCGCCAGCGTGCCGGCGCCAGTGACCACTTCGGGCTGGTCGTAAGCATGGGTCATCAGCGCGCCAGTCTCACGCTGACGGGCGATGCAGGCTTGGTAAGCCTCGGCATAGACCGAACCAGTGACCATGACCTGCGCGCCGAGCGCACGCAGCTTGTCCTGCTTGGCCTTGGGGCTGACGGTTGGCACGAACACCTCACAGCGCACGCCCAGGGCGCGCGAGGCTGCAGCGGTGGCGATGCCGGCATTGCCCCCCGAGGCCACAATCACACCGGCTGGGCTGATGCGATGCGAGAGCAGGCGATGCAGCATGCCCCTGGCCTTGAAGCTGCCTCCCACCTGCAACTGCTCGAGCTTGAGCCACACCTCAAAGCCGGCCATGCCGATGGCCGAGGCAGGCAAACGTAAAAGCGGCGTGCGGCGCAAGAATTCCTTGGGACCGCGAGCCAGCGCCCCGCGCGCAGCCTGCACGGCGGCCCGATCGATACGGGCTTGGGCTTTAGGCTCGGCGCTCATGAAGCGCCTTCAATCTTCAGACCTTTAGGCAGCGGGAATTTGGTCGTCTCGACAATACCGTCCATCTTCCGAACCGAAACAGCGCCCAGCGCGCGCACACGATCGATCACTTGCTGAACCAGGATTTCGGGGGCCGAGGCGCCGGCCGTCAGACCCACGCGCGACTTGCCGACCAGCCACTGGGCCTGCAGCTCATCGGGCGAATCGACCATGTAGGCATCGACTCCCAGTTTGCGCGCCAGTTCGGCCAGACGGTTGCTGTTGGAGCTGGTGGGGCTACCCACAACGATGACCACATCCACCTGTGGCGAGAGCATTTTGATCGCATCCTGCCGGTTTTGGGTGGCATAGCAGATATCTTGCTTCTTGGGCTCACGCACGTTGGGAAAGCGTTCCTTGACCGCCTGGGCGATTTCGGCAGCATCGTCAACGCTCAGGGTGGTTTGGGTCACCACGGCAATTTTCTCGGTCTGCCGCAAATGCAATCGCGCCACATCGGCCACATCCTCGACCAGATGGATGCCCTCATCGAGCTGCCCCATGGTGCCCTCTACCTCCGGATGACCCTTGTGCCCGATCATGATGAATTCATAACCCTCACGCGCCAGCTTGGCCACCTCTACATGAACCTTGGTCACCAACGGACAGGTGGCATCGAAAATCTCGAATCCTCGCCGCCTGGCCTCTTGCTGCACCGCCTTGCTCACGCCATGGGCGCTGAAGACCAGCGTGGCCCCCATGGGAACCTCGGCCAGATCTTCGACAAAGATCGCACCCTTGCTCCGCAGGTCATTGACCACATAGGTGTTGTGCACAATCTCATGGCGCACATAGATCGGGGCGCCAAACTTGCGCAAGGCACGCTCGACAATTTCAATGGCTCGGTCCACCCCGGCGCAAAAGCCCCGCGGCTCGGCCAGCAGAACTTCGCGCGAGAGCGTTGAAGCTTCTAAGGTCATAGGACTCCAATCACCTGTACTTCGAAGACCACAGCCTGGCCGGCCAGCGGATGGTTGAAATCCATCTGCACGGCCCCCTCTGGCCCTAGCTGCACCACCGTGCCGGCGTACCGACCCAGCCCGTCCGGGGTGGGAAACTGCACCACATCGCCAATGGCGTATTGTTCCTGGGGATCGCCCAGTTCATCAAGAAGCTTGCGTGCCACCCATTGCACCAGATCCGGATTGCGTGGGCCGAAGGCCTGCCCGGGCGGCAGTTCAAATCGCGCCCTTTCGCCCTCGCCAAGGCCCAACAGCTGCAACTCCAGGGCCGGCGAAAGTTCCCCTGCCCCCAGGCTCAAGGTGGCCGGTTTGCCCGCAAAGGTATTGATCAGTTCCACCCCTTCGCCAGCCAACCCGGCCAGACGATAGTGAAGCGTCAAAAAGGAGCCCGCCTGAACCAGGGACATCAACCCAAACCCTTGAAAAATTGGTCGGCCCCAGAACCCCTCGAGCCGGCCGCGATTGTAGGCAGAGGCGACGCCCTGGTCAGCCATGTTAAATATTGTCTGGTCAGGTCGCGGGCCCTCCTCGAAAAGTCTGCTCCACAGTATTCTCTGCGGGTGACCCTAAAGGCCCTGCCCGCTGACTGTAGACCGCGCGAGAAACTGCTGGCGCGTGGACCCGGCGCGCTGAGCGATGCCGAACTGCTCGCCCTCCTGCTGCGCAGCGGCCTGCCAGGCAAAAATGTGCTTGCGATGGCGCAGGAGCTGATCGATCGGTTCAACGGTCTGGCCGGCCTGCTGCGGGCGAACCTGCAAGAGTTGCGGGCCATCCGGGGTTTGGGGCCGGCCAAGCGTGCCGAGCTCTCTGCGGTGCTGGAGTTGGCCCGACGCGCCTTGGCCGAGCCCTTGCAGGAGCGGCCTCTGTTCGACAGTCCTCAGGCCGTACGGCAATTCCTGCAACTGCAAATTGGCGCCCGCCCCCATGAGGTCTTCGCTGTGCTCTTTCTCGACAGCCAGCATCGACTGATCGTGCTCGAAGAGATGTTTCGCGGTACCCTCTCGCAGACCAGCGTCTACCCGCGCGAGGTGATTGCACGCGCGCTAACCCTGGGCGCGGCGGCGGTGGTGTTTGCACACAACCACCCCAGCGGCTCGACACAGGCCTCTCGGGCCGACACCGCCCTGACCCATACCCTGAGAAATGCGCTGGCCCTGGTCGATGTCCGGGTGCTCGATCATTTCGTGGTCACCGCCACCCAGAGCCTGTCGATGGCCGAAGCAGGCCTGATCTGATCGCAAACTGAAACTGACCAGGCGCCCCACCGGCCCAGGTCTCCCCTGCCAAGACCCGGTCCAGCCGGCACCATGGATCCTGGCGTACAGTGCCGCATGGACAAGGCACCCTTGAAAAGCTTGCGCGAGCTCAGGGCCGTCAGCGAACAGCTCAGGCAACAGGCCGCGATCGAAGCGGAACGCGCTGCCCTGCGTGCCCGAATCGAGCAGGAACAGCAAGCCGAGCGGGAACTGTTCAGCCGCGGTGTAGGTCCAGTGCGACCCTTGCCCGAGCGGCACCGACAGCGACAAGTGGCAGCGCCCAGCCGCCCTCCCCCGCTACCGGTGCAGCAGCAGCGCGACGAGCAGGCTGTGATGCGCGAGGCCCTGTCCGACGAATTCGACGTTGAAACCCTGCTCGATACGGACGAGGCCTTGAGTTACAAAAGACCCGGTCTGGGCCCCGATGTCGTGCGAAAGTTGCGACGCGGCGGCTGGCGTCTGCAGGGGCAGATTGATCTGCACGGAATGCGCCGGGAAGACGCGCGAGAGGCCCTGGCCGATTTCATTCGGGAGGCGCACAAGAACGGCTGGCGTTGCGTGCGGGTGGTACACGGCAAGGGCCTGGGCTCGCCCGGAAAGACGCCGATCCTCAAAGGCCGGGTGCAAAGCTGGCTGGTGCAAAAAAAGGAGGTGCTGGCTTTCGTGCAGGCCCGCCCGGCAGATGGAGGTGCCGGCGCTTTGGTGGTGCTGCTGGCTCCCGTTCA
>CAYPSU010000056.1:8113-11531 GCA_964413475.1 uncultured Polaromonas sp. | reverse complement strand
GTAGGAGCGCCGCCCCCGGCGCGATAGACCGGTGCAAATGCAAGGCCGCATCGCCGCGAGGGCGCGGCTCCCACAAATTCAAAGGTATCGCCGTCAGGGCGCGGCTCCTACAAATTCAAAGGCATCGCCGCGAGGGCGCGGCTGCTGCGGATTCAAACGCCGCGATTGCGCATCCAGTCAGCGGTCTGGAAGAAGGAGCTGTTGAGCCGACGCCGCAGCACATCGTCCAGGCCGGTTTCCTGCATCGCCTGGTCCATGCAAGCGAGCCATTGATCACGCTCGAGCAGACCAATCGAGAAGGGCATGTGGCGCATGCGCAAGCGCGGATGGCCGAAGCGATCGGTGTAGTGCTGGGGGCCGCCCATCCAGCCGCACAGGAACCAGAACAAGCGCTCGCGAGCATTTGTCAGCTCGGGACCATGAGCACGTCGCAGCGCGGCGTAATCGGGCTCCAGGTCCATCAAATCGTAGAAACGATCGACCAGTGCTCGAACTTTTTCCTCACCGCCTATCCAGGCATAAGGCGTCTCGGGCTCAGGGCCGGTTGAAGATTCTTCAATTGACATGAAGGCCATTGTCTCGCGCCACGCACGAGCCCGCTAAGGCTCACTGCGCCCGGCGCAAAGTTTCAACCACCGGCGTGGTGAGCACCGAACGCAGACCCCACCAACCGGCCGCCAGGGCCAGCAACGCTCCGCTGGCACTGCCGGCCAACAGCACGAAGGGGGAAGCGGTCCATTCGAAGTCAAACACGTAGTGCGCCAAGGCCCACCCCACTCCCGATGCAACTGCCGAGGCCAAGGCGCCGGCCAGCAGACCCACCCCAGCCAGTTCGGCGCGCTGCACCTGCCGCAAGAGGGCGGCCCGACCGCCAAGGGCCATCATGATGGCAAATTCACGGGTCCGCTCCTCCCGCGTGGCGGTGACCGCCGCAAAGAGGACGACCAGTCCAGCCGCCAAGGTAAAGCCAAAAAGAAATTCCACCGCCCGAATCACCTGCCCGAGAACCCGCTGCACCTGCGCGATGGCCGCGGTCATGTCCACGTTGGTGACATTGGGAAAACGACGCACCAACTGGTTGTCAAAGCTCGGGACACGGGCTCCGTCCGATGGCACCACCGCCTGCGGCGCGCGAAACGCCGAGATGTAGGTCAGGGGTACATCGCTCATCTGCGCGACCGGAAAGATCACGAAGAAATTGACCCGCATCGAACTCCAGTCGACCTTGCGCAGACTGGTGATGCGGGCGCTGACCGTCTGACCGGCGATGTCAAAACCCAGACGATCGCCCATCTTGAGCCCCAAGGTGCGAGCCAGTCCGTCCTCAACGCTCAGGCCCTCGCGCTCCTCGGCGGTCCACCGCCCGGCCACGACCTGGTTGTGCCGGGGCAGCTCGGCACTGTGCGAGAGGTTGAACTCCCGCTCCACCAGACGCTGAGCGCGGTCATCGGCATAGTCCTGTGGCGAGACCGCCCGGTCGTTGATGCTGACCAGTCGGCCGCGGATCATGGGATACCAGTCAAAGCGCTCCACGCCCGCATCGCGCAGCGCCTGCTGAAAATCCATGCCCTGATCGGGCTGCACATTGATCACAAAGCGGTTGGGCGCATCCGGCGGGGTGGCCTGCTGCCAGCTGCGGATCAGGTCGGTTCGCAGCAGCACCAACAGCACCAGGGCCAGCAGGCCTACCGCCAAGGCACTGACCTGCACCACGGCATACACAGGGCGGGCTGCCACCTGCCGGGTGGCCAATACCATCCATCGCGGCGCAGTGGCCTCATTGACACTGATCCGAAGCAAGCGCACGGCCAGCGAGCTGACCAGCGCAAAGAAGAGGACCGCCGCAGCAAAGCCCCCTACTGCAATCAAGCCCAGTTTGAGGTCGCTGCTGACGGTCAGCAGCAGCGCGGCAAAACCGACCACTCCCAGCAAGAGCACCACCAGTGAAACCGGCCGCAGTTGCCCGACCTCGCGGCGCATCACCCGCAGCGGTGGCACCTGAGCCAGCTGCAAAACCGGTGGCAAGCCAAAAGCCAGCATCAGGGTCAAGCCCATACCCAAGCCCAATAAAGCAGGGCGCAAGCCCGGTGCAGGCAGCTGCGACTCCACCAAGCCAGCCAGCAGCATCACAAAAACATGATGCACCGCATAGCCCAGCACCAGGCCCAGCACACTGGCCAGCAGCCCCACCAGAAAAAATTCAAAGGCATAGGCCAACGCCATGCGGCGCTGGCTCTGGCCCAGGACCCGCAACATGGCACAGCTGTCAAGGTGGCTGGCGGCAAAACCACGAGCCACGATAGCCACCGCCACTGCGCTAAGCAGCGCTGCGAGCAAGGCGACCAGACTCAAGAATTTGCCAGCACGGTCCAGCGTCTGACGCATCTCGGGGCGGCCGCTGTCGAGCGACTCCAGGCGTATGCCACGCAAACCCTGACGGTCAATCTGCGACTGGGCCCAGGTCTGGAACTGCTGCACCTGCGCGTCGGTACCCGCGACCGCGAGCCGGTAATTGGTGCGGCTGGCCGGCTGAATCAGGGCCGTGGCCGCCACATCCGCCTGATGGATCATGACCCGCGGCGAGAAGCTCATGAAGCCGGCCCCACGATCGGGCTCTTGGATGATGAGCTTGTCCACGCGCAGGCTGGCCTCACCCAACAGCAGGGTCTGCCCCAGCTCGATGCCCAAGGCGTCCAGCAAAGACGGCTCGACCCACACCTGCCCTGGCGCCGGTACTTCGCGCGTGATTTTTTCAGGCTGCCCGGGTGCATCGGCAATTCGAAGCGAGCCCCTGAGCGGATAGCCCGGCTCGACCGCCTTGAAGGCCACCAAACGGCTATCGCCTCCCTGCTCATCGCGGGCTCGCGCCATGGTGGGGAAGCTCACCGAACGGGTCAGACCCAGGCCGAGCTCTCGCGCCTTGTTCACAAACGCCTCAGGCGTCGGGCGATCGCTGCTGAGCACCGCATCACCGCCCAGCAACTGCCGGGCATCGCGTTCAAGCCCTGCCCGCAGCCGATCGGCAAAAAAACCCACCGCCGTCAGCGCTGCCACCGCCAAGGCAATGGCCACCACCAACAGACGCAACTCCCCAGCACGCCAGTCGCGCCAGGCATTGTTCAGCCCAAAACGCCAGAAACTCATTTGCATGGGCAGACCATAGCGCAAAGCGGGCAACCCACGCCCAAAGCGGGTCATGCGCGGCGCCGCCCTGTGGGAACGCCGCCCTGTGGGAACGCCGCCCTGTGGGAGCGCCGCCCTGTGGGAGCGCCGCCCTGTGGGAGCGCCGCCCTCGGCGCGATACGGCAGTAAATCATCAAACGCCTATCGCCGCGAGGGCGCGGCTCCCACAAAGGCCAACCCATCGCCGCGAGGGCGCGGCTCCCAAAACCTAGGCCCTCAGTCAAGCAACAGCCGC
>CAYPSU010000056.1:1234-8013 GCA_964413475.1 uncultured Polaromonas sp. | reverse complement strand
ATCGCCGCGAGGGCGCGGCTCCCAAAACCTAGGCCCTCAGTCAAGCAACAGCCGCTGCGGATGAGTGAAGCAGAGGTATCGCCGATTCAAGGCACGACCGATGGCACACAAGCCCACCGACTCAGCCACCTGATAGCCCATCTGCGTGATGCCGCTGCGGGATATGACAAAAGGCACACCCATCTGAGCCGCCTTGATCAACATCTCGCTGGTCAGACGTCCCGTGGTGTAGAGCGCCATCGGGCCCGGCAGTTCTGCCTGGCGCAGCCAGGACCAGCCAGCAATTGTGTCGACCGCATTGTGTCGGCCCACGTCCTCTATGAAGAGGAGCAATTCCGGCCGGGGCTGCCCAAGACTGAACAAGGCGCAGGCGTGCACCGATCCGGCTGACTTGTAGGTGCTATCGGTCAAACGGATGGTGTCTACCAGACTGAAGAGCTGCTCGCGGCTTATTTGGGCGGAGGTCGCCAGCCGCAAACCGGCCACTTGCTCCATCAGTCCGCCAAACAGGCTGCCCTGACCACAGCCGGTGGTAATCACCCGGTGCGCAGTAAGTGCCTCCAGATTTTCGATCCCACAGCGCGTCCTGACGGCAGCCGCACCGACGTCCCAATCGACCGTCACGGACTCGATCTGACCGAGGTCCTTCATCAAGCCCTGGTTGCGCAGATAGCCCAGCACCAGCCACTCCGGCCGCGCACCCAAAGTCATGAGGGTGATCAATTCGCGCTTGTCCACGTAGATCGTCAGGGCTCGCTCCACGGGAATGGCCAAGGGACGCAGGCCTCCACTCTCATCGCTGACGCTGATCTGGCAAGTTAGAGGCTGGCGTGCCTCGGTCAAACGAGGCCACCCGGAGTCGACCGGCATCAGGGATGGGCCTCTTGGGTCTGAGCCCTGTCATAACCGCGCTGAAGTGCAAGGTGCCCGCCCGCCCGCACCTGGACCGCGCAAAACTTGAATTCAGGGATTTTCCCGAAGGGATCAATCGCGCCGTTGGTCAACAAATTGGCCGCTGCCTCGTGATAGGCAAAAGACATGAACACGGCGCCAACCGGGGTGCCCTCGTCGAGCCGGGCCTGCACCACCACCTGCCCGCGCCTGGACAAAAGCGTGATGGAGTCACCCTCGCGAATCCCCAGCGCCTTCAGGTCGGCACGACACAAGCTGGCTGTAGGCACAGGCTCGATCGCATCGAGCACAGTCGCCCTTCGCGTCATGCTGCCGGTGTGCCAATGCTCAAGCTGCCGACCGGTGATCAACACATACGGAAACTGCTCATCGGGCAACTCATCGGCCGGCACCAGATCGGCTGGCACCAAATGCACTCGGCCATCGGGCGTGTCAAAGTGCTCGGTAAAGACAATCGCCTGCCCTGGATCGTCTGGCCCGTGGCAGGGATAGGTCACGCTCGACTGGCGCTGAAGGCGCTCCCAGCTGATGCCGCCAATCGAGGTGTGCATGGTCTGCCGCATTTCCTCGTAGACCTGGGCCACGCCGTGGTGTTCGCCACGGTAATCCCACTGCAGCCCCAAGCCTCGCGCCATCTGCTGAATGATCCACAAGTCAGCGCGGGCATCGCCGGGGGCCTGCACCGCTGGCCGACCCATCTGCACCATACGGTCGGTGTTGGTGACCGTTCCCATCTTCTCGGGCCAGGCGGTCGCCGGCAGCACCACATCGGCCAGCCAGGCCGTCTCCGTCATGAAGATGTCCTGCACCACGAGATGCTCCAGCCGCGCGAGCGCAGCACGGGCGTGGTGCAGATCCGGATCGCTCATGGCCGGGTTCTCGCCCATGATGTAGAGGCCCCGCACCCGATGGGGATCGGTGTCCTCGGCCAGCGCCTTGTCCATGATCTCGGTGACGGTGTAGCCCGGCGCCTTATCCAGCGGAGTCTTCCAGAATCGCTCAAACCAGGCATGCGCCGACTCATCGCTGACGCGCTGGTAATTGGGAAACATCATCGGGATCAGCCCGGCATCGCTGGCCCCTTGCACATTGTTCTGCCCCCGAAGCGGGTGCAAGCCTGAGCCGGGCTTGCCAATCTGACCGGTGATGGTCGACAAGGCAATCAGGCATCGGACATTGTCTGTACCGTGCACATGCTGACTCACCCCCATACCCCACAAAATAATGGCGCCGCGAGCCTTCGCAAAAGCCCGAGCCACCTCGCGCAACGTGGCCGCTGCGATGCCGCAGATCGGCGCCATCGCCTCGGGGCTGTAGGGCTTGACCCGCTCACACAGCGCCTCAAACTGGTTGACGCGCCGCGCCACAAAATCACGGTCGACCAGATCTTCTTCGATGACGGTGTAGATCATCGCGTTGAGCATGGCCACATCGGTATCGGGCTTGAAGGTCAGGGTCCGCCAGGCATGCCGGCCGATGTCGGTGATGCGCGGATCGGCCAGCACCAATTTCTTGCCTGCCTGCACCGCGTTCTTGAGCCAGGTGGCGGCCACCGGATGGTTGGCGGTGGGATTGGCGCCGATCAAAAAAATCAGCTCGGCATGGGCCACATCGGCCACCTGATTGCTGACCGCGCCCGAACCAACGCCCTCTAGCAGGGCCGCCACGCTCGAGGCATGGCACAGGCGCGTACAGTGATCCACATTGTTGCTGCCAAAACCCGTGCGCACCAACTTCTGAAACAGATAGGCTTCCTCGTTGCTGCCCTTGGCCGATCCAAAGCCCGCCAGGGACTTGGGGCCATACTGCTGCTTGAGCTTTAGCAGCCCGCCACCGGCCACAGCCAAGGCTTCTTCCCAGCTCGCCTCTCGAAACACCTGCGACCAGTCACCGCGGTTGAGCGCCTCGATCTGCGCCGGATCCTTGACCACGCCATCGCGACGAATCAGCGGCCGGCTCAAACGCTGCGGGCTGTGTGCATAGTCAAAACCAAATCGGCCCTTGACGCACAGCCGTCCGTGATTGGCCGGTCCATCGCGGCCGCTCACGCTCACAATGCGCTCATCCCTGACTTGATAAGTCAGCAGACAGCCCACGCCGCAGAAGGGGCAGACCGAATCGACCTGCCGGTCGACCTTTTGCGAACCAACCTGGGTGGCCGGGGCCAGGGCGCCAGTGGGGCAAGCCTGCACGCACTCGCCACAGGCCACGCAGGAGCTCTGCCCCATCGGGTCATCCAGATCGAAAGCGATGTGGCTGTGTGAGCCGCGCCCCGCATAGGCGATCACATCATTGACCTGCACCTCGCGACAGGCGCGAACGCAGCGGGTGCATTGAATGCAGGCGTCAAGGTTGACCGCCATGGCCGGGTGAGACAGGTCAGGCTCTGGCTGCTGGCGTTGCAGCGCGGCCAGCGACGGGCGGACACGGACCTGCATGCGCTGCGCCCAGGCACTGAGTTCGCCGTGCGGTCCGGCCTGCTGTGAACGCTCCTGCGTGTCCGCAGAGGCGGTGATCAGGCTTTCAGGGCCATCGTTCCACTTGTGACCCTGCGCCGGCAAATCGGCCAGCAGCATCTCCAGCACCAGGGCCTGACTCTTGCGCGCACGCTCGCTGCTGGCCTGCACTTTCATGCCCGGGGTGACCGCTCGACAGCAACTGGGGGCCAACACGCGCTCTCCGGCGATCTCGACCACACAGGCGCGGCAGTTGCCATCGGGCCTGAGCCCTTCAGAAAAGCAAAGATGAGGAATGTCAACCCCGGCGCGGATCGCAACCTGGAGAATCGTTTCTCCCTCATGGGCCTGCAGGGGCTGGCCATCCAGTTCGAAGCTGACGGTCGAGACGACTGGCGACGTGAGAGTGCTCATCGGGCAAGCTCCAATTCCTGCGGGAAATATTTGAGCACGCTACGCACCGGATTGGGGGCCGCCTGACCCAGGCCGCAAATCGAAGCATCGGCCATCACCTGCGACAAATCTTCGAGCGTCTGCACATCCCACACCGGCGCGGCCATGAGCTCGGCAGCCTTGGTCGTGCCCACCCGGCAAGGTGTGCACTGACCGCAGCTCTCATGCGCAAAAAACCGCAAGGTGTTCAAGGCCGCATCGCGGGCTCGGTCGTGCTGGCTGAGCACCACAACAGCGGCCGATCCAATAAAACAACCGTAGGGCTGCAAGGTGTCAAAGTCCAAAGGCACATCGGCCAGGGAGGCCGGCAAAATGCCGCCAGATGCACCGCCGGGCAGATAAGCATAGAGGGTATGCCCCTCGGCCATGCCCCCGCAGTACTGGTCGATCAGCTCGCGCATCGTGATCCCCGCCGGTGCCAACTTAACGCCGGGCTGACGCACCCTGCCGCTCACACTGAAAGAACGCAAGCCTTTGCGACCATGGGCGCCAAACGAGGCGAACCACTGGGGACCGCGCTCGATGATCTCGCGCACCCAGTGCAGCGTCTCCAGGTTGTGCGCCAGCGTCGGCCTGCCAAACAAACCGACTTCGGCAATGTAGGGCGGACGCAGGCGAGGTTCACCGCGCTTGCCCTCGATGCTTTCGATCATGGCCGACTCTTCGCCGCAGATATACGCCCCGGCGCCGCGGCGCAGCTCAATAAGCGGCAGCGGGCAAGGCGGATCAGCCTTCAGACGCGCCAGTTCATCGGTGAGCATGCGGCGGGCCTCGTGGTATTCATCGCGCAGGTAAAGATAGCAGGCTTGCAGGCCCACCACCTGAGCGGCCACCAGCATGCCCTCCAGAAAGCGGTGCGGGTCACGCTCCAGGTAGGTTCGGTCCTTGAAGGTGCCCGGCTCGCCCTCGTCAATGTTGACCGCCATCAAGCGAGGGGCCGGCTGGGCCCGCACGATGCGCCACTTGCGACCGGCGGGAAAGCCAGCGCCGCCCAAGCCGCGCAGACCGGCGTCTTCCAAAGCTTGCATCACCGCCTCGGGATCGGCCTGACCCGCGGCCAGACGCCGCACCAGCTCATAGCCGCCAGCAGCCCGATAGGCGTCGTAGGTGATATGTTCAATCGCAGGGACGGGAGAGGGGCCCTCAGAGGAGCAGGCCTGCACCAGGGTCTCCAGGCGGGCATGGGGCAGCGCGCTCGGCCCCACCTGCGCTGCGGGCGCCTGCTCGCAGCGTCCGATACAGGGCGCAGCCACCACCCGGATGTCCGCTGGCAGCAGATCCGGCAAACGCGACAGCAACTGGCGTGCACCGGCCATCTCGCATGACAGGCCTTCACAAACGCGCACCGTCAGCCGCGGAGCCTGCTCGCCCTCGCTCAGGATCTCAAAGTGGTGATAGAAGCTGGCCACTTCGTAAACCTCGGCCATTGACAGCCGCATCTCTCGCGCCAAAGCCACCAAATGTCGCTCATGCAGAGCCTGATAACGGTCATTGAGCGCATGCAGATACTCGATCAGCAGATCGCGGCGGTAGGCCTCACCAGAAGGCAGACTCAGCAGATTGCGGACATCCTGCAAAGACTGCTCATCGGCCTGCCGCCCCTTGAGGCGACCAGCCCGGCGGGCCGACTGCCGCACAGCGTCAAGCGCAATCGAAGCCATGGCCGGGGGTTGCTTGGACTTGGCGCTCATGCAAAAGTCAAAAAGTTCATAAGCAACAACTGTAATCGAGCGGGTATGGTAGCCCGATCGCCGGGACGGGCGTCTCCCCAATGACCCCCCAAAGGCTGCGGCCCAAGGCATGGATCTGGATGCGCCGCCCTCGGCGCGATGTGTCCCCGATGCCAAGCGCAAACTCCATCGCCGCGAGGGCTCGGCTCCCACAAAGTCTTTAGAGCGTTATCGGGGCGGGCATAAAATCGCAGTTTCACCTTCATCCGCAACCGCGGGCCGCCCACTCGGCCTGGGCCCCTGCCTCCTGACCATGACCGCGCGCCGCCTGTTTGTCACCACCGCTTTGCCGTATGCCAATGGCCGTTTCCACATCGGCCACATCATGGAATACATACAGGCCGACATCTGGGTGCGTTTTCAGCGCATGCAGGGCCACGAGGTGCATTTCGTGTGTGCCGACGATGCGCACGGCGCGCCCATCATGATTGCTGCCGAAAATGCCGGCCTGAGTCCGCAGCAGTTCGTGGCCGACATTGCGGCCGGACGCAAACCGTATCTCGACGGCTTTCACATTCACTTTGACAACTGGCATTCGACCGACGGCCCCGAGAATCACCAGCTTGCGCGGGCGGTCTACCTCGATCTGAAAAATGCCGGCCTGATTGAAACGCGCACCATCGAACAGTTCTTCGACCCCGAGAAGAACATGTTCCTGCCCGATCGCTTCATCAAAGGTCAGTGCCCCAAATGCGGGGCCGCCGACCAGTATGGCGACAACTGCGAGGCCTGTGGCGCCGTCTACGCGCCCACCGAACTGAAGAACCCCTACTCAGCCTTGTCGGGCGCGCAGCCGGTGCTGCGGCAATCGGATCATTTTTTCTTCAAGCTCTCCGACCCGCGCTGCATTGAGTTTTTGCAGCGCTGGACCACCAGCGGCGCGGTGCAGCCCGAAGTGCTCAACAAGATCAGCGAATGGATTGCCCCAGGCGAGGACGGCAAGCCCAAGATGGGCGATTGGGACATCTCGCGAGACGCGCCGTATTTCGGCATTGAGATTCCCGACGCACCCGGTAAATATTTCTACGTCTGGCTTGATGCGCCGATTGGCTACCTGGCCTCGCTGAAGAATTACTTTGATCGGACGGGCCGCGACTACGCCGCCTTCATGGCCGACCCGGCGAATGGCTCCGACGACTGGCGCGCCATCCAGGCCGACTTGGCGGCGCGCGGGCTGGGCGGCTTCGTCAGACTCGATCTTTCGATCGTGCGCGGGCTTGCCTACTAC
>CAYPSU010000056.1:0-1224 GCA_964413475.1 uncultured Polaromonas sp. | reverse complement strand
CTTCATCGGCAAGGACATCATCACCTTCCATACGCTGTTCTGGCCGGCGATGCTGCACTTTTCAGGACGCAAAGTGCCCAGCCATGTCTTCGTGCACGGCTTTCTGACCGTCAACAACGGGGAGAAGATGAGCAAGAGCCGGGGCACAGGTCTGGATCCGCTCAAATACCTGGGCCTGGGCATGAATCCCCAGTGGCTACGCTATTACCTGGCGGCCAAGCTCAATGCACGCAACGAGGATCTGGACTTCAATGCCGAAGACTTCATGCTGCGGGTCAATGCCGATCTGGTGGGCAAGTACATCAATATCGCCAGTCGGGCAGCGGGCTTTCTGACCAAGCGCTTTGAGGGTCGGCTGACCGAGGATTTCGATGCGCAAGGCGATGCTCTGCTGCAGGCCTTGCGGGCCGCCGGCTCGGGCATCGCCGAACACTACGACAGCCGGGAGTACGGCAAAGCCTGCCGCGACATCATGGCGCTGGCAGACCAGGTCAATGCCTATGTCGACCAGCACAAGCCCTGGGAGTTGGCGCGGGATTCGGCCCACAACCAGCAGCTGCACCAGGTCTGCTCGGTGCTGCTCAATGCCTTTGCGGTGCTCAGCCGCTATCTAGCGCCAGTGCTGCCTGCCCTGGCGGCCGAAGTGGAAAAACTCACCGGCCTTAGCCTGCAGCGCTGGGACTCGCGAGAGCCCGTGCGGGCGATCGCGCCCTACCAGCACCTGATGCAGCGGGTCACCCCCGAACAATTGCAGGCTCTGTTTGAGCCCCCGCCGCAAAGCGAAGGCTCGGCCACGAAACTGGGGTCTGACCCCAATTTACCTGAGCCCGGTTTGCCGGGCGGCGAGGCGATTGCCCAGACCATCAGCATCGACGACTTTGCCAAGGTCGATTTGCGCATCGCAAAAATCATGGAGTGCGAGGCGGTGGAGGGATCGACCAAGTTGCTGCGGCTCAGCCTGGATGTGGGCGAGGGCCGATTGCGGCAGGTTTTTTCCGGGATCGCTTCGGCCCACAAGCCCGAGGACTTGCGAGGCAAGCTCACCGTGGTGGTGGCCAATCTGGCACCGCGCAAGATGAAGTTCGGCATCAGCGAAGGCATGGTGCTGGCTGCCAGCCACGGCCAGGAAAAGGCCCATCCGGGCATCTACCTGCTCGAACCCGGCCAGGGCGCGCAGCCTGGGCTTCGCATACGCTGACATCGCCGCGAGGGCGCGGCTCCCAC
>CAYPSU010000055.1:0-18150 GCA_964413475.1 uncultured Polaromonas sp. | reverse complement strand
TTACTTCTTGCTCAGTTGAGCGTCAAGCTCTTTGCACGACGGGGCGCAGACCGCCTGAGCCTTGCCCAGCACCTTTTTGGTGCCCATCATGGAGCGGGGCCGGTGCTTGCCACACAGGAAGCACGACATCGTGGCACTACCAAAGGAGGTCGTTGCCACGAAGGGCGAGCCCGAGACTTTGGACTTGTATCGCAGGCCATCCGGCAGGACGGCGGTCTTGGTTTCAGTTCTTGCCACTGGCTTTGCCTTCACACATGCGCTAAGCGCCATCAAGGGTTTGACCGGACAAACGCCCCGCCTCGTCCTGCTGCCCGCACAACGGCGAACAACCGCTTCAGCAGCGCCCTGTCCGGAAAGGAGGCCTCGGAAAAACTGCCTCGCAGACAAGACAGGAGCTCCGAAAACCCTCTATTTTAACCGGATCAGCCAAAGTTTGGCGGCTCGGTCACAAACCCTGAACTAGCGGCTGGCCTCAGCGGGGCGTCGCGCCCGCACATAAGCGTCCGGGGGCAAAAAATGGCGTCCATCGGCATAGCGCCATTCCACCATGGTGCCCCGATTGGCCCTGAGATCGAGCTTGCCGACATAGGCCCCCATGGTCGACTGGTGATCAATCGCTCGGAATTCGGCTTTGCCAAAGGGGGTGCTGAACTGAAGGCCGCGCAAGGCCACGATCAGCTTCTCGTTGTCCAGCGATTTAGCCTTGCGAATGGCCGCGAAGATGGCCTGCAGCGTGGCGTAACCCACGACCGAGCCTAACTTCGGGTTGTCTCCAAACCGACGGATGTAGTTGGCCGCGAAACTGGCATGCTCAGGCGTGTCGATCTGGTCCCAGGGGTAGCCCGTCACGATCCAGCCGCGCGGTGTTTCATCCTTGAGGACATCCAGATACTCAGGCTCACCGGAGAGCAGGGAAACCACCGGCGTCTTGGGAAAGATGCCACGCTGATTGCCCTCACGGACCAGCCGCGCCAGATCGGGGCCGAAGGTGACGTTGAAGATGGCCTCCGGACGCGAAGCCATCGTGGCTTGCAAAGTCGTTCCAGCCTCCAATTTGCCCTGGGCCGGCCATTGTTCGCTGACGAACTCGACATCGGGACGTCGGGCCTTGAGCAATTCCTTGAAACTGGCTACTGCGCTCTGGCCGTACTCATAGTTGGGCGCAATGGTGGCCCAGCGCCGCGCTGGCAACTTGGCCGCCTCCTCGACCAGCATCGCCGCCTGCATATAGGTGCTCGGTCGCAGGCGAAAGGTGTAGCGGTTGCCCTTTTCCCAGACGATGGCATCGGTCAGGGGCTCACTGGCCACAAAGAGGCGTTTGTTGCGCAAGGCGTAATCGGCCAGAGCCAACCCGACGTTGGACAAAAAACCTCCGGCCAGTAAATCGACTTTCTCTTTGGCGATCAATTCGACCGCGTGGCGCAAGGCCTCCTCAGGCTTGCCCGCATCATCTCGGGCAATCACCTCGACCGGCCGCCCCAGCAAGCCACCGGCCTGATTGACTTCCTCAAGCGCCAGCTGCCAGCCCTGCCGGTACGGCTGCGTGAACTGCGGAATGGCCGAATAACTGTTGATTTCACCGATGCGAATCGGCGATCGACCGGCGCCGCCTTGGGCCCAGGCACCCGCGCTACAGACGCCGAGCGTCGCAGCCAGCCAGGCTCGCCTGTTCGTACTCATAGTGACCAACCTTTCCCATACCAATTTGCTGAGCGATTCGGAGCGCTGAAAATTCGAGGACCAAGCTCCCCTGAAAAGACTATAGCAGTCGACATTTGTCCAGCTTCATCCAAGGCCTCTGACGCCCAGTCCGCCAGGCTCCATTGAGCCGAAGAGCCGGTGAGTGCATAAGCGTCTGACAAAAATGTCTTTAGGGTCGAACCGTCTGAGGCATCAAAATACCGGTCGATCGAGCGCTTGAAACCCTGCTTCTGCGCTGCTGCGGACAAGGTGATGGTTCGGCCCGGGCAAGGGGGCAGCCCGCATCGCCTCGCCGCGGGCCTCGAATGCCCATAAAATCTAGTTTTCACTGACCCCGCCCAAGTCCATGACCCACGTCGTTTCCGAATCCTGCATCCGTTGCAAGTACACCGATTGTGTGGACGTCTGTCCCGTCGATTGCTTTCGCGAAGGACCCAATATGCTGGTCATCGATCCGGACGAATGCATCGATTGCGCGGTCTGTATTCCCGAATGTCCGGTCAATGCGATCTACGCGGAAGAAGATTTGCCGGCAGACCAACAGGCCTTCACCAAGCTCAACGCAGAACTGTCCAAGCTGTCCACCTGGAAAAGCATCACCAAGCGCAAGCAGCCGCTGGCCGATGCGGACGACTGGAAAGAAAAGACCGACAAGCTCGCCGAACTGATTCGCTGAAGTCGGCCCCCTACCGATTCACGGGCCTGGCCTGATCCGGCCAACCCGACCCTAGCAGCACCAAGTGAACGACACCCAAAAGTCCCTCGCCCCTCTGATTGAGACCGACGCCGTCATCGTAGGCGCCGGCCCGGTCGGCCTGTTCCAGGTCTTTGAGCTGGGGCTGCTGGAAATCAAGGCCCACGTCATCGATTCCCTGGCCTATCCCGGCGGCCAGCCGATCGAACTCTATCCTGACAAGCCCATCTACGATATTCCAGCTATTCCGGTGTGTACCGGCAAGGAATTGACCGATGCGCTGCTCAAGCAGATAGCCCCCTTCGGCGCCACCTTTCACCTGGGCCAGACGGTCACGCAGGTCAGCCAAGCCGATGGTCGCTTCCATCTGGAAACCAGCAAGGGCACCCGTTTTCTGACCAAGACCCTCTTCATCGCTGCCGGCGTTGGGGCCTTCGAGCCGCGAACGCTCAAGGTCGATGGCCTGGAACGCTACGAGGGTTCGCAGCTGTTCTACCGCGTCAAGAATCCGGCGGACTTTGCGGGTAAAAATCTGATGATCGTTGGCGGCGGCGACTCTGCACTGGACTGGACTCTCAATTTCGCTGCTGAAGGCCCCAACAAGGCCGAGAGCGTCATCTTGGTCCACCGACGCGATGGCTTCAAAGCAGCCCCGGCCAGCGTGGCCAAGATGAAGGAACTTTGCGAAGCCTACGAAATGCAGTTCATCGTCGGCCAGGTCACCGGCTATGAAGAACGCGAGGGTCGACTGATCGGCGCAAAGGTCACCGGGGGGGATGGTGTCACCCGAGTGGTGCCTACGGATGCCATGTTGGTGTTTTTCGGTCTATCCCCCAAGCTCGGCCCGATTGCCGAGTGGGGACTCGACATCGAGCGCAAGCAATTGGTCGTGGACACCGAAAAATTCTCCACCAATGTACCGGGGATCTTTGCAGTTGGCGATATCAACACCTATCCCGGCAAGAAGAAGCTCATCCTTTCAGGCTTTCACGAATGCGCCCTGGCCGCCTTCGCTGCCGCAGCGATCATCTTCCCCGAAAAAGGCAAGATCCACCTGCAGTACACCACCACAAGCCCCAAGCTGCACAAGGTATTGGGGGTTGAGTCGCCGGTGTTCGACTGAAGCTCGGAACCTGGCATCGAACAAAGCCAGGGGCTTAGAATCGGGGCGACGCTTCTCAGAGGCGTTTGTATCCCACCCATCAACCCGTCGCCAGGGGAGTCCCGAAAGGGGCTGAGACTGCGTCTGAATCGACGCTGACCCTGGAACCTGATCCGGCTCATACCGGCGGAGGAAGTGCGACATGCTGTACGCCACCTGGGCGGCTCTGGCCGCTGCACTCGCTTTTTTCATCTGGATCGCCCTGCGCGACCACCAGGCTGTTGAAACACTCGATGACTACCTGACCGCTCGCGGGTCACAGGGAGCGGTCACCCTGGGTCTGTCTTTCATGGCCTCAGGTCTGGGCGGCTGGATTCTTTTTGCCCCGCCCGAGATTGGAGCTTTCGTTGGTCCTGTAGCCCTGATCGGCTACGCGCTCGGCGCGGCCTTCCCCTTCTTCTTGCTGGCCTGGTTCGGCCCGGCGGTCCGCCAGCGGATGCCGCGGGGCCGAACGATTGCAGAGTACGCCCAAGAGCGCTTCGGCTACGGCCTGCGCCTGTGGGTCACCGCCCTGTCGGTGCTCTATATGCTGTGCTTCATCACCGCCGAACTGACAGCCATCGGCGCCATCACCGCCCTGCTGTCAGAGTTGCCAGGCGCTGCGGTGATCGTGGCCGTAGCGGTGACTACGCTGGTCTACACCACCTGGGGCGGCCTTCGGGCCAGCCTCATCACCGATCGTTGGCAGGCTTGGCTGCTGCTGATCCTGTTGCTGCTAGTGGTCGGCGCGCTGCTGGCCACGCTGCCAAGCGGCAGCATCAAGCAGCCCTGGCCCAGCGCGCCACTGGAGATATCGCTGAGCGTGGCCTTGACCCTGGTGATCGCGGTGGCGGCGGCCAATATCTTCCACCAGGGCTATTGGCAGCGCATCTGGTCGGCCCGCAGCGACGCCGAACTCAGGCGCGGCGCCTGGCTGGGCGGCCTGTTGTCCATGCCGGTCATTCTGATCGTGGGTGCCCTGGGCATGCTGTGCATAGCCATCGGCCAAAGTCCTGGCACCCCGCCCATTCCCTTCTTTGCCCTTTTGACCGATGCACCTGCATGGCTGGCCCTGCCGACCTTGCTTCTGGCCGTTGCTCTGGTCGCCTCGTCAGTAGATACGCTGCAAAGCGGCATAGCCTCACTGATCGTCACGGCCAGGCCCGGGGTATCCCTGGTGGCGGCCCGATGGGTCACGGTGCTGCTGATGGTGCCGGTGGTGCTGGTGTCTTTGCAGGGGCTGTCGGTGCTACGCCTGTTCCTGATCGCAGACTTGCTCTGCACGACGGCGGTAGCGCCGGTGCTGCTGGGGCTATGGCAACGAATGACGCCTGCAGCAGCTATCGCCGGAGCTGTCGCCGGGCTGGTGGGTGCTGTACTGCCGGGCTGGATAAGCGGTGGCAGTCTGACTGCGGGCCTGTGGGCTGCAAGCTTTCCCAGCAGTGTGCCCACGCTGGCGCCGTTCGTCGGGGCCCTTGCAGCGTCAACGCTGGTGAGCTTGCTGCTGGTCTGGGTCAGGCCCACCCGCCCGTCGTCCATCGCCTGATCGGCCCAGGGGGACCCGCAGCATGGCCACCGGCGCGTGCCCATGACAGAGCGGGCCAGAGCCCTGACCCGTGCGCATGGTCGCACCTTCGCGTATCGCTTCGAGGATGTAGGCACGGGCGCTTTCAACCGCACGGGCCAAGGGTTGACCTTGAGCCAGGAAGGACGCCACAGCCGACGAAAGCGTGCAGCCCGTGCCGTGGACATTGCCACTGGGAATCCTCTGGCTGCGCAGGTGCAGCCAAGGTTCATCGGGCTGGGCCAGCACGTCCGCGACCTGATCGCCAGGCAAATGTCCACCCTTGAGCAGCACGGCGCGGGCACCCTGGGCCAGCAGGTCGGCAGCGGCGGCCTGCAGGTCCTGCAGTCCGTTGATCGGACGACCCAAAAGCAGGGCAGCCTCATCCAGGTTGGGCGTAATCACTGTTGCCCGAGGAAAAAGCTCTTCGCGCAGCACCTGTACCGTGGCCTCTTCAATCAGACGATCGCCGCTGGTGGCCACCATCACCGGATCGAGCACCACTTGTTTCAAACCGTAGTGGTCTATCGCCCAAGCCACCACCTTCACGATCTCAGGCGCGTGCAGCATGCCAATCTTGACCGCATCCACGCCGATGTCATCGAGCACCGCACACAACTGAGCCTTCAGAAAGTCGGGGGGCACCGCATGAATTCCCCTGACCCCGAGGGTGTTCTGCGCGGTCAGGGCGGTGACGGCCGTCATGCCGTAACAGCCCAAAGCCGCGAATGTTTTCAGATCAGCCTGAATTCCAGCCCCGCCTCCACTGTCGGAGCCAGCAATCGAGAGAACGCGTACCGGACGAAAGGTTGGCGCCACTTGAAGCATCGAATAAGTCATGGGGTAATTATCAACAAGCGTCTTGGGGGTGGACGAATGTGATGTAATCCTTCGGCAGTGAAACAGGGGTGTCTGCGCCAAGGCCGGACTGAGATAAACCCTCGAACCCGATCCAGGTCATGCTGGCGTGGGAAGTTTCGGCAGGCCTGACAGCCTGCGATAACGAGGCCCCTGTTTGCGACAGGTTCATACAGATGGGCTCAACCTCTCAAGACATCGTCATATTGGGCGCAGGCCTGATGGGTAGACTGCTGGCGCTGGCACTGGCTCGGCAAGGCCACCGGGTGCAACTGCACGAGGCCGGTGGCTCGGACGGACAAGGCGCGGCGGCTCGTGCGGCTGCGGCCATGCTGGCCCCGCTGGCCGAGTCTGCCGTGACCGAAGCCAGCGTGGTGCGGATGGGTCTGCATGGCCTGCAACGCTGGCCCGAGCTGATGGCCCAACTTGGACGGCCTGTGTTTTTTCAGCAAAACGGCACCCTGATTGTTTGGCACCGGCAAGACCAGGCCGAGGCTGATCGCTTCAAGCGACATCTGGACCGAACCTGCGCGCAGCTGCCCTCTTTGCCCCAGACCCAGCGGTTGGATGCGCAGGCTCTGGCCCGGATCGAGCCAGCCTTGGGCGGGCGCTTTGAGCAGGCTTTTTTCCTGCCGGGTGAAGGCCAGCTGGATAACCGAGAGCTGCTGCAGGCCCTGCTGGAGGCCTTGACCGAGGCTGGCGTCCAGCTTTACTGGAGCAGTCCGCGCGCGCCGCAAGACTTTAAGGTCGGGCTGGGTCAGGCTCATGACTGGCTGCTTGACTGCCGGGGCTTGGGCGCGCAGACCCAATGGCTGGCGCTGCGCGGTGTGCGAGGAGAAGTCATCCGTGTGCACGCGCCTGAGGTTGAGCTGCAGCGCCCGATGCGCCTGATGCATCCCCGCTATCCCCTCTACATTGCGCCCAAGCCGAACCATGTGTTTGTCATCGGCGCCACCGAAATTGAATCAGAAGACCGATCGCCGGCCAGCGTCAGGTCTACCCTGGAACTGCTCAGCGCCGCCTATTCAGTTCACAGCGGATTTGCCGAAGCCCGGGTGCTTGAACTCAGTACCCAGCTGCGCCCCACCCTGCCGGACAACCTGCCAGCCGTTCGCTTTCTCGGCCCGCGTACGCTTCAGGTCAACGGCCTGTACCGGCACGGCTTCCTGATCGCGCCAGCCATGCTGGATGTAGTCCTGCAACTGATGCAGGAGGGTTGCAGCAACTGGGCTACAAACTTTGGCATGCGCATTGAAAATAGGCCCGAGGCGCTGACCCTGGACGCCTGAACCTTATGCAGGTACGCATCAATCAGATTGCACGCGAGTTGCCCGATAACAGCTCGCTGGCGCAGGCGCTTGAGTACGCCGGCTTCACGCCCCCTTTCGCGGTGGCGGTCAATTTACAGTTCATTCCCAAAAATCAGTATGACGCCACCGCCCTGAAAGAAGGCGACGAGATCGAGGTGATCTCGCCCATCACCGGCGGCTGATCCTCCGGGCAATCACAGCATGACCCAGCCAAACTCAAACCTTGCCGACCCCCTGGTGCTCTACGGGCAGAGCTTCGACAGCCGACTGCTGCTCGGCACCTCACGCTACCCCTCGCCGCGGATCCTGCAAGAGGCAATGCATCGGGCGCGTCCCGCGATGATCACCGCCTCGCTGCGCCGGCAGGGCGCCCTATCGGCTGAAAACAGCCAGGGTTTCTGGCAACTGCTCAAGCAGATATCGATCCCGGTGCTGCCCAACACAGCCGGTTGCCATAAGCC
Organism: uncultured Polaromonas sp.; assembly: GCA_964413475.1. Lineage (GTDB taxonomy): Bacteria > Pseudomonadota > Gammaproteobacteria > Burkholderiales > Burkholderiaceae_C > Polaromonas. Next base: position 10,421 of record CAYPSU010000055.1, on the reverse strand, counting down.
CCAAGAAGCGATCACCACAGCGCAGATGGCGCGGGAAGTTTTCGAGACCGACTGGATCAAGCTCGAGCTCATCGGCGACGACTACACCCTGCAGCCCGATACCCTGCAATTGGTGCAGGTCGCCAGCACCCTGATCCGGGATGGTTTCAAAGTGCTGCCCTACTGCACCGAGGACCTGGTTCTGTGCCAGCGCCTGGTGGATGCCGGCTGTCAGGCGGTGATGCCCTGGGCGGCACCGATTGGTACCGGGAAGGGGCCTGTGAACCCGTATGCCATGCGCGTACTGCGCGAGCGCCTAGAGGTTCCTATGATCGTCGATGCAGGCCTCGGATTGCCCTCGCATGCCTGCCAGGTCATGGAGTGGGGCTACGACGCGGTCCTGCTCAACACGGCCGTGGCCCTGGCCACCGACCCTGTCGCCATGGCCGGCGCGTTCGCGCAGGCGGTGCAGGCCGGTCGCAGCGCCTTCACGGGCGGCACCATGATCGAACAGCAGGCTGCACAGCCCAGCACGCCCGTCCTGGGGACACCTTTTTGGCATCAAGCATGATCACTGACATCGGGCAAGCGACTCTAGCCATCATCGACAAACATGCGACAACCCTTGGGATTGTCGACTGGACCCCCCAGAGCCTTGCGACGCAGGCCCCTGGTACACCCATCGAGCAGGCGGTGCGACTGGCCTGCGGGCAAATGGGCTTTGACGACATCGACTCCAGGGTTCTGGGACGAGCCTGGCAGGCGCAAAGTGAGCGGTTGGGCCATTTTGATCCAGCCCTGTGGCCCGAAGACCGGCGCGATTTTGCGATGCCCCCATGGCCCCGAACTGAGGCCTTTGCCCCCTGCCCGCGGGAGTTGGGCTTGTATGCGGTTCTCCCCGATGCCAGCTGGGTCGGTCGCATGGCGCACGCGGGCGTACCGACGATTCAACTGCGCTTCAAGTCATCGGACCCCCAGGCCATCCAGCAGGAAGTCAGGGCGGCCGTGGCTGCGGTTCGGGATACCGGGTGCCGGCTGTTCATCAATGATCACTGGCGGGAGGCGATACAGGCCCAAGCCTACGGCGCGCACCTCGGCCAGGAAGACCTCGACACCTTATCTGAGGCGGATTTGCTGACCCTTCGCAGATCGGGCCTGCGACTGGGTCTGAGCACGCATGGCTACTCGGAAATGGTTCGAGCCGACCGATTGAGTCCCAGCTATATCGCCCTCGGCGCGGTGTTCCCAACCACCCTCAAGCGCATGGCCACAGCCGCGCAAGGCCCCGGCCGCCTCGGCCGCTATGCCCGACTCATGAAGCCCTACAGTCTTGTGGCCATCGGCGGCATCGATAGCGAGCGCATGCCCGCCGTTGCTGCCAGCGGTGTCGGCTCTGTGGCAATGGTTCGCGCCATCATTGGAGCGCAGGACCCCGAAGCCGCAGCCCGCCGCTTGATGGATCAGTTCGCTCAACTTCGCGCCTTTCAATCCGATAAGTGAACGATGGACGGCCTGCTCGATTCGCGGCGGGAGTTCAGGACAACCGGGCTTGTCTCACCACATCCACCTATGAGCGCACAGAAGGCGTCATCAATCTTGAACCCCCTTGCGCTTTGGCGACCTGCGCGAGGTGAGGCTGGCGGTACCAAGGCCCTGGAAAGGGCGCAAAAGACCGTCCTCTGCCTGGGCTTGATGCTTCTGAGCGCAGCGAGCGCAGCCACCGATCTTGTGCCACCGACCAAAGTCCCTGCGATGAAAGGTCACCCCGGACTGCCCTTGCAGCCCCTGGTCCAGATCGACTGCCCCAACTTCGGCAAACTGGCCACCGGCTATCAAAGCCAGTTCAAAGCCCCCATGCGGAACTGGTCGGTTGAGAACCTGGGACGGCTGGGCAGCCGAAAGATCCTGTATCCCTTCTCAGGCCCCGACGTGATCACGGCTTTGGCTCTGTTCGGGTCGGCCGAACACCTGATTCTGGTGGCCGATCAGACGCCAGAGCTGAATGTCTCGGCCAAGGCCGAGACCCTGCGCATACAAAAGGAATGTCAGACCCAATCCTACTTTGCACGCCTGGGCTATTTCAGGACGAATGATCTGGAAGGCAAGGGATCGATCCGGCCGCGCTTTACCAAGATGCTGGTCTACAGCATCTTGATCAGCGGCAGCAGCATTGAACGGGTCGTGCCTCTGCGCATCAATGCACAGGGCAAGTCCGAAGAGATCGGCCCAAACGCTTCCGGCCCCCACGAGGGTCTGCGCTTTCAGATCACCACCGCCGAAGGTCGGCCCGTGACGGTGGACTATCTGCGCATGAATTTGTCCAATGCGGGCATCAAACCCGACTCAGCCCAGCGAAATTTTCTGGCCAACAACATGGCGAGCACGGTGTTCGTCAAGTCGGCCTCGCATCTGCTGCAAAAGAGCACTTTCTCCGTACTTGCGGACCTGATCGCTGACAGGGCCAACGCAGTCGTCCAGGATGAAACCGGTCTGGACATTGATCTGATGAATCAGCACTTCAAGGTCGCAGCATACGGCCGCTTCAACCGGCCCCACCCACTGTGGAAAGACAGCGCCTCGGCCATGCGCTTGAAGGATTTTCTGAGCGCCCAGCCGGTCCTGCCCCAATTACCATTTGTGATGGGTTATGAAAAACCCACCGGCTCGATCTTGCTGGTAGCCAGTCGAAGATCCAAGTTGTCCAAGTAAAAAGCCCCTGCATCGCTGCAGAGGCTTGTCTTTTTTTGGCTCCTCAACCTGGGCTCGAACCAGGGACCTACGGATTAACAGTCCGGCGCTCTACCGACTGAGCTATTGAGGATCAGAGCCCAAGATTATAACGACAAATCCAGGCCAGGCCCGTGCTCTACTGGGTAGAAGAACCGGATCAAGCCCCGGAATCATTCGACCTTGGCCCCCGAACGCTTGACCATCTGGATCATGCGCTCGATGTCCGTCCTGATCATCGCATTCATCTGCTCGGGCGAGCCACTCATTGGGACCATGCCCTGACTGGTCATGTTCTTCTCGACAAAGTCACGGTCGGCCAGAATACTGGCGACGGTGGCATTGAGCTTCATGACGACGTCACGAGGCGTCCCAGCCGGCGCAAAAAAGGCATACCAGGCGCCCATATCCATCTCCTTGAAGCCCGCCTCGACCATGGTCGGCACCTGAGGGGCAATCGGAATTCGCTTGTCCCCGCTGACCGCCAACAGCCTCAACTTACCTGAGCCCATATGACCCATGATGGTTGGGAAAGCCGGGAAGGTAAACAGGATCTGCCCACCCAGGACATCGGTGACCGCCGGCCCTGCCCCCTTGTAAGGCACATGCACCAGATCGACCCCCGCGATCTTCTTGAACATCTCGCCCATGATGTGAGGCTGACTGCCCGCACCAAATGAACCGTAGCCCAGGTTTTTCTGCGTCTTGATATAAGCCACGAGTTCATTGAGATCCTTGGCTGGCACATTGGCATTGATGGCCAAAGCCAGCGCAACATAGGTCACTGGCGCCACCGGCACCAGATCGCGCTGCATGTTGTAGGGCAGCGAAGGGTAAAGGGCCGGATTGCCCACGAAGGTCGCGTCATTGGTAAACAGCAGGGTGTGACCATCTGGCGGGGCCTTGGCCACCGCCTCCACGCCAATGGCAGTGTTGCCACCGGCGCGGTTTTCTACGACCACGGGTTGGCCCAGAACCTCTGACAGACGCTGGCCCATGCGCCGGCCCACAATATCGGTGGTGCCACCCGGAGCATAGGGAATGATGATGCGTATGGGCTTGCTGGGAAAAGCTTGCGCCAACACGGTAGAGCTGAAGCTCACGCAGACCGATGCGGCGAGGGCGCCGAGCAGCCAGTTTCTTCGGTGGATCATAAAAACTCCTGAGTCTGAGGAAGGGTTCAGCAAAACGACCGAGCCGGCAGCGCAATCCCGGGAATCCTCCAGCCCAAGCCTGACCCCGAGATTTCGCCAAGGTTACGATATCGGCGCAACAAGGGCTTTTCCCAATGCACGAGATCCCCGCCCGCATCCCCTGGCTCCAGCCGGGTGACACTTTCCCTCCGCCGGAACTGGCTTGGGGCCCGAGGGATCCTGCTCCCGGCCTTTTGGCGGCCGGCGGTGACCTATCACCGCGGACGCTAGAGGGGGCTTACCGCCAGGGCATCTTCCCCTGGTTCAGTCCGGGGCAGCCCATCCTCTGGTGGAGTCCCGACCCCAGGATGGTTCTGGAAACTGCCCATCTGCGAATCCACGATTCCATGCGAAAGACGATTCGCCGCTTCAGATCAACGCCCCACTGTGAACTGCATATCGACCGAGGTTTTGGACGGGTCATCCGCTGTTGCGCGAATGCGCCGCGCCAAGGTCAGCAGGGCACCTGGATCGTGCCCGAAATGATCGGCGCCTATGAACGCCTGCATCAAATCGGTCTGGCGCACAGCGTAGAGACCTGGATCGACGGAGAACTGGCCGGCGGCCTTTACTGCGTCAGCATCGGTGGCATGGTTTACGGCGAGTCAATGTTTGCCCACCGACGCGATGCCTCCAAAATCGCCCTGTTGGCCTTGGTGGCCTTGTGCCGCCGAAATCGCATCGAGCTGATCGACTGTCAGCAGAACACGGCTCATCTGGCCTCTTTGGGCGCCCGCGAAATGCCTCGCTCGGCCTTCCAGGCTCACCTGAACGAACGCGTAAATCGCCCCGCCGCCGCTTGGACTTTCGACCCTTTATACTGGTCCGAGATCGTCTGAAGAAAAGTCCTTGACCCACCTCAAAGAGTTGCCGCTGCAGAGCTTGCAGTTCTACGCGACGGCCCCCTATCCCTGCAGCTACCTCCCGGGACGCATGGCCCGATCTCAGGTGGCCACGCCGAGCCATCTCATCCACAACCAAGCCTATTCGGACCTGGTGACCCATGGTTTCCGGCGCAGCGGCATGTTCACCTACCGGCCCCACTGCAACGGCTGTCAAGCCTGCGTGCCCCTGCGCGTCCCGGTGGCCCAGTTCAAGCCCGATCGAAGCCAGAAGCGCGCCCTGCGGCAACACCAGAACCTGCAATGGCGATCCTTGCGCCTGAGCTTCATGCCAGAGCACTATCAGCTCTACCTGCGCTACCAGAATGGCAGGCACGCCGGTGGCGGCATGGACCAGGACAGCATCGACCAATACACCCAGTTTCTTCTTCAAAGCCGGGTTAACTCGCGACTGGTCGAGTTCCGCGAGCCGGCGACCGATGGTTCTGGCGGCGTCCTGCGTATGGTCTGCATCATCGACGTCCTGGAAGATGGCATTTCCGCTGTCTACAACTTTTTCGATCCTGAACCCCAGGCCAGCTATGGCACCTTTGGCATCCTGTGGCAGATCGAGCAAGCCAGACAGCTGAACCTGCCTTATGTCTATCTGGGGTACTGGATCGCCGAGAGTCCAAAAATGAGCTACAAGGCCCGTTTCATCCCGCACGAAAAGCTCATCGACGGTCGCTGGTGCACGGCCGCCTGATGGACTGCAGGTCGAATCTCCATGATGGCCCCCGAGCTTGAGCGACTTGGATGCCCCGGTTTCATCTTCTAAAATGCAAGCGGGAGTTTTCGCAAGATGAAAAAAAACAGCGATCCGCAAGGCATAACCGAACCCACCGTGCAAGTGATTGGGCGCATGTTCACCTTGCTCGAGATTCTGGCGGCCCGCGAGGAGCCTGTCTCTCTCAAGGAGATCAGCGAGAAATCCGGTTTGCACCCGTCCACGGCGCACCGCATCCTCAATGATCTGGCCGTTGGTCGATTCGTTGACCGTCCGGTCTCGGGCAGCTATCGCCTGGGGATGCGGCTGCTCGAACTGGGTAATCTGGTCAAAGCCAGGCTGAGTGTGCGCGATGCTGCATTGATTCCGATGCGCGAATTGCACCGGCAGATTCAGCAGCCCGTCAATCTGAGCGTTAGGCAGGGCGACGAAATCATCTACATCGAACGTGCATACAGCGAACGTTCGGGGATGCAGGTGGTCCGGGCCATAGGAGGGCGCGCTCCCTTGCACCTGACCTCAACGGGCAAACTTTTCCTGGCGGCTGACGATACGCAGCGCGTTCGAGCCTACGCTTCGCGGACGGGACTTCCGGGACAAACCCAAAACAGCATCACACAGTTGTCGGTGCTCGAACGCGAACTATCCAAGGCCAGGCAATATGGCGTAGCGCGCGACAACGAAGAACTGGAACTGGGCGTTCGCTGCATGGCCGCTGGCATTTACGACGACCAGGGAAAACTCATCGCGGGCCTGTCGATTTCAGCTCCCGCAAACCGCTTGGACGAAGCCTGGCTGCCCAAACTGCAGACTACAGCGCGCGAAATCTCCAACTCCCTGGGCCTGCCAGGCAGGGGCTAGACTCAGCTGCGATTGACAAGGGAGAGCTCTGCGGGCCCCTGCTGAGCGGCAACGCCCTTTTCCAGCCAACGCCGCACCCGCTCGGCATCGCCAAGCCGGCTGAGCTTGCCGGCTGAGTCCAGAAACACCATGATCAGTTTGCGTCCGGCCACTCGGGCCTGCATGACCAGACACTGGCCTGCCTCGGAGATGTAGCCGGTTTTCTGCAGGCCGATATCCCAATCTGGATGGCTGACCAGCCGGTTGGTGTTGTTGTATTGAAGGGTCTGCCGTCCCAGGACCACCTGATGGCCCGAGGAAGTAGACAACTCGCGCAAGAGGGCGTCAGCAGAGGCTGCATGCACCAGCAGCGCCAGATCCTGCGCGCTCGACTGGTTGCGACTGGACAGACCCGTGGGCTCCACATAGCGGGTGTCCTTCATGCCAAGCGCATGCGCCCGGACATTCATCTGCGCGACAAAAGCCCCCATTCCGCCGGGGTAAGTGCGGCCCAAGGCGTGTGCTGCCCGGTTTTCGCTGGACATCAGGGCAAGAAGCAGAAGCTCACCGCGGCTCAAACTGCTGCCCACACGCAGTCGAGAGGAGCTTCCTTTTTCGGTATCCACATCATCCTGGGTGATGGTGATCATCTCGTCCATCGGCAACTGGGCCTGACTGATCACCATGCCCGTCATGAGCTTGGTGAGGGACGCAATGGGCAAGACGGCCTGTCCGTTCTTGTTGAAAAGCACCTCCTGGGTGTCCTGATCAATCACCAGGGCCACGCTTGAACGAAGGGATAGAGGGTCCGTCACCGCATGCAGACCGGCCAACTGGCCAAAGGAGGGGCGCGGCGGAGGCGAAGTCCTCTGTGCCTGCGCCCGCCGCCCTGATGAAGCACCGACCCGCTTGGACGTGCTTGCTTGGGCCCTAGTGCCGGCGCTCTGCGAGCCAGCCTTGGAGGATTTGGCACCCTCGCTTTTCTTTTTCGTCGAGGATTTGGCCGACGAAGGCTTGCCGCTGTCGTTCTTCTGGGCCCACGCAGGGCAGACCGTCAGCATCAAGGCAAGCCAAGCACACAGGCCGAGCCCTCGGGCAAAAGATGCAGGCCAGCGAATTGAACTCATAGGCAGGGTGACCCAAAGAATGTTGGGCGGGAGTTTATCCAACCTTAAAAAAATACGCAATATCAAAAACTTGCGTCATTTTTCTCAAGTCAGAAACCACCCGGCCCGGGAGCCGCATAGCGGGACGGGCCACCCAAAATACAAAAGGGAGGCATCGCCCCCCTTCTGCACACTGAGCGGGTATGCCGTCAACCCTGCGCGGCCACCCGGTCGCTCTTATTTTGCAGCTTGTTAAGCGCGCTCAGATAGGCTTTAGCCGACGCCACCACAATGTCAGGGTCAGCCCCCACCCCGTTGACCACCCTGCCGCTGTTTTGCAGTCTGACAGTGACTTCGCCCTGACTTTCGGTCGAACCACTGATGGCATTGACCGAATAAAGCACCATCTCGGCACCACTCTTGACGTGAGCCTCGATAGCCTTCAGGGAGGCATCGACGGGTCCGTTGCCGTTGGCTTGACTGCGAACTTCCTTGCCCCCTATGGTGAACACAATGCAAGCCTGCGGAACCTCGCCCGTCTCGCTACGCTGGGACAAGGAGACAAAGCCATACTGCTCCTTTTCGCTGGTCATGCTTTCATCGCTGACCAGGGCCAGGATGTCTTCATCAAAGATCTCACTTTTACGGTCGGCCAATTCCTTAAACCGAGCGAAGGCGCTGTTGATATCCGCTTCACTTTCAAGCTCGACCCCGAGATCCTGCAAACGCTGCTTGAACGCATTGCGTCCACTGAGCTTGCCCAGAACGATCTTGTTTGCGCTCCAGCCCACATCCTCGGCCCGCATGATCTCGTAGGTGTCTCGCGCCTTGAGCACGCCATCCTGATGGATGCCCGAGGCGTGGGCAAAGGCATTGGCGCCCACCACCGCCTTGTTGGGCTGAACCACAAAACCCGTGGTCTGACTGACCATCCGGCTGGCTGCGACGATATGCTGGGCATCGATGCCCACCTCAAGGCCGAAGTAATCTCGGCGCGTCTTGACCGCCATCACCACCTCCTCCAGGGAGCAGTTGCCTGCACGCTCACCCAGGCCATTGATCGTGCACTCGATCTGGCGCGCCCCACCGATCTTGACCCCTGCGAGGGAATTGGCCACCGCCATCCCCAGGTCATTGTGGCAATGGACCGACCAGATGGCTTTGTCTGAGTTGGGGATTCGCGTGCGCAGGGTTCGAATGAACTCTCCGTACAACTCGGGCACCGCGTATCCCACCGTATCGGGCACATTGATGGTGGTTGCTCCCTCGTCAATCACCGCCTCCAGCACCCGACAAAGAAAATCCAATTCACTGCGATAGCCGTCCTCAGGACTGAACTCAATATCCCCACACAGATTGCGGGCAAAACGCACCGACTGGCGCGCCTGCTCGTACACCTGATCGGGTGTCATGCGCAACTTCTTCTCCATGTGCAGGGGCGAGGTGGCGATAAACGTATGGATCCGGGCCCGATGGGCTCCCGCCAAGGCTTGCGCAGCACGGGCTATATCGCGGTCATTGGCACGCGAGAGAGAACAAACAGTCGAATCCTTGATGACGTTGGCAATGGCCTGGACGGCCTCGAAGTCACCATTGGAACTGGCCGCAAACCCGGCCTCGATGACATCGACCTTCAGTCGCTCGAGTTGGCGGGCGATCCGCAGCTTTTCATCGCGGGTCATGGACGCGCCCGGCGACTGCTCGCCGTCACGAAGCGTGGTGTCGAAAATGATTAATTTGTCAGTCATGTCTGAGGTCCTGTTAGGCTGCACATCGGCCACTCAAGTCAGCAATCAGGGCTCGCTTCCAAGAAAAACGGCCCGGATGCTGTAGCAAACGGGCCGTCGAATCAGAAAACGCAAGCGCTACCAACTCCGCCCGTTCGGCAGTAGCAGTAGGTTTAGCGCCAGCGATTTCATGACCTGATATTAGCACAGAGGCCGAGCCGCACGCAACGAACGGCCGATGGTTATGCCGTGCGCCTTCGGTCTACTTGTGCAAACCCTGCTCGTCGGGCTCTTCGGTGGATGTGGAAATAACGCTAGCCTGCATGCCCCTGGATCGTCGCCAAACGTAGAGCACGTAACCCGAAACTCCATACAAAACAAACAGGCCGAAGATGACCGAAGGCGGATCAATGTTGATGGCCGCAATGCCCAGGGCGATCAGTACGATCACCGCGAACGGGACACTGCGCTTAAAGCTTACATCCTTGAAACTGTAGAAGGGGACGTTGGTCACCATGGTCAACCCGGCGTAGAGCGTCAATCCAAACATGATCCAGCTCACTTCTGCACCATGGACCCCTGCCTCGGTCATCAGCCAAATGAACCCCGTAACCAGAGCCGCCGCTGCGGGCGAGGGAAGGCCCTGAAAAAATCTCTTGTCAACGACCGCCGTATTCACATTGAATCGGGCAAGCCGCAAGGCAGCGCAGGCGCAGTAGACAAAAGCGGCAATCCAGCCCCAGCGCCCGATCCCGGTCAAAGCCCAGACATAGGCAATCAAAGCAGGTGCGGCGCCGAAGGAAACCATATCGGCCAGTGAATCCATCTGCTCACCAAAAGCACTCTGGGTATTGGTCATGCGAGCCACGCGTCCGTCAAGGCTGTCGAGCACCATGGCACAGAACACACCGATAGCCGCCTGCTCAAACCGGCCGTTCATCGCCATCACGATAGCGTAGAAACCGCCGAAAAGAGCCGCCAAGGTGAAGAGGTTGGGCAGAACATAGATGCCCTTGCGCGGTTTTCTGGGCTCGCCCGCCTCAGACTTGCCAGTGGATGGATCAGAACCTTCAGACATGAAGCGAGTGTAAGGGCTGTAAAAACCAAGGGGCTGCCGGATGGGCAGCCCCTTGGATCAGCAGGGTTGCAGGGGAGCGAACGTGCGGGTCAGTTGCGACTCTGGTCGACCAGCTTGTTCTTGGCAATCCAGGGCATCATGGCGCGCAGCTGAGCACCGACCA
>CAYPSU010000054.1:10520-18202 GCA_964413475.1 uncultured Polaromonas sp. | reverse complement strand
AACTGCACGCCAAGTACACCGTGTTCGCTGAGGGTGCGCGCGGCCACCTGGGCAAGCAATTACTCGAGAAATTCAAGCTGACCGATGGCAAGGACCCGCAGACCTTTGCCATCGGTATCAAGGAGCTGTGGGAGATCCCTCCAGAGAAGGCCAGGCCCGGCCTGGTGGTTCACACCGCAGGCTGGCCCCTCAATGACGAGGCCTTCGGCGGCGGCTTCCTCTATCACCTGGAGGGCAACCAGGTCACCCTGGGCTATGTCATCGGCCTGGACTACCAAAACCCCTGGATGAGCCCCTTCGAGGAAATGCAGCGCTGGAAAACCCATCCGGCCATTCGGGCGCACATCGAAGGCGGCAAGCGCATTGGCTATGGTGCGCGTGCGCTCAACAACGGCACACCCCAGGCCCTGCCCAAGACGGTGTTTCCCGGGGGGGCGCTCGTCGGTTGCGAAGCGGGCTTTTTGAATGCGGCCCGCATCAAGGGCAGCCACGCCGCCATCAAGAGCGGCATGCTCTGCGGCGAAGCCGCCTTTGAGGCAGTGGCCGCCGGCCGCGCTGGCGACGAGCTGAGCAACTTTGAGGACAAGTTCAAGGCCAGCTGGTTGCACCAGGAGCTGTGGACCTACCGCAACTTTAAAAACTGGTTCAAGAAAAGCGCACTGGTGGGCAAGCTGATGACGGGTGTGGAGCACTGGTTTTTGCCCAAGGTCGGGATTCAGAGTCCGCCCTGGACCGTGCACAACACCGCAAAAGACCACACCAAGCTTCGGCCGGCCACCGAAATGCCGCAGATCAGCTACCCCAAGCCCGATGGCGTGATCAGCTTTGACCGCCTCTCCAGCGTGTTCATCAGCAACACCAACCACGAAGAGAACCAGCCGGCTCACCTGACCCTCAAGGACGCCAGCGTTCCGGTGGCCAACAACCTGGCCCGCTATGCCGGACCTGAGGGGCGCTACTGTCCCGCTGGGGTTTACGAATTCGTCAAGAACGACGACGGCAGCGACCGCCTGCAGATCAATGCGCAAAACTGCGTGCACTGCAAGACCTGCGATATCAAGGACCCGACGCAAAACATTGTCTGGGTGACGCCCGAAGGGGGCGGCGGTCCCAATTACGTTGGGATGTAATCGCCCGGCGCACCGATCAGACCTGCGCCTTGTGCCGTGGGTGGTGCCGATGGCGGTGGGGAGAGCAACCAGCCCGCGCGCCTGACCCTGCTGGCCGAGGCGGCTCTGACCCACGAACTCAGCCTGCAGCGCAGCTTTGCGCAAGCCGCGGTGGTTGATGGCGAAAACACCTTCGCCGTGAAGGGGAGACTCCCCCACAGACTCCAGTAGGTCGAAGACCTCAAGAGCAAAGTGGGAGCGCGGCCCTCGGCGCGATGCGGTAAATGCTGACAGCGCCGCACCTCAAGGCGCGACACGATAGGTTCATGCGAGAGATCCCTTGTGTCCGGTCGCCTGGTCTTTGGGTCGTACCGTGAATCAGCCGCTCGGACGTGCGGGGGCGCAGGCGGTGCGCTGGAGTGTGCTGACCTCAGCGGCCCGCGTGGTGCTGCAGCTGCTCATTCAGGTCTGGCTGGCGCGAATGCTCGGCCCGCAGGCCTTTGGCGTGTTCGCCATCGGCCTGGTCACACTCACCCTGGCCGGCTTTCTGGCCGGCTTTGGCCTGAGCTGGAACCTGATGCAGCGCGCCCAGCTTGAGGAGGCTGACATTCGCTTTGCCTGGACCTGGCAGTTGCTCATGGGTCTGGCCGCCCTGCTCATCTTGCAGGCCCTCGCACCCACGATTGCGCAGATGATGCGCGAGCCCGCTGCCGAGTCGGTGATTCGCTGGATGTCCCTGGGCTGCCTGCTGCAGGCAGCGGCCGCCCCGGCCACGCATCTGCTCACCCGTGCGCTGGACTTCCGCAGCCTGGGCCTGATCCAGCTGCTGAGCTATCTCGTCGGCTATGGCTTGGTCGGTCTGCCCCTGGCCTGGAACAACGCTGGCGTGAACGCACTGCTGTGTGCATGGTTGGTGCAGGCGGCTTTGGTGACAGGGGCCAGCCTGTGGGTGCGGCCGCATCCATTCGCACCGCTGCTTTGGTACGACCGAGCCCGCCCGATGCTGGGCGTGGGTCAGGCCGTGTTCATGACCAATTTAGTCAACTGGACGCTCAATCACCTCGATCGTCTGTTCATAGGGCGGCTGCTGGGCACCTGGTCGCTGGGCCTGTACAACGTGGCCTACAACCTGGCCAGTGTGCCCAGCCAAATTCTGCTGGGCGCCCTGCAGCCGGCCTTCGTGGCCGCGGGCGCGCAGATGCAGGCCGAACCCGGGCGACTGGCCCAGGCCTATCTGCAAATGCTCGCCACGCTGATGGTGCTGGGCCTTCCCGCCGGCGTGGCGCTGGCCTTGCTGGCCCCTGACCTGATGGCCCTGCTCTACGGCGCGCGCTGGCTGGAGGCCTCTCCGGTGCTGGCCTGCCTGCTGGCGGCCATGCCGCTGCTGGCCATCTGGGGCATCTCCACACCGGTGCTGTGGAACACTGGGCGCTCGCACCATGAATGGCTGCTGCAGCTGCCCCTGCTGGCCCTGGGCGTGCTGGCCTTATGGATTGCAGTCCCCTGGGGACTGACCTACGCAGCGCTGGCAGCGGCCACACTGGTGCTGCTCCGAGCGGCGCTTTTGGTGGGTGCGGCGCTGCGCGCCTTGCAACTGCCCGCGTCGGCCCTGGGTCCCCACGCGCTGCGGGCTCTGGGGCTGGGGCTGGTGGCAGCCGCTGGAGTGCTTTCGGTGCAGGCGCTGATCGCCTCGCCGGTGCTGCGCCTGCTGGCCAGCGCGGCACTGCCCCCGGCATTCATCGGCCTGCTGTGGTGGCTGCAACCGCATGGACTGCAGCGGGCCGTGGGCGCACCCACCTGGGCCATGGTGCTGCGCTTTGCGCCCAGTCTGCATCGCAGGCATCTCCACAAGCGCGCCGGTGCAAGGCTGCGCGAACAGGTGCAGGGAAGGCCATGAATTTCAACGCGCTCGCGCCCCTGCTTCTGGGCGGGCTGCTGGCAGCGGTGCTGTCCTGGTTGGGCATGGCGGCCACTCTGCAGCGCACCGGTCGGCAGGCGCATGGCTATCTGCATGCCGTGGTGCCGGCGCTGTTGCTGATCATGGCCGCTGGCGTCTGGCTCGGCGGCCGGGATCTGACCAGCAATTTTCTGCTGCCCGAATTCAAGCCCGATCCACCCCGCCCGGCTCTGCTGGACACCGTGCAACCGGTGCTGTCGCTGCTGCTGCTGGCCGCGGGCTTTGAACGCATCCTCAGCCGTGCCTTGCTGCCGGGGCAGCGAACCGCCAGCCCCTGGCTTGCGCTGAGCTTCTTTCTGTTCTGGCTGGGCAGCACCGCATCGCCAGCGTGGTTAGGCGCCCATCCGGCCTGGAGTCACGATCTGCTCTATCCGCTGGTTATCGGGCTGGCCGCCACGCTGGCCAGCCCAAGCGATAGCGAGCAGGTGCTGCGCTGGAGCCGCAACGCCTTGCTGGTGCTGATGCTCACCGGCGTGCTGCTCATCCCCTGGCAAACCACCTTGGTGCTGGACCTGAACTACCAGCAGGGCCTGATCGAGGGGCTACCACGCTTTGGCGGTCTGGCCACCCATCCGGTGTCCATGGGGCTGCTGGCGCAACTTGGGCTCTTATGCCTGCTGGCCCGGCCGCTGCGGCAGGTCTGGCTCAACCGGGCCGCCTGGGTTCTGGGGCTGGGCGTGTTGCTGATGGCTCAATCGAAAACCGCATGGCTGGCCTTTTTGCTGTGCAGCGCCGTCATATGGGCCTACCGCATCGGGCCGCTGCTCAAGCGTCAACTGGGCGATGTGCAGCAAGCCACTGTACCCCTGACCGCGCTGACGTTGGCCCTGCTGGCGATCTCGGCCCTGCTGCTCATGCTCGGGCTGGGCGATGGCGCCTGGATCGAGCGGCTGATGCACACGCCCGAAGGCCAGCAACTGCGTTCTTTCACCGGCCGCGACCGCATCTGGGCCATCGCCTGGGAGGAGTGGCTGGCTCACCGGACTTTTGGTTGGGGGCCGCAGATCTGGGGCGAAGCCTATCGGCAATCGATTGGACTGGCCAACGCCACCCATGCCCACAACCAGTTGATGGACACCCTCTCGCGTGCCGGTCTGGTGGGGGCCACCGCACTGCTGCTTTATGGCCTGGTGCTCACCGCTCTGGCCCTGCGCTTGGGTCGCGCCACGCGCGGCCTGTCGCTGGCCCTGCTGCTGGCCCTGTGGCTGCGGGCCGGCAGTGAAGTCCCGCTGCTGCTGATGGGCTACGGCCCCGACTTCATTGCGCACTTGCTGCTGCTGACGGTGCTGGCTGCAGCCAGCAAAGCGCCAGCCGCAGTGCCCCGACAGGCGCCCGGGCCGGTGGGTGCGGTCGGCCCGCAAAGTCTTCAGAGGCATCCTGCATGATGTTCTCGGTCGTCATTCCGCTCTACAACAAGGGGCCTTATATCGGCTGCACCCTGCAGTCGGTGCTGGCACAAGACCTGCGCGATCTGGAGGTGGTGGTGGTCGATGACGGATCGAGCGATCACGGCCCGCAGATCGTGGCGCAATGCACCGACCCGCGGTTGCGCCTGCTGCACCAGCCCAATGCCGGTGTAGCGGCAGCGCGCAACCGGGGCATTGAAGCGGCGCGCGGGCAGTGGGTGTGCTTTCTCGATGCCGACGACTGGCTGGACCCTGGCTACCTCAGCGCCCTGCAGCGCGCGCACCAGCACCACCCGCAGGCCGATGTCCTGGCTGCCGACTTTGTGCGCGTACCGCACGCGCCGGGGCCCTGGCCACCCCGATGGACTCGCCCTGCCGCAGAAGGGCCTGTGGAACTGATCACGCGGCTGGCCCGCCACTGGATGAGCAACCCTTCCCTGAGCAGCAGCTCGGTGGCGGTGCGACGCAGCCGGCTGCTGGCCTTGCAGCCTTGCTTTCCAGTCGGCGAGTCGATGGGGGAAGACCTGGACCTGTGGTTTCGGCTGGCCGAACAAACTCCCATCGCGCTGGTGCATGAACCCCGGGTGGCCTACCGGGTGGCGGTGGGCGGTAGCCTGAGCAGCCGCCAGGTGCTCGGCGCGGCGCAGGCCCCACCCTTCCTGCAGCGGCTGCGCCAGCGCGTGCGCGAGGGCCAACTGCCGCCCCAACTGCGCCGCGACACCCGCTGGTTGATTGCCCAGCATGAACTGAGTTTGGCCCGCGAGGCCTTGCAGGCCGGCCATCGCGCCCAGGCTCTGCGCTGGCTGTTGCGCGCCCACTATGCGCTGCGCGGCCGCCGCTGGTGGTTCACCCTGGTCATGCTCGTCGGTTTGCCGCATCGCTGGATTACCCAAGCTCTGCGCTGGCGGGGACGCAGAAGCAGCCCAGCCCTGCGGCCCGAACAGGGGCTGCAGGCCTCCGATTCAGTGCGCTAAAACCATGAGTGCTACAGCCCTCAATGCCCCTGCGGTTTCGATTGTGATCAAGGCCCTCAATGAAGAGGCTCATATCGAGGCGAGCGTGCGCAGCGCGCTCATGGCCCTGCAGTCGATCAGCCCGCCCGACGGATCGGCCGGCCCGGTGGTGCTGGCCGATTCCGGCTCGGCCGATGCCACTGTGGCAAGGGCCAGTGCCTACCCGATTCGCATCGTGCAACTGGCCCAGCCGCTCGAGCGTTGCTGCGGCATAGGCCCGCAGCTGGGCTACGCCCACACCGACACCCCCTTTGTGCTGCTGATGGATGGGGACATGGAATTGCAGCCCGGCTTTTTGACCCAGGCCCTGGGTCTGCTGCAGCAAAGGCCCGAACTGGCCGGCGTGGGCGGTCAGGTGCTTGAACTCAATGCCGACCATCTGGAATACCGCGCTCGCAACGAAAAGCCGCAGGCCCAGGCACGCAGCGCCGAAGTCGACCGGCTCGATGGCGGCGGCCTGTACCGGCGCAGCGCCATCGAATCGGTGGGCTACCTGTCCGACCGCAACCTGCACAGCTACGAAGAATACGAACTGGGCCTGCGCCTGCGCGAGCGTGGCTGGAAGCTCTGGCGCCTGCCCGATGTCGCCGCCACCCACCAAGGCCATGCCACAGCCCCCTATCCGCTTCTGCTGCGTCGCTGGCAAAGCGGCTACATCATGGGCCTGGGTCAATTGCTGCGCGCCAGCTGGCCTTATCCGACGCGGCGGCGGCAGGTGCTGCGCCTGCGCGAGACGCGTCTGTACCTCGCCCTGCTGGCCGCCTGGCTGCTATTGGCCGCCGCGTTGCTGCTGCCCCTGCCCGCCCAAGGCAAGATGGCCGCCGCATCGTCCACGCCCCTGCTGGCCCTGGCCCTTATGAGCCTGCGCAAGCGCTCGCTTGAGCGCGGGCTCTATGCAGTAGCGGCCTGGCATTTCAATACGGCCGGATTCCTGCGCGGCCTGCTGCAGGCGCGGCGCCCGCCGACCGAGCCGATTGCCTCGCGGGTGCTGCAAGAGCCCTACAGCGCCAAGGCCCAAGCATTGGGGTCGATGCCATGAAAGCCGGCAGCCCTGCACTGACCCGCCAAGCCCAGGCCCGTACAAGCGCACGGCCGCAACGCATCCTCATGGCCTGCCCTTGGGGGCCGGTGGGCGGCGGCATGTACCGGGTGGTGGACTACCTGATGAGCCAGGCGGCCCAAGCCAGCACCAAGGACTTTCGGCTTGAAGGCCTGGACACCCGCGGTCAGGGCTCAGCCCTGTCCAGCCTGAAGGTGCTGGCACGCGCTCTGCGAACCGTGTGGCAAGGCCATCGGCGCGGCGACTTGGCCGGTGTGCATATTCACCTGGCCGAGCGCATGAGCCTGCTGCGCAAAGGTCTGCTCATGCTCTGGTGCAAAGTTCTGGGTGTGCCCATGATCGTGCATTTGCACGCCGCGCAGTTTCCACAGTTCTACCAGGGCCTGCCCCGTCCGGCGCGCTGGCTGACCCGGCGCATTGTGCAACTGCCGCCGCTCATCGTGGTGCTCGGGCCGCGCAGCCAGGCCTTTGTGGTGCAGCAACTGCAGGTGCCCGCCGAGCGGGTGCGCATCGTGCCCAACGGCGTGCCTGCAGCCAGCCTGCCCCAGAGCCGCTGCGCACCGGTGCGGCACCTGCTGTTTGTGGGCAATCTATCGGAACGCAAGGGCGTAGGCGATCTGCTGCAGGCCCTGAGCCTGCCCGGCTGGGATCGCCAGCACACCCGCATCACCCTGGCCGGTGGCGGTGATGTGGAGGGCTATCGCCGCAAGGCTGAAAGCTTGGGTTTGGGCGAATGGATCCAATGGACCGGATGGGTGGAACGCGAGGACATAGCCCAGTTGATGGCCAGCGCCGACGTGCTGGTGCTGCCCTCTTACGACGAGGGCCTGCCCCTGGTCATTCTGGAAGCCCTGGCCCAGGGCCTGGCTGTGGTCTGCACCCCGGTGGGCGAAATTGCCCACCTCATAAAGGACGGCGAGCACGCCCTGTTTGTGCCCCTCGGCGACGCGCCGACTCTGGCCCGCCAACTGCAGCGGGTACTCCGCGATGAAGCCCTGCGCCTGAAGCTGCAAGCGGCCGGCCAGCAACTGCATGCCCGCGAGTTTTCCCTGCCGCGATTTCAGGCGCGGGTGACCCAACTGCATCGGGAGTTTTTTGGGAGCAGCGTCAAAAACGCAAGAGCCTTGGCGGAGTGAC
>CAYPSU010000054.1:0-10420 GCA_964413475.1 uncultured Polaromonas sp. | reverse complement strand
CTGCGCTGCAGACGCAGGGATCGCCAGATGAAGACCGGGTTGCCGATGACGTAGCGGCCGAACAGGCGTCTGGGTTCATGGCCCAAGCGCCAGAGCCATTCCAGGCCGGCGCGGCGCCAGGCCTTGGGGGCGCGACGGGTGCGGCCGGCCATGAAGTCGATCAGGGCGCCCACGCACACGATCAGGCAGCTGTGCGACAGGTGCTGCTTGAGCCACTGGGCCATCTGCTCCTGGCGGGGCATGCCCATGCCCAGCAGCACCAAGGCGGGCTTGCGCTGGCGCAGCAGGTCCAGATAGACGCTGGGCTCTTGAAATCCATCCACGCCCCATAGCGCGCTGCACGGCATCCATTGCTGCTGCATCTGCTGCAGACCGCGGGCCAGGTAGGGGTCGCAGGTGCCCAGCACCGCGGTGGGCAGGCCATCCAAGCGGCGCAGCAGACGCGGCACGAAATCGGTGCCGTTCATGTTCAGACCCGGCGCTTGCCCGCAGCGGCCCAGCAGCCAGGCCAGCCCGGTGCCGTCGCGCAGCAAGACGTCGCTGGCCAACAAGGCCTGCGCAAAGGGCGGCTGCGTGGCGGCCAGATTGAGCGCATGGGCGTTGACAAAAGCCAGCACGCGCGGCCCCCGGCTGCCCACGGCCATGCGGTGCAGTCGGCGCAGCAAGGCTGAGACCGCCGCCTCGTCGGGTACGCGCCGCAGCCGCTCCAGAATACGCGGCCAGTCCTCCATGCTCAAGGCTCGCGCAAAACGGTGCCGACCACCCTCACCCCCAGATCGCGCAGGCCCTGGCTCAATTGCAGCAGCCGGGGCAAGGAAGACACATCGCGCTGCGCCAGCAGC
Organism: uncultured Polaromonas sp.; assembly: GCA_964413475.1. Taxonomy (GTDB): domain Bacteria; phylum Pseudomonadota; class Gammaproteobacteria; order Burkholderiales; family Burkholderiaceae_C; genus Polaromonas. Next base: position 9,578 of record CAYPSU010000054.1, on the reverse strand, counting down.
ACAGCGGTGCCGCAATGGGTGGCCACATGCAGTGCGTCACTGCACTGCGATGCAGCCGGTGCGTCGAACACCAGCAGGTCGTTCTGCTCGCCCAGCATGTGCAGCAGCTGCGCCATCTCCGGCTGGCTCAGCAGTTCCTGCGGATTGGGTGCGGGGGTACCGGCCGGCAGCACCGACAGGCCGCGCAAGCCGGCAATGGGCTTGAGACCGTCGCCGGGGCTGCGACCGGCCAGCCAGTCCGACAGGCCACCGGCCTGCCCAAGGTTGAACAGCTGATGCTGGCGCGGCTGCCGCAGATCGGCGTCAATCAGCACCGTACGTTTGCCCATCTGGGCCCAGGCAATGGCCAGGTTGGCCGCAGCGACCGAGCGGCCCTCTTTACGGTCGGCACTGAGCACGGCCAGCCGCTGGGGTACGCCGGGGCTGGCGCCGCTGCGCAGGACCAGCTGGCTGCGCAGATCGCGCCACTGCTCGGCCGCTGCGCTTTCGGGCTGATGGGCCATCACCAGCTCGGGTGCCAGATCGCTGTCGGGGCTGAGGTAAGGGTAGTCAAACTGCACCGACAAGGCATAGCGCACATCGTCGGCGGTGAGCAAGCCCAGTTCCTGGCCCAGCTGTCCAAAGCGTTTGCCGCTGGTGGCCTGTAAGGCCAAGATGCGGTCCACATCCTCGGGCGCCAGGCGCCCGGCCTGCACCAGAATCTGCCCCATGCGCTGGGTGCGCGCGGACGCCGGGCTGACGGCCAGCGCGGCCTCCAGAATGTGCGGGGGAGGATTGCGATTCATGGGGACCTCTGGTGGCCAAGGGACAAGGGCACTGAACGCACGGCCAGACGCGTCGCATTGAAGGGCCCGCCAACGCGGCCCAGAACCGGCAGGTCCAGCACCTGCAGCAGATCGGCAGCGGACCGCACGCGCCGGTGGGCCAGTTCCATCCAGAGCACCAGCCCGATGCCGATCAAACCTCCGCCAAAGGCACCGGCCAGGGCCAGGAGGGTGGTGGACAGGCCGGTGGGCCGCTGCGGGGCTATCGCGGTGTCCAGCCGCATGATGTTGGTCTGGTTGCTCAGGCTCTGCAGGCGGGTCAGCGAGGCGCTCTTGCTCACTTCATCGTAGGAGCGCTGCGCGGCCTCGACATCGCGGCGGTACACATTGAGTTCGTCACGCTGCTTGTTCAGCGCCATGACCCGCGACTTTTGCGTGGACAGGGCCGATTGCAATTCACGCTCGCGCTCGCGGCCGACCGTCCAGCTGGTGTCTATGGCGCTGCCCACGCGTGCGGTCTCGGTCTGCAATTGGCTGCGCAGCGCGGCCAGTTCAGACTGCAGGCGCAGGATTTGCGGATGATTGGGGCCCAAGTTAACGCTCAGCTCGCGCAAGCGCGCCTCCAGCCGGCCCGCATCGGCCCGCAGGCCGGCAATCAGCGGGCTGTTCATGGCCTCGGCCACTGTCTCGCTGACGGCCAAGCGCTTGCTTTGCGCGTCGGTGTTCTGGCCCTGCACCGCAGTCAGCTGCGAGGACAGCTCGGCCAGGCGGGTGGTTTCGTGGTCGAGCCTTTCTTCGGTTGAGCTCAGTCCGACGCGCTGCGCATAGGCCGACATACGCGCCTGGGCCAGTTCAAGCTGATCTCGGGCGGCTCGCACCTGCTGATCGAACCACTGGGCATAGACCCGCGCCGGCTCGGTGCGCAGGGCCAGCACCGTCTCCACATAGGCCTGGGCGAAGGCGTTGGCCAGGTCTGCAGCCACCTGGGGCTCGGGCGCCTTGTAGCTCACATGGATGACGTTGCTCTCGCGGGCCGGTCGGACATCCAGACCTTTGCGCAGGGTCTCCAGCAGCCAGGCTTCGTAAGACCCCACACCCTGGGCGGCCGACTGCCAACGCGCCCGCCACTGCGGGTTCTGGGTCAGCCCAAGTTGATCAATGACCCGTTGCGCCACGCGCTCACCGGCGATGATGTCAACCTGCGTGGCCATGTAACTGGGCGCAATCACACCACTGATGCCCTGCGCCGCAGCCACCGGGTCGGGCGCTCTCACATCCACCAGCAGGCTGGTCTGCGCGCTATAGCTGCGCGGCCTGAGCAGACCTGTGAGCAGGCCCAGGGCAGTGATCAGCAAAGCCACCAGCAGGGCCAGCCGGTAACGCGCCCGCAGAATCAGCAGAAATTGATGCAGGGTCATGGCATCGGCTCCTTTCAGAACAGGCTCTCGCCCACATGCAGGACGTCGTCGGGGCGCAGGGTGTCAGCCAGCGCGGGGCTGATTTCAAGCACCTGGCCCTGATCGTCCTTGCGGTGCAGCTTCAGTCGCTTCTGGCTGCCTCGCGCGGTCGGACCTCCACCGGCCGCCAGGGCCTGCTGCACCGTCATGCCGCGCTCGAGCCGATACGAACCGGGGCGCTGCGCGGCACCATAGATGTAGAACTGCGGCGCCTTGCCCACGTAGAGGGTGTCGCCGGCTGCCAGCACCAGATCGTCAGGCGACGGGCTGGAGCCGAACAGAGCTTGCACATCGATCCTCTTGCGCAAAGGCTGGCCCGCGCGGGTGCCGGTGAGTACCACCCAGTCGTCCCCGCTGGGGGCGACGCCGCCTGCGGCGGCCAGCACCTCGCTGACCCGGGTCTGGGTGTTCTCCAGCACAAAGCGGCCGGGCCGCGCCACCTGACCCAGCACCGAGACCTGATGCCCGCGCATTTGCCGCAGCACCAGGCTGACCTGCGGATCGCGCACAAAGCCGCCGCTGCGCAGAGCCTGGGCGATGCGGGCCTGCGCCTCCATCAGGGTCTGCCCGCCGACCTCCACCGCGCCAATCAAGGGGTACGTGATGAGGCCACCTTCAGAGACGCGCACATCGAGGGTGAGGTCGGGGTTCTGAAACACCGTGGCCCCCAGAATGTCGCCAGGGCCCAGTCGGTAGTCGGCCGTTGCCTGTGGGGCAGATCCTGCGGGCTGGGCTACAGCACCCCCAGTGCCCAGAGACAGGCCCAGCGACAAGGCGGTGATGCGCAGCAGGGAATCGATGTTCATGGATGCGCTCCTCTAGATCCGTCAAAAAGCAGCCTGGGCCGATGCGCTCACCCGGTGAGCCCGGTAGTCGGCGCCGGCCTGGTTGGAGCGCCGCTCATCGCGCTGGGCACTCAGACCCAGACGCAGGGTGCGCAAGGCCTGCCATTGCAATTCCAGGGCCACGGCCTGCAAACGATCGCGTCGGGCCGGCGCGACCACACCCGCCGGGGCGCCTTTGTAATTGCGTTGGCCGTCCTCCAGGCGCAGTCGCAACAAGGTCTTGGGCGCGGCCTGCCACTGCGGCGCCAGATAAAGACGGTAGCCCTCGAAGTAGCTGGCCTGCGTGGTCTGGTACGCCCCCAGTTCACGCACCAGGCCGGCACCGAGCACCGTTTTGCCGGCCAGGTCCCACTGCGCGCCCAGCCTTGCGGTCCAGCCCGACCAGTCGCGCTGCGGTCGCAGATCGTGACTGCGGTCCAGATAGGCCAATTGCCCCTGCACACGCAGGCGGCCAGAACCGGTCCAATTGAGATCCAGCACATGTTCGCGTTCGGTAAAGTCACCCGGGTCAGCAAGCACGGGAGCGGCCGAGTATTCGCCCTGCCCCTGCCGAAACCGATAACTCAGGTTGTTGTCCGAGGCCAGCTTGTACAGAAACCCCAGCTCACCGCCACGCACGGTGCTGTCAGGCTCTTGCCCAAAGGGATCGGTGTTTTTTTGGCGTCGCTCAAACAGACCGCCCAGCGCCTGCCAAGAGGCGGCCAGCTGGTACTGCAGTTCCAGCAAGCCCGAGGCCTCGGTTCGACGCACCAGTCCGCTGGTGACCGCAGAGTCCCCAAGTCGGTCCACCCACTGGCGGCGCTCGGCCGCCAGGCGTCCGCTCCAATCGGGGCCCAGGCCCCAGTGCCAGGCTGCACGGTAATTCAGGGCATCGAAGTCCAGCGAAGACGTGCTCTGGTAACGATAGGCATCCACCTGTGCATCGATCTCCACCCGCTGACGGCTGTAGGTTTGATCAAGGGTCAAACCGGCCGTATAGACGCCGATCCGGTCGCTGAACGGGCTGCCTGAGGTGCGCAGCACATTGCTGTCGTGCTGCCATTGCAGCCCGGCCCGCAAGACCAGCGGCCGGCCGACCTCGGGCTGGGCCGCCGGCTCGGCGAGCCAGGCGTTCGGTTGCGCCCAGGCGGACGCCGGCACAAGAGCAGCGGCCGACACGGCGAGGCCCGCGCAGCGCGCAGCGTTGGAGGTGGGGTTGGCAATGGGCCGCTTGGCTCGCATGGTGTGGGTCCTTCAATAAGCCTTGGCATCCTTGAAGACCAGGGCGATGGTTCTGGCGATGATGCGCAAGTCCAGCCACAGGGACCAGTGCCGCAGATAGTCCAGGTCCAGGTCGATGCGGGCCTGCATCTTGTCCAGGGTGTCGGTCTCCCCGCGCTGACCGTTGACCTGAGCCCAGCCGGTGATGCCGGGCCTAACCTTGTGCCGCACCATGTAGCCCTTGATCATCTTGCGATAGAGCTCGTTGTGAGCCACCGCATGCGGACGAGGTCCAACAATGCTCATGCGGCCTTGCAGCACATTGATGAACTGCGGCAGCTCATCGAGCGAAGTGCGCCGCAGAAATGCGCCCAGCCGCGTCACACGGCCATCGCCCAGCCGGGCCTGTGCAATGTGTGGGCCGTCCTCGGTGACGGTCATCGAGCGGAATTTGTAGACACGAATCTGCTGGCCATCGAGGCCGTAGCGGCGCTGCACAAAGATCACCGGCCCAGGCGACTCGAGTCGCACCAGAAGCGCAATGAGCAGCATCAGCGGCGCAATCAGCAGCAGGATCAGGCTGGCCAGCAAGAGATCACTGCCGCGCTTGAACAGGCCGGTCCAGCCTCGAAACGGGGTGTCGCACACCGAGATCACCGTCACGCCGCACACCTTGTCGCTGCGGGCCTGGATCAGGTCGGTGATGAACATGTCGGGTACAAAATAGATGGATGCGGTGGTGTCCTTGAGTTCATCGAGCAGCTGCAAGATGCGCGGGCTCGAAGACATGGGCAGTGACAGGTAAATCAGCTGAACCTGGTTTTGTTTGACGTACTCGGGCAACTCAGCCAGCCGGCCGGCCAGCTGCTGAACCTGCGGCGCGCCCGGGAGGAAGCGGTTGCGGTCGTCAAAAAATCCGAGCAGGCGTATGCCCTCATCAGGCCCATGACCCAGGCGCTCGGCCAGCTCCAGGCCTTGGGGGTTCAAGCCCACGATGACGGCCGGACGCGGCGGCCCTTGCAAGCGCCTGAGGCCCGGTGCGGTGCGGCGCAGCACCAAGTGCAAGGCCAGCTGAGCCACTGGGGCCAACCAAAAGCCGTGCAGAAGCACTCGGCTGTCAAACACGGTCAGGTAATGGGTGAGCTGACCCACGACCGCCAGCAAGGCCGCCCGCCAAGCCCAGCGCACAACAATCTGCAAGGCCATGTAGCTGGGCCCCAGATGCCGCAGCGTGGGGCCGGGAAAAGCCATCAAAAAAATCAGCAAAGCCAGCACCATCGTCGCCGGGTCAACCTGGCCGGTCATGACCCAGGTCAGCAGCAGCAGACTGCACACCGGCATCAGCGGATCGGCCAGTGCCTCAATCGTGTGGATCAATGGGCTTCGAGCGGGCGGGGAAGTCCGGCCCCAGGGCGACCATGCCGAGCGAAGGGTCCGCGTTGACTCAGCCATGCAAGAGTCCCGGGCTGGCCAGAGCCCCTATCAGCCCCAAGCGGCTGCAGCTGGCCGTGCCGTCGCTCGCGTCACCGGGGAAAACAGGAGGGCATGAAACAGTCATTGGTGAATCATTGTTCGGTCGGTGCAAGCGGCGCTGCGTAGGACGAAACCGACTGCACCCGACAGGCCCTCACCCAAGCGCGGCACCGGGCCAGGGTTAGAATCTCCGGGGTCAGGAGAGTGTCTTTCTCTGCAAAGACCGCCGAAGGCGCAGGCCCCTGCCCAACACAGCAGCGGGCTGAACGCTCAGGCACCCAGGACTGACAAGCGCAGCTGCCCTCGGGCGCTGCGATCCCGTCTGGAGAGAGGCCTGCCGCAGAGCCGGCCCACCGAAGGAGCAAACCCGCATCGCCGGGTGAATCTCTCAGGTAAAGAGGACAGAAGGGCAGCCCATGATGCGTCATGGCCTTTGCCTTTGTCTGGAGTTGTCCTTGCCCACTGCCCTCGCCGACCCTGCTGCGCTTGAGCACACCGCGCTGCACGCCCTGCATCTGGAGCTGGGCGCCCGCATGGTGCCCTTTGCCGGCTATGAGATGCCGGTGCAATACCCGGCAGGCCTGATGGCCGAGCACCACCACACGCGCCGGGCGGCGGGTCTGTTTGATGTCTCCCACATGGGGCAATTGCACCTGTTGGGCCGCGATGCGGCCTCGGCCCTGGAGAGCGTGATGCCGATGGATGTCATCGGCTTGGGGCTGCACAAGCAGCGCTATGGCCTGCTGCTCAACGAGGCGGGAGGTATCGTCGACGACCTGATGTTCGTCAATCGCGGCGAAGATCTTTTTTTGATTGTCAACGGCGCTTGCAAGCAGGCCGATCTGGCTTATCTGCAAGAGCGCATCGGCCAGCGCTGCACGGTATTGCCCCGCTTCGACCGCGCCCTGCTGGCGCTGCAGGGCCCGCAGGCGGTGACCGCTCTGACCCGCCTGCTACCGGCTGTGCAGCAGCTGGTCTTCATGACCGGCATGGCTTCGGCCTGGCAAGGCGAGCCGCTGTATGTCACTCGCAGCGGCTACACCGGCGAGGACGGCTTTGAGATCTCCCTGCCGGCCTCAATCGCCGAGGACTTTGCCCGTGCCTTGCTGGCCCAACCCGAGGTGCAGCCCATCGGCCTGGGGGCGCGCAATTCGCTGCGTCTGGAGGCCGGCCTGTGCCTTTACGGCAACGACATCGACTCCACCACCACTGCAGTTGAGGCGGGTCTGACCTGGGCGCTGCAAAAAGTCCGTCGCAGCGGCGGCGCACGCGCCGGCGGCTTTGTCGGTGCGCACCAGGTGCTGGGTCAGTTGGACGGCACCCTGCCCTTGCGCCGGCAGCGGGTGGGCCTGCTGGCGCTGGAGCGGGTGCCGGTGCGCGAGCACACGGTACTGGAAGACCTGAACGGACAAGCCTTGGGCCAGGTCACCAGTGGCCTGCTGGCACCCACGGTGGATCGGCCCATTGCCATGGGCTATGTCACGCCCCGCTGCGCAGCGGTCGGCACCCGACTGAACGCCCGCGTGCGCGGCAAGGCCGTCCCGCTGGAAGTGGTGCCGCTGCCCTTCGTCCCGCCGCGCTATGTGCGCGGCTGATACCCTTGACCTTTTCAACGACAAACCCTCAGGACGCTCATGATCAAGTACACCGAAGACCACGAATGGATCCGCCTCGAAGGCCAGATCGCCACCGTAGGCATCACGCAGCATGCCCAGGACGCGCTGGGCGATGTGGTGTTCGTCGACCTGCCCGAGGTCGGCAGTACGCTGGCCCACAAGGCCACCGCCGGCGTGGTGGAATCGGTCAAGGCTGCTGCCGATGTCTACATGCCCGTCAGCGGCAAGATTCTGGAGGTCAATGAGGCGCTGCGGGCCGATCCATCGCTGGCCAACAGCGATCCGATGGGCGCCGGCTGGTTCTTCAAGGTTGAGCTCTCGCAGCCGGACGAAATCGAGGGCCTGCTCGATGAAGCCGCCTATGCGCGCCTGAGCAGCTAAACCCGCAAGCTGTTGTCCACCTCCTACCGAGCCTCGCCATGCTGATGTCTGCCACTGCCCCCTTGCGCGAACTGGAAAACCCGCAGGAATTCATCGCCCGCCACATTGGGCTGACGGCCCAAGATGAGGCTGGCATGCTCAGCGCCATCGGTCAGGCTTCGCGGCACGCCCTCATGGAAGCGGTGGTTCCGCGATCGATCGCCAGACGCACGCACATGGCCATCGAGCCGGGACTGAGCGAGGCGCAGGCGCTGGCTGAGCTCAGGCAACTGGCAGTGGGCAATCAGGTCTTCAAGAGCTACATTGGCCAGGGCTACCACGGCACCCACACGCCCACGGTGATTCTGCGCAATATCCTGGAGAACCCGGCCTGGTACACCGCCTATACGCCCTACCAGGCCGAAATTTCACAGGGCCGCATGGAGGCGCTGGTGAACTTCCAGACCCTCATCACCGACCTGACCGGCATGCCCATTGCCAACGCTTCGATGCTCGACGAGGCCACGGCGGCGGCCGAGGCCATGACGCTGGCCAAGCGCAGCGTCAAAAGCAGAAGCTCGGTGTTCCTGGTGGCCGCTGATTGCCATCCACAAACGCTGGAAGTGATCGAAACCCGGGCGCGGCCGCTGGGCATCAGCGTCAAGGTGGCCAGCAGCCGTCAGCCCTTGTCGAGCCTGATGGCTGCAGGTGACTTCTTCGGTGCCCTGGCCCAGTACCCGGCCACCGATGGCGCGATTCATGACCTGCGCCCGCTGGCCGAGCTGGCCCATCTGCATCAGGCCGCCTTCTGCGTGGCGGCCGACCTGCTGGCACTGACACTGCTCGAACCCCCAGGCAGCTGGGGTGCCGACATCGTAGTGGGCACCACCCAGCGCTTTGGTATGCCCATGGGCGCCGGAGGGCCCCATGCAGCCTATTTGGCCTGTCGCGATGACTACAAGCGTTCGCTGCCCGGGCGGCTGGTCGGTGTCAGCGTCGATGCCCAGGGCCAAACTGCCTACAGGCTGGCCCTGCAAACGCGCGAGCAGCATATCCGCCGGGAAAAGGCGACCTCGAACATCTGCACCGCGCAGGTTCTGCCGGCGGTGGTGGCCAGCATGTACGCGGTCTACCACGGGCCGACGGGTCTCAGGCGCATCGCCCACCGTGTGGCCAGCTACACCGCCATCCTGGCGCGCGGACTGCGTGACCTGGGGGCCGAAGTACAGAACGAATTTGCCTTTGACACCCTGCGGGTGCGCACCGGAGCCGCTACCGAGTCCGTGCTGCAGCGGGCGCGGCAGCACCGCTGCAACCTGCGTCGGCTGGGAGAGGACACGCTGGGAATCAGCCTGGATGAGACCACCACCCGTGAGGACATCGAACAGCTGTGGGGCTTCTTTGCATCGGCTGGCCAGACCTTGCCCAGCGTGTCCGACCATGAAAGCGGCATCGAGACCCTGATTCCCCTGGACCTGCGGCGGACCAGCGACTTCCTGACCCATCCGGTGTTCAACAGCCACCACAGCGAAACCGGCATGCTTCGCTATATCCGCAGCCTCAGCGACAAAGATCTGGCCCTGGACCGCACCATGATTCCGCTGGGCTCGTGCACCATGAAGCGCAATGCCACCAGCGAGATGGACCGCCAGCTGCGACACTGGCTGTGCGAGGCCACCGGCTATGCCGGCATCAGCCTGCAGCCCAATGCCGGCTCGCAGGGGGAATACGCCGGTCTGCTGGTCATTCAGGCCTATCACCGGGCCCACGGTCAGGGGCATCGCAACATCTGCCTGATCCCCAGCAGCGCGCACGGCACCAACCCAGCCAGCGCCCAGATGGTGGGCCTGCAGGTGGTGGTGA
>CAYPSU010000053.1:0-19425 GCA_964413475.1 uncultured Polaromonas sp. | reverse complement strand
AAAAGCTGCCTGCGGGCAGCTTTTTTGTTGCGCGTGCGGGACAGGAGCCAGAAGGTGGCATTGCAAGACCCGCATCGCGCCGAGGGCGGCGCTCCTACCCGGCTCGATCCATGCCGGCGCAGAACCTGGACATTTTGTGGGAGCCGCGCCCTCGCGGCGATGGGGCCTGATTCAACATCCGGGACGCAGTCTGGACTTCAGCTTCGTGCAGTCATCAGACCGGTTGACCAAATCCGCCGCCCCCAGGGGTTTGAATTTCGAACACATCATCGGTCTGCATCTCGACCTGCCCGATATGCGGCACCACTTCCCGACGGCCATCCACTCGGATCACCGTGTTCAGACCCACCGCACCCGGCGCACCGCCAGCGGCACCAAAGGCTGGATAAACGCGCCCATTGGAGAGAATGGCCGCCGTCATCGGCTCGAGGAAACGAAGGCGTCGAATGCCCCCATCACCGCCTCGCCAGCGCCCTGCTCCGCCCGATCCGTGCCGGATTTCATAGCTCTCCAAACGCACCGGGAATCGGAACTCCAGCACCTCGGGGTCGGTCAGACGCGAGTTGGTCATATGGGTCTGCACAACCGCCGTGCCGTCAAAACCACCGACTTGTTCGCCCCGCTCATCAAAGCGACCGCCCGCACCGCTGCCGCCTGAGATGGTCTCGTAGTATTGATAACGGTGGTTGCCAAAAGTGAAGTTGTTCATGGTTGGCTGACTGCCAGCCATCACGCCCAGAGCACCGAAGAGGGCATTGGTGATGCAGCTGGAGGTCTCCACATTGCCAGCGACCACGGAGGCTGGCGGCAGCGGGTTGAGCATGGAACCCTCGGGGATGATGACCCTCAGAGGTTTGAGACAGCCGGCATTGAGGGGAATGTCGTCATCGACCAGCGTTCTGAAGACATACAGAACCGCCGCCATACACACCGCACGCGGGGCATTGAAGTTGTTGCTGAGCTGGGCGCTGGTGCCGGTGAAATCAATCACCGCGCTGCGCGCGGCGCTGTCAACCTGCACCGCCACCTCAATCTGCGCTCCGTTGTCCAGCGGCAAAGAGAACCGGCCATCGCGCAGGCGGGTGATGACGCGCCGGACTGACTCCTCAGCGTTGTCCTGCACATGGCGCATATAGGCTTGCACCACCTCAAGGCCGAATTCTTGAACCATGCGACGCAGCTCTTGTACCCCCTTTTCATTGGCCGCGATCTGCGCCTTCAGATCGGCCATGTTTTGCTGCGGATTGCGGCTGGGGTAGGGCCCGCTTTTGAGCAGCGCCAGCATCTCAGCCTCGCGCAAGCGACCGGCCTCAAGCAATTTGAAATTGCGAATCTGCACACCCTCTTCGTCGATGTGCGTGGAAAAGGGGGGCATGGAGCCGGGCGTCAAACCGCCGATATCGGCATGGTGCCCGCGTGAACCGACATAAAACACCGGCTCGGCACTGCCCTGCAGGAAGACCGGCGTGATCACCGTTACATCGGGCAGATGAGTTCCACCATGGTAGGGATCATTCAGAACATAGACATCGCCGACTTGCATCCGTCCACGGTTTTCCTGAATCACCGTCTGGATGCTCTCGCCCATCGAACCCAGATGAACCGGCATGTGCGGCGCATTGGCAATCAGGTGGCCCTGATCGTTAAACAGCGCGCAGGAAAAATCCAGCCTCTCCTTGATATTGACCGAATAGGCGGTGTTCTGCAGTTGCAGCCCCATCTGCTCGGCGATATTCATGAACAGGTTGTTGAACACTTCCAGCAACACCGGATCGACCGTGGTCCCCACCGCATGGCGCTGGGCGCGAGGCACGCAGCGTTCGAGCATCAGGTGATCAAGCTCCGTCACCTGGGCTTGCCATTGCGGCTCCACCACCGTGGTGGCGTTACGTTCGGCAATGATGGCCGGGCCCGCTACGGTATCCCCGGGCCGCAGATCCTCGCGCACCACCAGCGCCGCCGAGTGCCACTGCCCGCCGCTGTACAGGCGCACCGTCTCGCGCACCGGTGCAGGCCGAGCCGCTTGCAACGCCTGCACCCGCTCACCCGGCGCCTGGCCGGGCAAGACGGCCTCGACGGACACCGCCTCGACGATCAGACGCTTGCCCTGCATCAGAAAGGCAAAACGCTGGCGGTAGGCGGACTCAAAGGCTGATTCGATCTCAGCCAGCGAACCAAAAGGCACCACCAGGGCTGTATCGGTTCCTTCGTACCGCAAGTGAATCCTGCGCCGCAGCTGCAGCCCATCGCTGCCCAGTTGTTGCCCCTGCAGCGCCTGGCCGGCCTGATGGGCCAGTGCATCGAGTTGCGCCCGCAATTGCGGCAAAGCTTCAACCCCGAGCGGGCTCTCGACTGACTGCTCACGGATGAGGCTCTGGTCGGCCAGGCCCATGCCATAGGCTGAAAGCACGCCGGCCAGGGGATGCACCAGCACACGGGTCATACCCAAGGCGTCGGCCACCAGACAGGCATGCTGTCCACCTGCGCCACCAAAGCACTGCAAGGTGTAGCGGGTGACGTCATAGCCTTTGGCCACCGAAATTTTCTTGATGGCATTGGCCATCTGCTCGACCGCAATACGGATAAAACCCTCGGCCACCTCCTCGGCGCTGCGTCCACTGCGCCCGGCCAGTGCATCGAACTGCTCGCGCACTGGCTCCAGGCCCAGCGGCTCAGTGCCGGATGGCCCGAAGACCTTGGGAAACCAGGCGGCCTGTATCTTGCCAAGCATCAGATTGGCATCGGTGACGGCCAGCGGACCGCCCCGGCGGTAACTGGCTGGACCTGGATTGGCGCCTGCACTTTGCGGCCCGACCCGAAAGCGTGAACCGTCAAAGTTCAGGATAGAACCACCGCCGGCAGCCACCGTGTGGATGCTCATCATGGGCGCGCGCATACGAACGCCAGCCACCTGGGTCTCAAACTCGCGCTCGAACTCGCCCGCAAAATGAGAGACATCGGTGGAGGTACCGCCCATGTCAAAGCCGATCACGCGCTCACAACCTGCCAGCTCAGCCGTACGGGCCATGCCCACGATGCCACCAGCCGGGCCCGACAGAATGGCGTCCTTGCCCTGGAAAGCCTGCGCGTCGGCCAGCCCGCCAGAGGACTGCATGAAGAACAGACGGACCCCAGGCATTTCAGCGGCCACCCGGTCGACATAACGCCGCAGGATGGGTGACAGGTAGGCATCGACCACCGTGGTGTCCCCGCGGCTGACAAACTTCATCAGAGGGCTGGTCTGGTGGCTGGTGCTGATCTGCGTAAAGCCAATGCTGCGCGCCAGCCGCGCGGCCGCCTTTTCATGGTCCGTGTAACGGTATCCATGCATGAACACAATGGCCAGACTGCGCAGCCCGGCCTCAAAAGCCTGCTGCAACAGAGGCTGCAGGTGGTCCAAGTCCAGGGCTTGGATCACTTCACCCTGCGCCCCCATGCGCTCATGGGCCTCGATCACCTGCGCGTACAACAACTCGGGCAGCACGATCTGGCGGTCGAACAAGCGTGGCCGGTTCTGATAGGCAATCCGCAAGGCATCTCGAAAGCCACGGGTGGTCACCAGCAGCGTGGGCTCTCCCTTGCGCTCGAGCAGGGCGTTGGTGGCCACGGTGGTGCCCATCTTCACGCACTCCACCCGGTCTGCGGGGATCGGCGCCTCGGGGGCCAAGCCCAGCAAATGCCGGATGCCAGCCACGGCCGCATCGCGATATTGCTCGGGGTTGTCTGAAAGCAGTTTGTAGGTCAGCAACTGACCATCGGGCTTGCGCGCCACGATATCGGTGAAGGTGCCGCCGCGATCGATCCAGAATTGCCAACGCGTTTGCTGACTGCCCGCACTCATGACCAGATCCTCAAAACGAAGCCGCTGCGCGGGCCGCCTGGTCGTACATGCCCGAGAGCACCCTGAGCAGGCGGGCGAGTTCACCAATATCGCGGTTGAGCCCCTCGTCGGCCTTGAGTGCTGCGATCAGGCAGGCCTCACGGATCTCGCGGTAACGCTCGACAAACTGCCGGCCTGAGTCGGTGGCCGCATAGGTGACTTCCTTGCCATGTTTGCTTGAAGCCACCACCCCCAGGCCGAGCAACTTCTTGAGCGCATAGTTCACGAGGTGAGTGTCTTCAATATTCATGATGAAGCAGATGTCAGCCAGACGCTTGTCCCGCGCACGGTGCGTGACATGGTGCAGCACCAGCACATCCAGCGGGGTCAGATCTTTCAGGCCTGCAGCGGACATGCAATGGGCCACCCAGCGGTGGAAGGCATTGCCCGCCACGATGAGTCCGAACTCGAACTCGCTCATCTGCGCGCTGTCGGGCGAGACCAGATGGGCCGATGAGACGATGGGCTTGCCTGCCGGCTTTTCGGCAGGCAACTTTCGGGGTGAAGCGGGGCGGGGTGGCACGAGTGCAGTCTACCCATAACACCGACAAATTGCCAATAAATTGTCGATGTTTAGGGAAAATACGGATCCCGCTGGGCAACTTCGGCCCTACAGTGTCTTCATTCAACGTGGCGCCAACCCAGCGGAGTTGGCCGACATCGTTGACTGAGCCCACCCCCGACCTTTCCACCCCACCACTTGAGGAGTCTCCCGATGAAACGACGCTTCTTCCCCATGGCGATGGCCGCAGCCGCGCTCTCGCTGGGCACCTCCGCCATGGCGCAAACCAAATGGGATTTGCCGGCGGCCTACCCCGCCGCCAACTTCCACACGGTCAACCTCAATCAGTTTGCGGCCGACGTGGACAAGGCGTCGGGCGGCAAGCTCAAGATCACGGTGCATCCCAATGCCTCCCTGTTCAAGGCCCCTGAAATCAAGCGCGCGGTGCAAGGCGGCCAGGCCCAGATCGGCGAGATCCTGATGGTCAATTTCCAGAATGAATGGCAAATCTGGGGCGCAGACGGCATTCCCTTCCTGGCCACCAGCTACGACGACGCGATGAAGCTGTGGCGGGTACAAAAGCCACTGGTGGAAAAGAAGCTGGCCGAACAAGGCATGATGGCCCTTTACGCCGTACCCTGGCCGCCGCAAGGCATCTATAGCAAAAAGCCGCTCAATTCCGCCGCGGATCTCAAAGGCATCAAGTGGCGCGCCTACAGCCCGGCTACCGCCCGCATTGCGGAGTTGGTGGGAGCGCAGCCGGTAACGGTGCAGGCTGCAGAAGTGAGCCAGGCCTTTGCCACCGGCGTGACCGAGAGCATGATGTCCAGCGGCTCCACCGGCGCCGACGCCAAATTGCATGAGCATGTGAAGTTCTGGTACGACACCCAGGCCTGGCTGCCTAAAAATCTGGTGATCGTCAACCGCGCCGCCTTCAATGCTCTGGATAAGGCGACACAAGACGCCGTCATGAAAGCCGCCGCCGACGCCGAAGTGCGGGGCCTGGCTGAAAGCAAAAAGGCCAATGGCGCATCGCTGGACGTCCTGCGCGCTGGCGGCATGCAGATCCTGCCCCCCCCTGCGCAGCTGAGCGCCGACATGCGGAAGGTGGGCGAGACCCTGCTCAACGAATGGACCGGCAAGTCCGGAGCCGAAGGCCAGCAATTGGTGAACGCTTTCCGTCGCTGATCGGACCTCGATGCGCAAACTGCTCGACGGGCTCTATGACGCAACGGCTGCAGTCGCAGCCGTTTTCATGGTCGGTCTGCTGGTGATGGTGCTGTTGTCCATCCTGGGGCGACAGATGGGCTTCCATGTGCCGGGCACGGATGCCTATGCCGGCTACCTGATGGCCGGCTGCGGCTTCCTGGCCCTGGCGCACACCCTCAAGCGTGGCGAGCATATTCGCGTCACCTTGTTCCTGCATCATCTCAGGGGGTCGGCACGCCGCGCCCTCGAGCTGTGGGCACTGGGCGCCGGCACGCTGCTGAGCCTGCTCTTTGCGGTCTACAGCGTCAAGCTGGCCTGGCAATCGCGGGTCTTCAACGACATCTCCACTTCCACCGACGCCACACCTTTGTGGATACCCCAGCTGGGCATGGCGCTGGGCGCGGTGGTGATGACCATTGCCTGCCTGGATGAATGGGTACTGGAATGGCGCGGTCTGCGAAAGAGTGAATCGAATGGGGAGGCGCTGCGCAATGAGTGATCTGGCCATCACGGGCTTGCTGGTTGTCTCTTTGTTCCTCATCCTCGGCAGCGGGGTCTGGATAGGTCTGACGCTCTCGGGGGTGGCCTGGATCGGCATGGAGCTTTTTTCCACCCGGCCTGCCGGCGATGCGATGGCCGTGACCATCTGGGGCTCGTCCTCGAGCTGGACGCTGACCGCCCTGCCTTTGTTCATCTGGATGGGCGAGATCCTGTTTCGAACACGGCTGAGCAGCGACATGTTCAAGGGTCTGGCACCCTGGATGCATGCGCTACCTGGGCGCCTTCTGCACACCAATGTGGTGGGCTCGACCATCTTTGCAGCCGTCTCGGGTTCAAGCGCGGCCACCTGTGCCACGATCGGCAAGATGACTCTGCCCGAGCTGGGCCGGCGCGGCTATCCCGAGCATCTGGTGGTGGGTTCGCTCGCGGGCGCCAGTACCTTGGGACTTTTGATCCCGCCTTCGATCATCATGATCGTCTACGGTGTCACCGCTGAAGTCTCGATCGCCCGTCTTTTCATTGCAGGCGTCCTGCCGGGCCTGATGCTGGCCCTTCTGTTTTCGGGCTACATCATCGGCTGGTCGCTGCTCAACCCGGGAGCTATCCCGCGTGATGATGCGCGCCCCAGCTTTCTGGAAAAACTCTCAGCCTCGCGTCATCTGCTTCCCGTGGTGCTGCTCATCATCGCGGTGCTGGGCTCCATCTACAGCGGCATTGCCACCGCCACCGAGGCGGCAGCGGTCGGCGTGGTCGGTTCGCTGGTCTTATCGGCACTACAGGGCTCGCTGACATGGCAGAGCTTTCGTGATTCACTGATGGGAGCAACCCGGCTGTATTGCATGATCGCTCTCATTCTGGCCGGTGCCGCCTTTCTCACGCTCTCAATGGGCTATATCGGGCTGCCCCGTCATCTGGCCGAGTGGATTGGCTCCCTGGGCCTGAGTCCGGGCCAGTTGATCCTGGTGCTGGCCATCTTCTACATCATCCTGGGCTGCTTTCTCGATGGCATCTCGATGGTGGTCCTGACCATGGGCGTTCTGCTGCCGACCATCCAAGGGGCTGGCATCGACCTGATCTGGTTTGGCATCTTTATTGTCCTGGTGGTGGAGATGGCGCAAATCACGCCGCCGGTGGGCTTCAATCTGTTCGTGCTGCAAGGCATGACAGGTCGTCAGCTCACCTGGATTGCAAAGGTCACTCTGCCGATGTTCGTGATGATGGTGATCGGCGTTGTGCTGATCTATGCCTTTCCGCAAGTCGTGACTTGGCTGCCCAAACAGATGATGTAGGCGCCTGAGGGCTGCCACGACCGCGGGCAAGCGGTCAGCGCAGCCAACCCTTGCCCCAGCGCAGCGCGGCAAAGGCAGAAGGATCGATAGGCGCAGCCTCCCCCAGCATCAAAGCCGCGATCAGTTCACCGCTGCCCGGCCCCGTGGAAAAGCCAATGTGTTGATGGCCCAAGGCCAACCAGATGCCAGGCCGGCCAGGGGCGGCATCCAGGATCGGACGGCTGTCGGGCAAGGTGGGGCGGCTACCCAGCCAAAGAGGACTCGCCAGCCGCGCGCCCAGCGGCAGCACCTGCCGCGCTGCAGCCTCGGCCGCTTCGATCATGCGGGAGTGTGCGGGCGCATCGGCCTCATCGAGCTCCACGCCAGTGGTCAAGCGCAGGCCGGGGCCCATGGGGGAGAGCACATACCCGCCGGCGGTGTCGTAGATCGGACGCTTCAAGCCGGTACCGGTCCAACCATAGTGCATGTGGTAGCCACGCTCATGCAGCATCGGCAGCCTCCAACCCCACTGCGCTCGCAAAAAATCACGGGCCCAGGGCCCCAGAGCCAACACCACGCGATCGGCCTGCAAGCGCTGGCCCGAGGCGGTGGCCAAATGCCAAACCGGTCCCGCCTGCTGCAACCCAAGCACTGCATCGCGCACAAAGCGGACTCCACCGTCTTCGATCAGGTGTCGGGCCAGGGCCTGCACCACCGCGCCCGGTTCATCCACCGAGGCTGCACCGCTGACCCACAAAGCCCTGGCAAAGCCCCGGCTCAGATCGGGCTCGATTGCGGCCAGTTCCTGCGGATCGAGGGCCTGCCAGGCCAGCTCGAAACGGGTGTAAAGATCACGCGCCCAAGCGGCCGTCTGCCAGGCCTGCTCGGAGCGATAGAGAAACAGCCAGCCGTCCTCACGAAAGCGCTGGGCCACACCGGCCTGTCGCATCCACTGCTGATGCAAGGGGCGCGACAGGCTGATAAGTTGATGCAGCGCCTGGGTCGTTTCCTTCAGCACCGAAGGACGCGCCTGCAGCAAGAAGTCGCTCAGGGCAGAAAAGCGCGGCAGCACATAGCCAGGCCGCAGCCGAAAGCCCGGATTCTTGCCACGCAGCAAGCGGGGCAGCTGCGCCCATATGCCTGGATGATTGAAGGGCAAGAGCGATGTCGGTGACAGCACACCCGCATTGCCATGGCTGGTCTGACCGCCAGGTTCGCCGGAATCGATCATCAGCACATCCAAGCCCCGGCGCCGCAGGGCCCAGGCACAGGAAACACCCACCATGCCAGCACCGACCACGGCTACCCGCATGGCACACGGCTGACAGCGCAGCCCCCGAAGTGATGGGTGTTCATGTCATGATGATAGTCACAGCCGAAACACCCATGAGCCCACATCTGCCCACACGCCCCCTGATCGGGGTGATCCTGCTCGACACCAACTTTCCACGCCCGCCCGGAGACATCGGGCAGGCCTTGACCTATACGAGGGCTGGACTCCAGGCGCACTTCTATCGGGTTCCCAGCGCGACCGCCCGTCGTGTGGTGCTCGAGTCCGACCCGGCTTTGCTGCAGCCCTTTGTGAAGGCCGCCCAAGCTCTGCAACACCGTGGCGCCAGCTTGATCATCACCTCCTGTGGCTTTCTGGCACGGTACCAGCAGATCCTGCAGGCGGCCGTATCGGTGCCGGTGATCACCTCCAGCCTGCTGGCCTGCCGGGACCTCGATGGGCCCGGCGTTGTGACCTTCGACGCCGCCAGCCTGGGGGAGGACGTGCTCACGGGTGCGGGCGTGCCGGTCGGCACACCGGTGGAAGGTCTGGAGCCGGGGTGCGAGCTGCGAGAGGCCATCTTGAACGATCACACCGAGATGGACCTGAACCAAGCCCGCGAGGATGTGGTGAGCGCCGCCCTAAGACTCGTTCATCGGCACCCGAAGCTTGAACATCTGGTTCTGGAGTGTGCCAATATGCCGCCCTACCGCCAGGCGGTAGCGCAGGCCACGGGCAAGAAGGTGCATGACCTGGAAACCCTGCTGCTGGACCATGTGCGCAAGACCATGGCTTGAGGCGTTTTGAAGGACATCAAAAGCCGTCGTCAAGAGGGCGCCGCTCCTGCATCGGATGAAATCGCCGCGAGGGCGCGGCTCCCAAAAATTCGAAAATGACGGGTGATTGGGGGCGTGGGAGCGCGGCCCTCGGCGCGATCAAATCTGCAGCTCTAGAATCCCGGCATCATGCAGACGGTCCTTGCGATCTGTGTCGGTGCCAGTGTGGGTGCACTGGCGCGCTGGCAACTGGGTTTATGGCTCTCAGTGCCGGGCGCCCTGATTCCCTGGGGGACGCTGGCGGCCAACTGGATCGGCGGGTATCTGGTGGGCCTGGCCATCGGCGTGTTTCAGGTCTTGCCGCATATCGATCCGGCTTGGCGACTCCTGCTCATGACAGGATTTCTGGGGGGGCTGACCACCTTCTCGACGTTTTCTGCCGAAGTGGTGCAGTTGATCACCGAAGATCGCTGGGCCCTGGCCCTGGGAACGGCCGGACTGCATCTGACGGGCAGCCTGCTGCTGACTTTTCTGGGTCTGCGCACCGTGACCTGGTGGCAGGGCTGAACCGTTATGCCGGCGGCCGGACGCCGCAAACCAACACGCCCGGATCATTGGGCTGCACTGCGCGCTCATTCTTGGCGTGGGCCACCTGCATATCGCGGGTTAAAGCCACTCCATTCTTGACGGCCAGCACCTCGGCCATGATGGACACCGCAATCTCAGCCGGTGTCTTGCTCCCAATATAGATGCCGATCGGACCGCGCAGGCGCTGAAGCTGCTCTTGATCGAGTCCGAAGTGCTCCTGCATGCGCTGATGACGCGCCTCGTTGTTGCGACGCGAGCCGATCGCCCCGACATAGAAGGCCTCGCTGGCCAGGGCCTCGAGCAAGGCCAGATCATCCAGCTTGGGATCGTGGGTGAGCGCGATCACGCAACTGCGGCGATCGGCCCGAAAGGCCGTCACCACATCATCGGGCATTTCACTGCGCACCTGCACACCCGCCACCGACCACGCACCCCGGTATTCTTCTCGCGGGTCGCAGACGGTCACCGCAAAGCCCGAGAACAAAGCCATGGTGGCCAGGTATTCGGTGAGCTGGCCGGCACCGATCAGCAGCATGCGATATTCAGGTCCGAAGGTGTTGACGAGCTGGGTTTCGCTAACCGACAACTCGGCGGGATGATCGGTGCTCGACAGCGTCACCCCGCCGTCAGACAGGGCCACTGTCCGGCGCATCAATTGCCCGGTCTCCAGAGACTGCACCAAGGTGGCCAGGGCCTGCGCCGAGGGGTCGAATTCCAGCAGCAATTCCAGCGTGCCACCGCAGGGCAAACCAAAGCGGTGCGCCTCGTCGGCACTGACGCCATACTTGATGAAACGCGGCGCACCCACTGGGATGGCGCGGCCGTCAGAGCCCTGTCCGGCCGCCTTATAGGCCTGGGTGTACTGGTAAATCAGGTCGTCCTCGATGCAACCGCCAGAGACCGACCCCACCACCGCACCATCCTCACACAAGGCCATGATAGAGCCCACAGGCCGCGGCGACGAACCCCAGGTGCGCACCACCGTGGCCAGCAAGGCCCGACGCCCCGCCGCGCGCCAGTCGCGCAGGGTACGCAGCACCATCACATCGAGGTTTTCCACAAGCGGGCTTTCAGCGCGTGATCAAGAACAAAAGGAACAACATGACCGCAGCGCCGGCGGCCGCGCTCACAGCGGCCGGCAGCAAAGTCTCCGGCAAGCCAGGAGCCGACGCGGCTGCACCCTCAGCGGGCTCAGCAGGGCCGGTCGACTCTCCGTGGCGTCGTTGCATTTCTTCGTCAAAGCGCCGAAAAAAATCCTCAGCCAGCGAGCGGGCGACGCCGTCAATCAGACGCTGGCCCAGTTGCGCCACTTTGCCGCCCACCGAGGCCGAGACCGCATAGCTCAATTCGCATCCGGCGTCCGCCGGGGTCAGTTGCACCTGGGCCTGCCCCTTGCCAAAGCCTGCAGGGCCACCTTGCCCCTCAAAACTGATGCGGTAGCTCGACGGCGGCACGACATCGCTCAGGCTGATATGCCCTTTGAAACGGGCCGACACCGGACCGATGCGCAGCGCCATGCCAATATCAAACTCATTGTCAGCCGTTGCCTCCACCTTGTCGCAACCGGGTATGCACAGCTTGAGCACCTCCGGGTCGTTGAGGGCTTGCCAGGCTTGCTGCTGGGTCACCGCCAGGGATCGGGTGGCTTGCATCTCCATGATGTGAATCCTTGAAGTCGTGGAATGAACAACAAAGCCTGATTTTGCTACAGCCGCACTGGCTGCCGCGCAAGTTCAAGCTTATCGGGCCAGCAGCTGAGCCAGGCTGGCGGCCAGGTCACGCAATCGGCTCAGGTTATGGATCGCCAACATCGCATCGGCCTGCTGATGCAGCACAGAGGCTCCCCGAGCCAGAGGAGCATACCCCTCAAATCGCATCAGGGGATTGAGCCAAAGCAAACGCCGGCTGTGCAGGCGCAACCATTGCAGGCCTGCACGCAGCTCCTCGGGCTCGCCGGTGTCCAGGCCATCGGAGATCAGGAGCACCACGGTTCGTCGGCCGATCAAACGCCGGGCATAGCGCGAGCGCAGTTGCTCCAGACTTTGCCCGAGCCGGGTCCCACCCGCAAAATCAGCGATCAGGTGGTTGGCATGGGCCAGCATGGCATCGGTGTCCGCGTGGGCGAAGGCCGGCGCCAGATTGGTCAGGTTCATGCCAATGGCCATCACCTCCCGGCGGCGGTGCTGGCGGGTGGCCGCATGCAAAAACGCAAGCAGGAGCCGGGCATATCGCTCCATCGATCCTGACACGTCCACCAACACCAGCAAGGGCAGGCTCTGCATCCTTCTTTGCAGGCGTGGCAGCGCCATCAACTCGCCGCCGTGACGCGCCGCCTGCTGCATCACCCCAGGCCAGTGCGGTCGATCGCCCCGCCAGCCCGGTCGCAAGCGCCGTGAAGGCAACTGGGGCAGGGGCAAGGGAATGTCGCGAGCCAAGCGCTCCACCAAGGAAAATTCGTCAGCCGAAAGGCTGTTGAAGTCGGCGTGCTGCAAACGCTGCAAGTCGCTGGCCGTCATGGTGGCGTCAAATTCAAACTCGCGGTCCGCGGCGGCCGGTTGAGCCAGCGGTCTGGCCACACGCTGGGGCTGCAGCGCATCGCGCACGCGTGCACGCTGTTGACTGCTCTCGGCCTTGCCCTCAGCCGAAGGCAATAACTGGGCAAGCAGCTTATGCGCCACCTTGGGGTCGCGAAAGAAGACCTCAAACAGCTCACGGAACACCGCACGGTCTTGCTCGCGCCCGACCAGCACCGCCTCCAGCGCAGCACAAAGGTCTTCGCGACGGCCGATATCGACCAGCAAGGCGGCCTGCTGCGCCAGCGCGATTCGGCTGGCATCAACCGGCACGCCGGCGCGTCGCAGGGTGCGGCCAAAGGCTGCAAGGTTGCCGGCCAGCCGTCCTGATCGCGCGTCTCCGAGTTGCATCGTCGGGGCTCTCAATCAAGCATCGGGCTGTAGCCCAAGCGCTTGTCCCGGGGCATGGCGATCGCGCCGAGGGCGGCGCTCCCACGCCCAGTTGTCTTGCCAGTAGCTTGTAGGAGCCGCGCCCTCGCGGCGATAAGGGCCTGCCGACGAACCCGGCACATCTTCAAGACGCCACATCGGCCTGCAACACCTCAGCAGCAAGATCGCTGGTCAGGGCCGCCACATCTTCACGCTGCTTGAACAGGATACCGGCGGTATCCGCAGCAACTTCAGGATCCACAGACAAGGTATCGAGCGCCACCAGCGCCTTGGCCCACTCCACGCTTTCAGCGATACCCGGAGCGCGCTGGAAGGCATCCTTGAACGGCGCTTGCCGCAGCCGACTGACAAAAGCAGCCACCTGACGGGTCAGCTGTTCGCCAGCCTGCGGCACCTGGGCTGCGATGATGGCCAGCTCACGGTCACGGTCCGGGTAGTCGAGCCAGTGGTAGAGGCAGCGTCGCTTGATTGCGTCGTTGAGTTCGCGGGTGCGATTGCTGGTCAGGATGGTGACCGGCGCGGCAGCGGCATGAATGGTGCCCAGCTCGGGGATGGTGACCTGATACTCACCCAGATACTCCAGCAAAAATGCCTCGAAAGGCTCGTCCGCGCGATCCACTTCGTCGATCAGAAGAACAGCGCCCGGCTCAGGCGACTGCAGAGCCTGCAGCAAGGGCCTTTTGATCAGGTAGTGTCCGGTGTAGACCTCACGCTCGAGTTCTCCCGCCTGCCCTCGGCCCTCGGCCGCCCGCATATGCAGAAGCTGTGCCGCATAGTTCCATTCGTAAAGCGCTTCGCGCTGCTCCAGGCCGTCGTAGCACTGCAGCCGGATCAACTCTCGCGACAAGGCAAGCGCCAAAGCCTTGGCCAGCTCGGTTTTGCCCACACCGGGCTCACCTTCGAGCAGCAGGGGGCGGCCGAGCCGCAGGGCCAGATAGACGGCCATGGCCAGGCGGCGGTCGGAAAAGTAACCGCTGGATTGCAGTCCTCTGCTTAGCGCATCGACGCTGGGGAAGTCGGTAGAAGACATGGTTCGATTGTGTACGAGGTCGAAACGGCTCACAAATCAAGGGGTTCCTGACACCACCGCTGAGTCGGCTCCATCAAAAAAGCCCGCGCAAGGCGGGCTTTTGCAGAGAACAGGACGGGGATCAACCGGCTTTCTTGACCCAGGCTGAGCACCAGCCATTGGCTGCAACCTGCTTGCCCGGGAAAATCGAGCATGGGCCGGACTTGGAGTTGGCCGCACCGGTGTAGAGCTGGCAGTTGCTGCACTTCTGAGTGGCGGCATGCTTGGGGAACTTCTTGGCGTCGGCCTTGGTGGTGTCGGCGACATAACCCAGAGAGACCGCTTGCGGGTCTTTCTCGTTGACCATGGCCTGAGCCGAAGCTGCGCCCGCGGCGGCCAGAGCGGAACCTCCAACAGCCACTTGCATCATGAAGACACGGCGATTCGTCGATTTCATGTAAGTCCTGAAAAAGTAGTTACAAACGTGCGGAATCGTAGCACCGCCCAATTACCCGACTTCATTAGTCATGGATAGCCCCAAGCTCGGGGCATGGGCTTGTACCCAACCGTTCGGGTGGAAGGCTATCATCGCAGCCATGCAAGAACAGGGGTCACCCGACTCATTTCGCCCCCAGCTCACTGGCAGCACCCAAACCTGCGACAGCGCTGCCGGGCCGATCGCGGTACACGTGGCCGGTCAAGGACCGCCCCTGCTGCTGATCCACAGCGTCAATGCGGCCGCCTCGGCCGCGGAGGTGCGACCGTTGCACGAACACTTCGCAGGCACCCGAACGGTTTTCTCACCCGATCTGCCTGGTTTTGGAGCCACAGCCCGCGAAAAAAGGCTCTATACCCCTCGCCTGATGACCGATGCCCTGCACGGGGTGGTGGCGCATATCGGCCGACAGTTTGGGCCCGAGCCCATCGATGCGCTGGCCCTTTCGCTGTCTTGTGAATTTCTGGCCCGCGCAGCCAGCGAAAGGCCCGATCGCTTCAGAAGCCTGGCCTTGGTCAGTCCCACCGGCCTGAGCGGGCGCCAGCAGCGGCGCGGCCCGCCAGGCAGCACCGCTGCCATGCCGCGCCTGCACCGTGCGCTGCAAAAGGTGGGTCCGGGCTTGTTTGGTCTGTTGACGCGGCCGGCCGTGGTGCGATTTTTTTTGCGCAAGACCTGGGGCCGGCCCGAGATTGACGAACTGATGTTTCGCGAGGCCGTGCGTACCGCACGCGCGCCGGGGGCCGAGCATGCGCCCCTGAGCTTCCTGGCCGGGGCCTTGTTCAGCCGAGACATCCTCAATCTTTACGAAAGCCTGGACCTGCCGGTCTGGATGTGCCACGGCGTGCGCGGCGACTTTACCGACTATCGACAGAAGGCTTTGCTGGAAGGAAGGGCCAACTGGACCCTGCGCGTCTTCCCGACCGGGGCGCTGCCGCATTTTGAAAGACCTGAGGAGTTTTTTGCGGCCCTGGAGGATCACTTGGCGCAGAACCGGTCGAGGACCACTGCCCCGTAAGCCGATGCCATGATGGAGACACCCTTGAAGATCGCGACCTGGAATGTCAATTCGCTGGCGGTTCGGCTACCCCAGGTCATTGACTGGCTGAGCGTGCAGCGGGTCGACCTGCTGTGTCTGCAAGAGCTCAAGCTCACCGACGACAAGTTTCCATTTCAGGCCCTTGAGAGCGCGGGCTACCCGCACTGCGCGGCCTTCGGTCAGAAGACCTACAACGGCGTGGCCATCTGCAGCCGCCACCCGCTGCAGGACGTTCAGCGCAATATCAAAGGCTTTGACGACGACCAGGCCCGCGTACTGGCAGCCACAGTGAACGCGCCGGGACGACCGGTTCGCGTGGTCAATGGCTATTTTGTCAACGGACAGGAACCGGGCAGCGACAAATTTGCCTACAAACTGCGCTGGCTCGAAGGGCTGCGCGCCTGGCTGGCCGAAGAGGTGAGGCGAGAGGAGCCCTTGATACTGGTGGGTGATTTCAACATCACCGCCGATGATCGAGACACCTACGACCCGGTGGGACTGCACGAGACCATCCACCACACCACCGAAGAACGTGAAGCTTTCAAGGCTCTGCTGGCGCTCGGTCTGGTCGATGCCTTTCGCCTTTTTGAACAAGCCCCCAAGAGTTATTCGTGGTGGGATTACCGCGACCTGGCTTTCCGGCGCAACAAAGGCCTGCGCATCGACCATATCCTGGTCAGTCGGGCGATCGAGCAGCGGGTGCTGTCGTGTCAGATCGACAAGCAGCCCCGCAAGAATGAGCGCCCCAGCGATCATGCGCCGGTGGTGGTGGAGCTGGGTGCGCTTTGAGGGCTGCATCGCGCCGGGGGTGGTAGAGCTTGACGCGCTTTGAGGGCTGCATCGCGCCGGGGGCGGCGCTCCTACGTCCCGGCTCACCCGCCTTGCTTGATCCTCGTGCAAGCCGCGCCCTCGCAGCGAGAGGACCCTACTCCAGCCCCAATTCCTGAATCTTGCGCGTGATGGTGTTGCGACCTATGCCCAACTTCATCGCAGCCTCGATGCGGCGGCCCCGCGTGTTGGCCAGGGCCGTCTGAATCAGACGCGACTCGAAACGACGCGTGAGCACATCCCAGACGTCGGTATTCCCAGCAGCCAGCAGCGACAGTGCCTCGGCCTCCAGACCGGTCTCCCAGGCGCTGCCCACCGCAGCCAGTGCAGACCATGCCTCGCCTGCTGCAGGGCCAGCGGGCGCCGCCGGAGACGGCACCACGATGGGGTCACTGGGTGCAGCCGATGAGACAGTGGCGGGGGCCGGAGCATACGCTGGCGCCAACACCTCCGGCGGTAAATCCTTGGCCTCAATCACCTGGGCCGGCGCCATCACCGTGAGCCAGTGGCAGATGTTTTCGAGCTGCCGCACATTGCCCGGGAAGTCGAACAAGGTCAGCTGGGCCAGCGCAGCCTCGGCTATACGCTTGGGCTCTACACCGAGCTGCTGCGCACTTTGCTGCAGGAAATGACGCGTGAGCATGGGAATGTCTTCCCGTCGCTCGCGCAGGGCCGGCAGACGCAACCGAATCACATTGAGCCGATGAAAAAGATCTTCCCGGAAAACGCCATCCTTGACCCGCTGCTCCAGATCCTGATGTGTGGCCGCGATCACCCGAACACTGGCTTTGATGGCGCTGTGACCCCCCACACGGTAGAAGTGTCCGTCAGAAAGAACTCGCAGCAATCGGGTCTGCAGATCGAGGGGCATATCACCGATCTCGTCAAGAAACAGCGTGCCGCCTTCGGCCTGCTCGAAGCGGCCCCGTCGCATGGTCTGTGCCCCTGTGAAGGCACCGCGTTCGTGACCGAACAGCTCGGACTCCAGCAATTCTTTCGGGATAGCGGCCGTGTTGATGGCAATGAAAGGACCCGCGGCACGGGTGGAATGCTTGTGCAGGGCACGGGCCACCAATTCTTTGCCAGAGCCCGATTCGCCCGTAATCATCACCGTCACTTGGCTTTGCGAGAGCCGGCCAATGGCGCGAAACACATCCTGCATCGCCGGGGCCTGACCCAGCATCTCCGGGGTCTGGCTCATGCGGTCCACCGCAACTTGCTCGCGCTGACTTTCCTCCACCGCCCGACGAATCAATTCGACCGCCTTGGGCAAATCAAAGGGCTTGGGCAGGTATTCGAAAGCGCCCCCCTGGAAGGCCGAGACAGCGCTGTCGAGATCCGAATAAGCCGTCATGATGATGACCGGCAGCCCCGGCAGCACAGCCCTGACCTTCTCCAGCAATTCAAGGCCCGATCCACCCGGCATCCGGATATCACTGACCAGAACCTGCGGCCCACTGCCCTCGTCGGCGCCCTCCAGGGCAGCCATCAATTCCTTGGGGCTGGTAAAGCTGCGCGTGGGTAGCCCCTCCCGCAACAAAGCCTTTTCGAGAACGAACCGGATGGACTGGTCATCATCAACGATCCAGATCGGTTTCATGCTGGTCTGCCCCTTTTATATGGATCCGACAGTGAAAAAAAACGCATCACGGCAAAGGTATGAGGATCTTGAAGTCCGTGCGGCCCGGGACGCTGTCGCATTCGATCAGGCCATGGTGCTGCTGAACAAAGTTTTGTGCCAGCGTCAGCCCTAAACCGGACCCACCATCGCGACCTGTTACCAGGGGGTAGAAGATGCGGTCCTTGATCGAATCGGGCACGCCCGGCCCGTTGTCAACGACATGCAATTCCAGTGCCAAGCGATACCGGTTTTTGCCGAAGGTGACCTGTCGAGCAATCCGGGTGCGCAAAGTGATTTGCGCATCACCGGCAGAGACCCGATCGGCCAGGGCCTGGGCCGCGTTATGGGCAATATTGAGCACGGCCTGAATAAGCTGTTCCCGGTCGCCACGGAATTCAGGAATGGAGGTGTCGTAATCACGCGCCACCTTCAAGCCCTTGGGAAACTCGGCGAGGATGAGCGAGCGCACCCTTTCGCACACCTCATGGATATTTACGTCCCCAACCTGGTGCGGCCTGCGATGCGGGGCGAGCAGCCGGTCCACCAGCGATTGAAGACGGTCGGCCTCATGGATGATGACCTGGGTGTATTCGGTCAACTCTCGCGAATCTATCTCCATCTGCAGCAGCTGCGCTGCACCACGAATGCCCCCCAGCGGATTTTTGATTTCATGGGCCAGATTACGGATGAGTTCCTTGTTGGCCTGGGCGCGCTCCATCAGGCGCTCCTCACGGTCCTGCTTGGCCTGCTGCTCCAGCGGCAGCAGTTCCACAATGGCCTGGCCCGGTTGATCCGATTGAGCCACCACCACATGAACCGGCAGCGGGTCGGCATTGCTGCGCTTGAGCCAGGCGTCATAACGCAGAGCCGCAAACTCGTTGCTACCCGCCCCCTCCAGCGCACCCTGCATGATGACCGGCTCGGTGAAGCAATCCGACAAGGGGGCGCCTTCGATCATGCGGCGCGAGGTGCCCAGAGCGTCTTCGAGCGCAGAGTTGGCAAAAATCACCAGGCCGTCTGTACGTACGACAGCCACCAGTGTGGCCAGCAGGTCGAAGGCCTGAAAGCGCTCGGCCTGAGGGTTGGCGTGAGAAGGGCTGCTCATGCAATCAAACGCCGATCGCGCCGAGGGCGGCGCTCCCACAAAACACCATCCTCGCGCCCGCCCTGTAGGAGCCGCGCCCTCGCGGCGATGGGACCTTGTAGGAGCCGCGCCCTCGCGGCGATGGGGTATCAAAACAATAGCCGCTGGCCCTGCAGACGCCGATCGCGCCGAGGGCGGCGCTCCTACAAAACACCGTCCTCGCGCCCGCCCTGTAGGAGCCGCGCCCTCGCGGCGATGGGACCTTGTAGGAGCCGCGCCCTCGCGGCGATGGGGTATCAAAACAATAGCCGCTGGCCCTGCAGACGCCGATCGCGCCGAGGGCGGCGCTCCTACAAAACACCGTCCTCGCGCCCGCCCTGTAGGAGCCGCGCCC
>CAYPSU010000052.1:0-19886 GCA_964413475.1 uncultured Polaromonas sp. | reverse complement strand
GAGGTAGTAGCCCGGAATCTCGCGCTTTTCAACCACCGCACCGGTGCGCCAGCCCTTGCCGTCGATCACCTGTTCATTGGCCAACACCGTCTGGTCCACCGGGTCCCAGTTCACCACCTGGGTCTTGCGATAGGCGATGCCCTTCTCCAGCATTTTCAAGAACAGCCATTGGTTCCATTTGTAATAGTCTGGATCGCAGGTGGCCACTTCACGCGGCCAATCGATGGCCAGGCCCATGGCCTGCATCTGCTGCTTCATGTAGGCAATGTTCTCGTAGGTCCATTTGGCGGGCGGCACGCCATTTTTGAGAGCCGCATTCTCCGCAGGCAGGCCAAAGGCATCCCAGCCCATCGGCATGAGCACGTTGTAGCCCTTCATGCGCAGCTGCCGCGTCAGCATGTCGTTGATGGTGTAATTGCGCACGTGCCCCATATGGAGTTTGCCGCTGGGGTAGGGCAGCATGGAGCAGGCGTAGTACTTGCCCAGCGGCTTGCTGCTGTGCTCTTCAACACGGTAGACGTTGTGCTCGCGCCAAGCGTCCTGCGCAGCGCCCTCGATCTTCTTGGGGTCGTATGTAGAGTCTTGCATGGGGGCAAGCCGCCCTCCGCCAACATCGGAAGGGGCCGAACAGGTCAAAACGAGGATTCTAGGCGCCGCCGACCCGGGCGATGCCAACTGAATCTGGCGCCGTCAACGCCGTGGCGGCGGGACGTCCGGCTCGGCGATAAATCCGATGCGAGCGATGCCAGCCTGATTGGCCAGGCCCAGCACCTGGACCACCCGCCCGTAGGGCACCGCACGGTCGGCACGCAGCTGCAAAGCAAGCTCAGGGCCGCTGGCCGCCAGCTCCGATAAACGCCGGGCCAGTTGCTCAATAGAGACCGGCTGGCCGTTGAGAACCAACGCCTGGTTGCGGTCGATCTCTAACAGCGCGCTGGGGCCCGCCTGGGCAGCCGGCGGATTGGCCGGAGCGCGAGGCAGATCGAGCTGCAGCGAGCTGCCAAAGAACGGAGCCGTCACGATGAAGATGACCAGCAGCACCAGCATCACGTCCACCAGGGGGGTGACGTTGATCTGGCTCATCGGCTCCTGGGCCGGACGCAGCCCCAAGCGCCCGAAGTTCATGCCGACCCCGCCTGCTGCTCCAGGAGCTCGCGCAGGTCATGCGCAAAGCCTTCCAGATCAGCCTCGAGCCGACCGATCAGTCGGCCCATCACGTTGTAGGCCAGCACCGCTGGCAAAGCCACCGCAAGGCCAGCAGCCGTCATGATCAGGGCCTCTCCGACCGGGCCGGCCACTCGGTCAATGGACAGCTGCCCGGTGTTGGCCATGCCTCCCAGGGCCAGATAAATACCCCAGACCGTGCCAAGCAGCCCCACGAACGGGGCGGTCGAGCCAACGGTGGCCAGCAGAATCTGGCCGTACTGCAGGCGCTCAGAGGCGGCCTGCAGGCCCTCGCGCAACACCCGGGTCAGGCGGGCCCGCAGGTCGCCCGCCGCAGCCAGACCCGTGGCCGGGGCGCGATCGCAGACCCGAAGAAGGGGCCGCAGCAGGCCCTGCGAGTCCAGTGCCTGGGCGCGCTGCACCGCCTCTTCGAGGGCAGGAGCCTGCCAGAAGGCGGCGATGCTGCGGGGCAGGTCCTGACGCAGCCGCAGCAGCAGCCAGGACTTCCAGAGCATCAGCGCCCAGCTGGCCACCGACATGAGAAGCAGCACCCAGGCCACACTCCGGCTGATAGCATCGCCCTCCGTCAGCAAAGACATCGTTTGAACCTGCGTTCCTAACGCAAGCCGAGTACGTCGAACATGTCGTACAGGCCACTGCGCTTGCCGGCCAGGAATCGGGCCGCTCGCAGGCTGCCCTGCGCATAGGTGGCCCGGCTGGACGACTTGTGCGTGACCTCGATACGCTCCCCGGTACCGGCAAACAACACGGTATGGTCGCCCACGATATCGCCGCCACGAATCGTGGAAAAGCCAATCGTCGACGGATCACGTTCGCCGGTGTGGCCGTAGCGATCGTATACCGCACAGTCCTTGAGATCACGGCCAAGTGCCTCGGCGATGACCTCGCCCATCTTCAGCGCAGTGCCCGAGGGCGCATCCACTTTGTGCCGGTGGTGAGCCTCGATGATCTCAATGTCGTAGCCGGTCGACAGCGCCTGGGCCGCCATCTGCAGCAGCTTGAGCGTCACATTCACGCCCATGCTCATATTGGGGGCCATCACCACAGCCACCTCACGGCTGGCCGCCGTAATTTCCTGCTTTTGCGGCTCCGAAAAGCCGGTGGTCCCGATGACCACATGAACCCCCAGCTGACGACAGGCGGCCAGGTGCGCCAGGGTGCCCTCGGGCCGGGTGAAATCAATCAGGACCTGCGCGCCGCGCAGAGCCTGCACAGGGTCGCCGCAGACCGTCACGCCGCAAGCCGGCCGTCCCAGACCGATGGCCGCGTCGCGCCCGATCTCGGCACGACCGGGCTGCTCGAAGGCGCCGTGCAATTGCAGGTCATCCGCGTCCAAAATGGCCTGGATCAGCATCTGACCCATGCGTCCGCCGGATCCGGCCACCGCCACCCGCAGCGGGGCGACGGGAGAGCCCGAAGCGCTCAAGGCCGCGCTCCCTCAAGCGGCGGATAGGAGGCCGGCAACGGAGCCGGGGCTGCCGAAGCCGACGCAGCGGCCGGTTCAGCCGGCTCAAGCGGCCGGGCTGTCGACGCCCGCGCCGCCTCAAGTTGTTCGGGCGTGGCCTGCAGGGAAGGCACCGGACGGCTCTTGCGCTGCTGGCCGAGCTGGCCCACGAACTCGCTTTCGCTGGGCATCGCATCGCCCTCGAACTTCAGCAGCGAATCGCGCTCAAAGAAAACGGTATACCGGTACAGGCGAGCTTGGCCGTCACCGCGCTTGAGGCTAAACACATAGTCCCAGCGGTCGTCGTGAAAAAGGCTGGACACCAGGGGCGTGCCGAGCAGGTTGCGAACCTGCAGGCGCGACAAGCCTGGCTTGAGCTGAGCCACCTGTTCTGCGGCTATGAAGTTGCCCTGAACCACATCGGGCCGATAAGGCGTGAGCCAGTGCGCAGGTCGCGCCAGCACCGACTGCCCCGAACTGCAGCCGGCCAGGGGGACTGCCGAGGCCAGCACCAGGGCAGCGATCAGGGCAGGAATTGGGCGGGCGGACATGAGTTTGAGGGGACAGATATGATGCGCACAATTGTAGCGGCCGGGTTTCAACCCCCGAGCTGTGACCTCTCACACGGCAGCCAGGACTGCATCCCGGGCATGAACAACATCGACGAGCTCAAGAGCACCGGCCTCAAAGCCACCTTGCCGCGGCTGAAAATTCTGGAGATATTCCAGAAGGGCAAACAGCGGCACATGACGGCCGAGGACGTTTTTCGGGTCCTTCTGGAGGAACGCTCGGATATTGGCCTGGCCACCGTCTACCGGGTGCTGACCCAGTTTGAGCAGGCTGGGCTGCTCAACCGGAGCAATTTCGAGTCAGGCAAGGCGGTCTACGAGATCAACGAAGGCCAGCACCACGACCATCTGGTCTGCCTGGACTGCGGCCGCGTCGAAGAGTTCTACGATGCCGAGATCGAGAAGCGTCAGCAGGCGGTGGCTCAGGCCAAAGGCTTTGAGATATCGGACCACTCGCTGGCCATCTACGCCAGCTGCACCAAGAATCCCTGCCCGCACCGACGTCCCAACCCGCGCACGGCAGCAGGCAGCCCAGGCTAAGCCCGGCTTTCAGTCGCCCTGCTCCATCGCACGGCGATGCCGCTCGACAAATTCCTGATAGGTGTTGATGCCGCGCAGTTCAAGGATGGCGTTGCGAACCGCCGCCTCCACCAGCACGGCCAAGTTGCGGCCAGCCTCCACCTGAATGACCACCTTGCGCACCGCGATGCCCAGGATATCCTGCATCAGCGGCTCGTAGGGGATGCGGTCGTAATCACGCTCGAGGGTTTCGCGCCGCACCAGATGAACGATGAGCTTGAGTCGCATCTTGCGACGCACAGCCGTCTCACCGAAGATGGCCTTGATATCCAGCAGGCCGATGCCCCGCACCTCCAGCAAGTTTCGCAGCAGCTCCGGGCAGCGCCCCTCGATGGTGGTCTGGTTGATCCGAAACAGGTCTACGGCATCGTCGGCCACCAATCCGTGACCACGGGATATGAGCTCCAGTCCCAGCTCGCTCTTGCCCAGACCCGATTCGCCGGTGATGAGAACACCCAGCCCCAATATGTCCATGAACACCCCGTGCATGGAGGTCCGGTCGGCAAAGTGCTTGGACAGATAGGCCCGCAGCACATCAATGACAAAAGCGGCCGACTCGGGCGTGGCGAACATGGGTAGATTGCCACGCTCACACAGGGCAATCAACATGTCCGGCGGCGTCTGGCCGTCGGCCACCACCAGTGCCGGCGGCTCCAGGGTGATGATGCGGTTGATGCGACGGGCGCAATCTTCTGGGCTGCCCTCGCTCAGGTAAGCGACCTCGCGAGCCCCCAAAATCTGCACCCTGTACGGGTGGATGTAGTTGAGGTAGCCCACCAGATCGGCGCCCGAGCGGGCTGCACGGACGGCCACTTCATCAAACCGGCGCTCCGAGGCGCCCAGACCTGCCAGCCACTGCCACTTAAGGGCGCTGCGGTGGTCCTCAAACAGGACGTCGGCGCTGACGACGGTGGGCTTCATGGACTGCCGCTCCCGCTCAGGGAGCTACCTGGGCCGGCTGCCAACGGGCCACCAGGCCATGGAGGTCCACAGCGCTTGCGCAGTTCATGATTTGCTCACGCAGGGCCACGTCACTGAGGAGTTCGGCAATTTCCGAGAGAATTTCCAGGTGTTTCTGGGTCGCCGCCTCCGGCACCAGCAAAAAAATGAGCAGGCGCACAGGCTGCTCATCCGGCGCATCAAAACCGATCGGGGCCGAGAGCCTGAAAACAGCCGCCTGAGGGGCTTTGAGACCCTTGATCCGACCGTGAGGAATGGCCACCCCGTAACCCAGCCCGGTTGAACCCAATCGCTCGCGGGCAAACAGGCTGTCGGTGACCAGCGCCCGATTCAGACCATGCTGGTTTTCAAACAGCAAGCCTGCCTCTTCAAAAGCTCGCTTCTTGCTGGTGGCCTCAACATCCACAAGGACGTGGCCAAACGGCAGGATCTGGGACAGGCGGTTCATGGCGAATGAGGCCGGATTATGCACGGCACGAACAGCCCGCGGCTCTGGGACCCCGAAAAAAGCCATCTGTGCGGCAGCCCCGCCACAAGCGGCCAGAGCGCCGGATCAGGCGTCGAGAAGCGACCCATCCACCTGACGCTTGACGGGCAGGTGATGGTGATCCTTAACCCGCGTCTTGTGGCGACCGACTTGGCGGTCGAGCTTGTCGGCCAGATCATCGACTGCCGCATACAGGTCGGCATGGGAACTTTCGGCGAACAGGTCCCGCCCCTTGACATGGACGCTGCATTCGGCCCTCTGCCGCCTTTCCTTTTCCTTCATGTTGTCCACGGTCAACAGGACTCGGATATCGACCACC
Source organism: uncultured Polaromonas sp. (assembly GCA_964413475.1). Taxonomy (GTDB): domain Bacteria; phylum Pseudomonadota; class Gammaproteobacteria; order Burkholderiales; family Burkholderiaceae_C; genus Polaromonas. The sequence continues at coordinate 14,343 of CAYPSU010000052.1, read as the reverse complement.
TGATCAAAATGCCGCGCGATGCGGTCGAGCTTACTGGTCACGTAGGATCGGAGCGAGGGCGTGACTTCCAGATGATGGCCGCTAATCGTCAAATTCATAAGGGGCTCCTTGCTGTCGAGGGTTGAGCGGATGACCACCAGCACCTGGGGCAGGCCGATGGAGACACGCTTGCGGACCATCATGCGCCTGTAAAGCCGACTTTGCAAGAGCCACACCGGCCCGGTGGGAATTGAGCCGGGGCGGCCCCGACTGGGCTGGGCCAGGCAGGTCCCAAAACCTCACCGCAGGCCCCAAAAGTCAACCCTGCGGTGCCATAATCTCGATAGCGCCCAAACTCTGGAGTCCCTCATGGAAAGCAGCCCTAGTCGCTAGCTTTCAACTCCGCCCCGGCCTGGCCGGCCGGGCGGGGTTGGAAGCGAGCCTTCACCCCGCCCCGCAGGCCCACCACCCAAGCCTGCGACCCGACCCGATCCACAAGATCCCGCAGGGAGCCCGCCATGCTCAACGTTTTTACCCTTGTTAACGGAAGACTGTTCCAAGAGGAAATTGAATCCCTGGAAGAACTGTCCCGTTTTCAGCCGATCTGGGTGGATCTCGAGTCACCCACCCCGGAAGAGAAACGCTGGATCAAACAGCATTTCAGCCTGTCCATCCCTGAGGATGCAATGGACGAGGACATCGAGGAGTCGGCCCGCTTCTACGAAGAAGACAGCGGAGAACTCCACATCCGGTCAGACTTTCTGATCGCCGATGCCGACGAGCCGCATACGGTCAGGGTGGCCTTCATCCTCAACATGATGAACGAAGGTCACAAGAGCCGCGGCGTGCTGTTTTCGATTCACGACGAAGATGTCCCGGTGTTCAGACTGGTCCGCATGCGGGCCCGGCGCGCCGTGGGCTTGATCGAGGACGCCAAAGATGTGCTGCTCAAGCTCTTCGATGCCGATGCCGAATATTCGGCCGACACCATCGAGGGCATCTACGTCGACCTGGAGAAAGTCAGCGCCCGGGTGCTGTCGGGCAACGTGACCGACGAGCTGGCCGGCGAGGTGCTGGCCGCCATCGCCCGCCATGAAGACCTGTCGGGGCGGATCCGCCGCAACATGATGGACACGCGTCGGGCCTTGAGCTTCATGATGCGCAGCAAGCTGCTGAGCGCTGAACAGTTCGAGGATGCGCGACAGATCCTGCGTGACATCGATTCGCTGGACTCGCACACGGCTTTCCTGTTCGAGAAGATCAACTTCCTGATGGATGCCACTGTCGGCTTCATCAATATCAACCAGAACAAGATCATCAAGATCTTCTCGGTGGCCAGCGTGGCTCTGCTGCCTCCAACCCTGGTGGCCAGTCTGTATGGCATGAATTTCCGCTACATGCCCGAGTTGGAGTGGCCCCTGGGCTACCCGCTGGCGCTGGGCCTGATGCTGGCCAGCGCCCTCATCCCCATGTGGTATTTCCGCAGGCGCGGCTGGCTCAAATAGCCAGCAGGCCAGGGCCGGAACTTTAATCGGCCAGCGCCCACATGGCCGGACTGGCCGAGGTCATCAACACAGAAAGCAAGCCGGGCTTGCCCTCGGACATGCCCGACCGAGGGCGGCGGGCATCGACGATACGCGCTTGCTGATGCTCGCGCAAAAGCGCCTCCGACTGGGCCTGAAGGTTGTTGTCGCCCAAACAGGTGATGACCTCATCACCGGCCCGTCCGATGGCGGGGACCAGCTGGGAAAACAGCTTGTGCGCCCATTTGCTGCGCCAGTTCTCACGCGCGCTTCGCGTCACCCATCGGCTGACATGGTGGGTCACCCGCGGAGGGCAGCCGATCAGCACCCATCGCCGCGCGCCCCCATCCTCGCCGCGCGCCAGCGGCAACTGGTGCAGGGCGTGTTGGGCATCGTCGACATAGACAATCAAAGTTTGCATAAAGAGCTCCCGAAAGGACGCACCAGGGCCGGCTGCGTACAAAGATAAGCCAAAGCTGCAAGACCTTTCAAACAGCGGCCTTGTCGTCATCCGAGGGTGGGGTGTCTGAGGCCGCCCGGCGGGTGGCCCACCAGCCGGCCAGAAGCACGCCAGCTACGGCCACCAGATAGGTGGCGATGTGGGCCGCGATGTGCGGCACATGGCCGCTGGACCAGACATCCTTGCCCCCATAGTAGTCCTTCAGCCAAGGCTCGCTGACGATCATCTTGGCAGCGGTAAAGGCCAACACCGCAGAACCGAGCTGGATGATGATGGGAAACCGCTCGACCAGCTTGAGAACGATCGAACTGCCAAAGACCACGATGGGGACGCTGACCAACAAACCGATGACCACCAAATCAAAGGAGCCGTGAGCCGCACCGGCCACCCCAAGCACGTTGTCAACCCCCATCAAAGCATCGGCAATGATGATGGTCTTCATGGCGCCCCAGAAGGTCGTCACGACTGGCCCATCGTGCTCATCGTCGCCCTGATCGACCAACAGCTTGTAGGCGATCCACACCAGGCCCAGGCCACCGACCAGCATCAGGCCGGGAATCTTGAGCAGCCAGACCACGCCCACCGTCATGACCGATCGCACAGCAATCGCACCCACCGTGCCCCAGACAATCGCCTTCTTCTGCAAGTGGGGCGGCAAATTACGGGCAGCCAGCGCAATGACAATGGCGTTATCGCCGGCAAGTACCAGATCAATCAGAATAATGGCCAATAAAGCCGAAAACCAGGCTGGTGAAAAAAGTTCCACTTCGCTCTCCTTAAAAAATGTTGTCGTGGCGGAGCTAGGACAAAGCCTCGAACAGACCTGGCCGGGCAGAACGTCTCGGCTCGGGAAAACGCCTCGACCGAACCCGTACAGGCTCCAATCGAAGGTCTGGCTCGATGACCCCAGAGAGGGTCACCTGACGTGCCGGAAGCGTACAGCTCCGTAATGACGACACGCCAATCGGTGCAGGCCTGTCGCTCTCCATAAGAGGGCAAGGCCGCAACCGGGGAGTTACTCCCCTTCGCCCCCGAATTAGACCTCAAATCAGAACGGCGTGCAAACTAAACTGCCCCATAATCGCCATCCCTCCGAATGGGCTCGGGCCCTTCCATGACCACGCTGCACATCACCGACATCGAGGCTGCCATCAACTTCTGGCGGGACAAATGTCCGTCGCCCGACGGCTTTACGCTGGCCCCTGAATTGCGCGCCCTGGCTGAGGTGTATGCGCTGATGGTCTATTTCCGGGAGGACGAGGCCGATGAGGCCAGCTTCCCGTCTCAAGCCCTGGCCGCTTGGCGCACCTGGTACGACAGCATGCCCGATACCCCCTGCATCGCCATCTGCTCAACCAGTCAGGGCGATGACCTGTGCAAGGGCTGCGGACGGACCTTCCACGAGGTCCAGATGTGGCCCCAGATGAGCCCGGGGGCCAAACGGGCCACATGGCGGCGCATCGTGCATGAGGGCAGTGCCTGGCGCTTTGGCCGCTACGCCGACCGGGCCCTGGAAAAACGCAGCCCTGGATCAGGGCCGATAGGGGCGAGCGAGCCCAACAGCCCCTCAGACCCGGCGCGCTAAATCAGCCGCCATGCCGACATAGCTGGCCGGGGTGAGGGCCAGCAAGCGCTGCTTTTCAGCCTCGGGGATGGCCAAAGTCCGAACCAGCGCGTGCAGGTCTTCGGCGGTGACGGTCTGGCCCCGAGTGATGTCCTTGAGTTTTTCATAGGCGTTCGGCACACCATATCGGCGCATCACGGTTTGTATGGGCTCAGCCAGCACCTCCCAGGCTTGCGCCAGGTCGGCCTGCAGAGCCTGCTCATTGAGCTCGAGCTTGCTCAACCCCAGACCCAGCGAACGGTAGGCCAGAACCGCATGACCCAAGGCAACACCCAGGTTGCGCAGGACCGTCGAATCCGTCAGATCCCGCTGCCAGCGGCTGATAGGCAATTTTTCGCTGAGATGGCGCAGCACGGCGTTGGCCAGCCCCAGATTGCCTTCGGCATTCTCAAAGTCGATGGGATTGACCTTGTGCGGCATGGTGGACGAGCCAATTTCACCGGCCTTCAAGCGCTGCTTGAAATACCCCAGACTGATATAGCCCCAGATGTCGCGTGCCAAGTCGATCAAGATGGTATTGGCTCGGGCCACCGAATCAAAGAGTTCGGCCATGTAATCGTGGGGCTCGATCTGCGTGCTGTAGGGCTGAAAGGACAAGCCCAGGCCTCGCGGCTCGGGGGATTCAACCACGCTGCGGCTCAAGGCTTCCCAATCGAAGTCCGGCCAGGCCGCTGTGTGCGCGTTGTAATTGCCAACCGCGCCGTTGATCTTGGCCAGAATGCGAACCGCGGCAATCTTCTCGCGCGCGGCCTGCAGGCGGACCACCACATTGGCCAGCTCTTTACCGACGGTGGTGGGGCTGGCCGTCTGCCCATGGGTGCGACTGAGCATGGGCACCTGCGCGTACTGATGCGCCATGGCCCGCAGGGTCTGAAGAATTTGATCGATCGCCGGCAACAGCACCCTATCGCGACTGGATTTGAGCTGCAGGGCGTGACTGGTGTTGTTGATGTCTTCACTGGTGCAGGCAAAGTGGACAAATTCAAGCGCCGCCTGCAGATCGGGCCGCCCCTGCAGACGCGACTTGATCCAGTACTCCACCGCCTTGACATCATGGTTGGTGGTTTTCTCTATGTCCTTGATGGCCTGCGCATCATCAGGACCGAAATCCTGCACCAAGCTTTGCAGAAAGGCGCGGGCCTGCGGGCTCAGGGGCTTGAACTGCTCCAAGCCCGCATCGGATAGGGCCACCAGCCAGGTAAGCTCCACCTGGACGCGGCGATGCATATAGCCCTGCTCAGAAAGAAGCGGACGCAGATCCTGCAGCTTGGCGGCGTACCGACCGTCCAGCGGCGAAAGCGCACTGAGGGGAGACAAGGTCATGGCACCATTGTAGGGAGCCCGACCGGCCCCGAGTGGGCCTGCCGCTGTGTCAACGGTGATTCAATGGCTAGAATGTTTTTCAATCCAGCCACGATCACACCTTCCCTGCCATGAAACTCATCGGATCTACCACCAGCCCCTATGTGCGCAAAGTACGCATCGTGATGGCCGAGAAAAAACTCGACTACCAATTTGTGCTTGAAGACGTCTGGTCCGCCCACACGCAAATGGGCCTGTCCAACCCGCTGGGCAAGGTGCCTTGTCTGGTCATGGAGGGGGGCGAAGCTGTGTTTGATTCACGGGTGATCGTGGAGTACCTGGACGCCCTCTCACCCGTTGGCAAACTTATTCCCGCCGGTGGTCGGGCGCGCGCCGAGGTCAAGACCTGGGAAGCACTGGCCGATGGTGTGCTCGATGCCTGCATCCTGGCGCGGCTGGAGGCCACCTGGCCGGGCCGCACCGATACCCAACGCAGCCAGGCCTGGATCGACCGGCAAATGGGCAAGGTCACCGCCTCGCTCCAGGCCATGAGCACTGGCTTGGGCGATCGAGGCTTCTGCAGCGACGTGCACCTGACCCTGTCGGACATCGCGGTGGGCTGCGCACTGGCCTATCTGGACCTGCGCTTTGCCCACATCGACTGGCGCTCGACCCATCCGAACCTCGATCGGCTGTACCAAAAACTGTCTCAGAGACCGAGCTTCATCGAGACGGCGCCCGCCTGAGCACATCCCGGGCAGGGGCAGCACCCCGGCCTCAGCGATTGGCCTGTTGCCGCAGCCAGCGCATCAACACCCCGAGCCCCGGAATCTTCTCGTAGAGCTCCTCGGCAGCGTCCCAATAGTCGCGGTGGTACTCCACCCGTCCGTCCGCGTCCAAACGCAGGTGGGAGCTGCCTCTGACCACCTGCTCACGCGTGCGGTCAAAGCGCCGGAAACGGAAACGAAATTCCCAGATCAAGACGCACTGGGGCGGCTGCACCACCCGGTCGGTGATCACAAAATGGGGGCGTTCGAGCACTCGGTACATGTGCTCGAACAAGCGGCGGATTTCGTCCGGGCCGCGCACCTCATTGAAGGGATCCTTGAAGTAAGCCTGCGGGGCGTAGAAATGCGCCATGTTCCGCAGCTCGCCCGGATCAAGTTGTTCAAAAAACCGCTCTAGGGCTTCGACCTGCTGTCTCATGGGATCGCCGATCATCCGCGACTCCCGGAAAAGCGGGCCAGCAGCCGCAGAAACCAGGCATCGGGCAAGACCCGCAAGAGCTTCATGAACCAGGTAAATCGCCTCGGGAAGTGAATCTCGAACTTGCCACGATGCCAGCCGTCCAGTATTTCCTGCGCGGCGCGCTCCGGGGTGATCAGGGCCGGCATGTGAAATTGGTTCTGCGCCGTCAGCGGGGTTTGCACAAAGCCCGGGTTGACCAGACTGATGCCCAATCCCCGCGAATGCAGGTCGGCATACAGGCTCTCGGCCAGGTTGATGAGGGCGGCCTTGGTCGGCCCATAAGCCAGGCTCTCGGGCAAGCCGCGGTAGCCCGCCACGCTGCCTACCAGGCTGAGGTGGCCCGTGCCGCGAACCAGCAGGGCGGGCAGCACCGCATCGAGCAAGTACAGCGCCCCGACATAGTTGACCTGCTGATGCAGCAGGGCCTGTGGCAGATCAAAGTCAAAAGCGCGCTGGGCCTTGTAATGACCGGCGCAGTACACGATAAGGTCCAGGGGGCCCTCGGCCAGCAGCTCACTGGCCACCTGCCGCACCGCCCGCGCATCGGTGACATCGAGCTCGCGCGCGCTGGCGCCGGGATGCTGGTCTACAAAATTCTGCAGCAAGCCCTTCTGCCGAGCCGAAACCACCACCTGCGCGCCCTTGCGATGCAAAGCTTGTGCAGTGGCCAGGCCTATGCCGCTGGAGGCGCCAATAAGCCAGGCTCGCTTGCCGGTCCAGTCGGTCAGTCGGGGATTGAGGGACACGATGGGCGGCTCAGCGTTTGACAAAGCTCAGGGTGACCTCACCCAGGCGAATGCCGAACTTGCTCATCACGGCCTTGTTGAGCATCACGCGGTCGTCCATGAGGTACATCCAGTCATCAAACTGCACTTCATAGGTCTTGCCGTCCACCGGCAGGCGCAAGGTGTAGCCAAAGCGGAAGGCATTGCCGCTTTCCTCGCCCAGCGCCTGTCCCACGACATCGGCCGCCGTGCCCACATAGCGGCCTTCAGCCGCGCGTTTGAGCGTCCAAACACGCCGCTCCCGGGTACCGTCGGAATAGATGAATTGCTCATCGAGTACGCCCGTCTCCTGGCCGGGCGGACCACTCCAGCTGCAATTCATGACCACCGTAAAGCGTTTGACCACCCGGCCCGATCGGTCGGTGAAGATCCCATAAGCGTCCAGTGTTCCGTTGAAGTACTGGCGAAGATCCAGGCGCGGCTGCTCGCGCGCGTAATCGGCCGGCTGCGGTCCTGCACAGCCAGCCAGCCCCAAGGCCAGCAGCACCGCCGCAAAAAAGGCCGCCCAGGCCCGAGGGGTCACAAATCGACTCATAGCGGTAACTCCCGTGCGGGCCGTGCGTCGGCCCGGATGATCCAGACATACAAAGCCCAAGCGGCTAGCAGCTTGAGCACGCAGGGCAAGACGCAATAGGCCAGCACCAGGGCCTGCAAGGCTTGCGGGTCGCGAGAGCCGGGCACATAGCCCAGGACCTCGAGCATGGGCAAGGCCAGTCCGGCGGCCAGGGCCAGGTTGAGCTTGGCGGCAAAATTCCACCAGCCAAAGCAGGCGCCGGCCTCAGCCTGAGCACCCTCCTCACGCCCGTGTTGCAGCAAGCCGGCAAGCATGGCCGATGGCAGGGCGAGGTCGGCCCCCAGCGCGACCCCGGAGAGCACGCAAACTGCGAGGAACCAGCTGGCGTCGCCTGCACCGAGCCCCGCAGCCCAGACAAACACAGCGACCGCCAGCAGCATGCCGACCCACCAGCTTCGCGCCAGGCCAATACGCCGCACCATCATGAGCCACAGCGGCATGGAGGCCGCTGCGCTGAGGAAATAAGCACCCAGAAAGGCCGGCTCCAGATGCGCTGGCGCCTGCAATCGGTCCTGTACGAAAAACAGCACCAAAGTGGCCGGAACGGCGCTGGCGATACCGTTGAGCATGAACACGCCCAGCAGCAGACGAAAGCGCCTTTGGCGCAGCGGCTGCCACAGCGATGCGCTCGCAGGCTCGGCGCTCAGGGCCGGCGGCACACTGGCGCTCCAGCTCCACCAACCCATGGCCAACAGAAGCACAAAGGGGAGCAAGGCCCAGGGCAGACCCAGAAGGCCCGGCAACACCGATGCGAGCAGCACGCCGATCAGGGACAGCAATTCCCGGGCCGAGGTGATCCGGCTGCGCTGCATTTCATTGCCCCCCAGCAGCGCGCCCCAGGATTGGTGAGCAATACTGAGCAAGCTGTAGCCCAAGTAGGTCACGAGAAGCATGACGGCAGCCCACATCAGGAGCTCATTGGGCTCTGGATCGGAAAGAATCCACTGCGGCGCAAACAATAACCACAGGCCTAGCGCCAGCAGCAGGGCCGCCCCCGCACCAGCAGCCAGCACGGCGCGGCTCGAGTGCGCCAGCAGGCGGTCATTGAGACGACCCAACCAGGGATCGAGCAGCGCATCGAACAAACGGGCACCCAGCAAAACCAGACCCAGGGCTGCCAGCGGGACCCCGAACTGCTTGGCATAGTAGTTGGGCAGGATCACATAAAGCGGCAGGGCCGCAAAAGCCAGGGGCAAGCCCAGCAGACCATAAGCCAGCGCGTTGGGCCAGCCAAAAGGCGAGCTCATGGCTGCAAGCCCAGCAGGGCTCTGCGCAGCCCTGGCTCAGAGGTTTGCGGCGACAACCAGATGCCAAAAAAACGCCGCGCGAATTCGGCGTCTCGAATCTCGCCCCGGAACCGTCCATTGAGCCAGAAGGAAGCACTCAGGCCCGGGCGCTGCAATCCCACCAGACGATCCCCTTGCCGCACATCTGGAAACACACGCAGCATTTCATCAAGCCAGCGGCGCTCCTGCTCTGCCGCCAGGGCACCGCTGCGCCGCATCTCCTTGATCGAGCGCTCAGCGATGTCGCGGGCTTGGAAATCCCGCAGATAACGAAGCTCCAGGGCCAGCGGCTGTGCATCGATGGCGCTTGTGTTGGCGCCGGGCGCCATCCAAAGGGCGGCATCGTAGACCTCAAAGCCCCAGACCCGAAAACGCATCTGGCCCTTAAGGTTGAGTTCGCCCGCCGACTGCACCAGATCTGGCGGCAAGGCCGCCGCAGGCGCGGTCGCCTGCTGGGCTGACACCGGGGCTGCCAGAGCGAACATCAAGACGGCACCTGTGACCAGGTGCTGGACGGTGAGCAACATAGGGGTCTAGGCTTTGAGCAGTGTGTACTGCACCACGTCGGTATTTCGTTCCGCAAAGGCCGCTTCGCAGTAGGCCAGATAGAACTCCCAGATTCGGACAAAGCGACGGTCAAAACCCAGCGCCAGCACCTGCGACTCCTGCGCCAGAAAGGCCTGGCGCCACTGCGCCAGAGTCCGCGCGTAGTCCTGACCAAAACAGAATTCATCAACCACCCGCAGGCCGGCCTGCTGCGCCTGCTCGCGAAAGGCCTGGGGGCTGGGCAAACAGCCGCCCGGAAAGATGTACTGCTGGATGAAGTCGGTTGACTGCAGGTAGCGTTCAAACAACTCGTCGGCAATCACGATGCTCTGAATGCAGGCCTTGCCACCGGGCTTGAGCAGTCGGGCCAGAGCGCCGAAGTAGATGGGCCAGTACTCGCGGCCGACCGCCTCGATCATTTCGATGGAGCAAATCGCATCGAACTGCCGGTCCGCCGGGTCGTCGCGGCCAATGTCGCGGTAGTCCTGCAAGCGCAGTTGCACCCGGTCGGCCGAGGCACAGCGGTCCATGCGCGCACGGGCCCATTCCAACTGCTCGGTGCTCAGGGTGACACCGACCAAGCTGGCACCGAACTCCACCGAGGCCATCTCGGCCAGGGCGCCCCAGCCGCAGCCGATTTCCAGCACCCGATCGCCCGGCTTGACGTTCGCCATGCGCAGAGCCCGCCTCACCTTGGCCCGTTGGGCCTGGCGCATGTCGTCCTGCGGCGACTCGAACAAAGCCGAGCTGTAGTTCATCGTGTCATCAAGCCAGAGCTCGTAGAAGGCATTGCCCAGGTCATAGTGGGCATGGATATTCTTCTGGCTATTTCCGCGGGTGTTGCGATTGAGCAAATGCCGCATGCGGTAGACCAGTCGGCCCAGCCAGGTGCCGTAGATCACGTCCTCGACCTCTCGGCGATTGGCGATGAACAGCCGCAGCAGCGCCGTCAAATCGGGCGTGCTCCAGTCACCGGCGATATAGCTCTCGGCAAATCCGATGTCACCCGACTTCAGGGCGGCCGCACAGACATTCCAGTTGTGCAGGCGCAGCGCAGCCACGGGGGGCTGGCCCTGGCCGAGGCGGTGCTGCGAACCGTCGGGCAGACTCAGGTTCAGGCTGCCATGCTTGAGCCGGGTCAGCAGTTTGAGCACGGTTTGTGCGGCGGCGGGAGCGCCTGCGGGCAGGCTCAGTCCTTGCGAGGCGGTGGAAGAATTGGAGGCCATGGTCATCGCGTCAGGAACTGCCCAGGGGGCTGGGGCTTGTGGAAGAAGGGCACGCGCTTGAGCCAAAGTCTCAGCGCCTGCCAATGAATGCGTGCGATCACGCCCAGGGTCATGAGCGGGTGCGACAACAGCACGCTGCGCAAACTGGCAGCCGTCAGTGGCTCGAGCGTGCCGGCCACACTGGTCTGCAGCAGGGGGCCTTGCGCATCATCGTAGTCGATGCGCGCGATCGTGCGTTCGCGCCCATCGCGCAGCGCTCGCATGAAGCGGAATCGATAATTGCCCTCTACGCGGCAGAAAGGAGAAACGTGAAACACCTTGCGCGTGCTCATTTCTCGGCCATAGTGTGGCGCCTCCAGAAGATAGCAGTGGCGCTCACCAAAGGTGTTGTTAACCTCCACCACGATGACCCGCAACTGGCCTGATCCGTCATGACAGTACCAGAAGCTCACGGGCTTGAAGGCGTAGCCCAGCATACGCGGATAGGTGTGCAGCCAGACTTCACCGGTGAGGTGGTGTCCCTCAGCGGCCAGGAGGCCATCGATCCAGCTCAGGCAGTCCTCTGTGCCCTGGCCATGATCACAGTCGTGAAAGCTCAAGGCGGCAGCCCGGTTACGCGGCAGGGCCGCGTTGCCGTGCTGGCGCATGCTGCGCAACGGCAACATGAGAAATGCCGTCGGGTAGGCAAAGGCGTTGGCAGCCGGCCGCAGGCGGGTGTGCCGTACCTGACCACGACCGATCAGAGGAATGGCCGGTAGGCGCCCGGGCATAGCTGCGTCGCTCATGCGGCCGCCCGCAGAGGAGCGCTGGCTTGCAGCGCCCAATCGGCCAGCAGGCGATCGGCTGCTTGCAGGCCCGACTTCAACCCGTCTTCATGGAAGCCGTAGCCGGCCCAGGCACCACAAAAATAACTGTGTTGTAGCCCTTGCACACGGTCCAACTGCCGCTGTGCAGCAATCGCTGTCGCATCGAAGACCGGGTGGGCATAGTCGTATTCGCCTAGAACCAGCGACGGATCAATCGGGCGCACCGGGTTGAGCGAGACGATCACCGGTTGCTCAAAGGGCAGGGGCTGCAGCTTGTTGAGCAGGTAATGCAGGCAGACCCGAGCCGACTCCCGGTCGGCCTGGGCCGCACGTTCATAGTTCCAGGCCGCCCAGGCCAAGCGCCTGCCGGGCAGCACCGACACATCGGTGTGCAGCACCGCGCGGTTATCCTGGTAGGCGATCGCGCCGAGCACGGCGCGCTCCTGGGGGCTGGGCTGACCGAGCAAGGCCAGCGCCTGGTCGGTGTGGGCGGCCACGATGACCTTGTCAAAAGTCTCATTCAACTTTTGCCCCTGGTATCGACTTTCAAGCCGGACGCCGTGAGCCTCACGCTCGATCCGCAACACCGGGCTGTTCAGGCGCTTGTCCTCGATACCCGCGGTGATCTTGTGCACATATTGGCGAGCGCCGCCGGCAACCGTCCACCACTGCGGCCGATCAGAAATCTGCAGCAAGCCATGGTTGTGACAAAAGCGGACCATGGTGGCTACCGGGAACTCCAGCATCTGGTCGGTGGGACAAGACCAGATGCAACCGATCATCGGCAGGAAGTAGCTGTCGCGAAACTCATCGGAAAAGTCGTGCTCACGCAGGAATTGCGACAGAGCCTGCATCAAGGCCTGACTGTCGGGCTCGCGCTCGAGCTGGAGCGCCAAGGCGGTGCACAGGCGATTAAAGCGCAGCACGTCGCTGAGCATGCGCCAAAAGCTCGGGCGCAAGAGATTGCTGCGCTGAGCAAACACCGTATTGAGGCTCGAGCCGCTCCATTCGAGCGCCGGTCGATTCGACGCCGCCGGTGCCTGTACCGAAAACGACATGTCGGAACGCGCCGTCGGCACCCCCAGTTCATCGAACAGAGCGATCAATTGTGGATAGGTGCGCTCATTGAACACCAGAAAGCCCGTGTCCACCCCATGCGTTTGTTGCCCGGCCGCCGTGGGCAGCGTCACATCCACCGTATGCGTATGGCCGCCAAAGTAATCGCCCGATTCAAACAAAGTGATGCGGGCCCGACCCCTCAGCCGATGGGCTGCCGCCAGACCCGCAATGCCCGAGCCCACGATGGCCACCCTCGGGCCATCGGTACTTAACGCAGGCAAGCCGGAGCGCATGACCCGATCCATGTCCACCTCATGCGCTCAAATAAAAAAATGTTGCGAAGCGTCCCGAGGCAATGGAGGGAGGGAGGGAGGAGGAGAGACACCCCGAGATGGCAAACGGGCCGCAAGGCACCGAATGACTTCGCAACAAGAAAACCTTCAGACCGTGATCGATGCCCTGACTCAGAGCGCTGGCCCCAGAGGGCTGCCGGCGGCACGGACCCAGACGGGACAGAGCCTTTGCGGCGCCCACCGCAAGCGTCCTGAAACACCGAGTCACATGCATGCTTCATCGTCAATTTCAATAGCAGCCCGAGAACTTGAACTGAACGGTCATTTTATGACCACTTGGTTATTTTGCCAGAAGCTGTTCAATTTGCCTGACGAACCGGGAATCCGTAGGACTCGTGGTTGAGCCGTGAGCGCTTACTATTTTTCCGTCTCTGGAGATCAGATATTTGTGAAAGTTCCATCTTGGCGCACTGCCTGCATCGCTGGCAAGCCGCTTGAAAAAGGGGTGCGCCTCCCGACCTGTGACCGAAGTCTTGGTAAACATCGGGAACTTCACGCCGTAAGTGTTTTGGCAGAAATCAGCAATCTCCCGGTTGCTGCCCCTTTCCTGGGAGAAGTCATTGGACGGAAAACCCAGCACCACCAAGCCCTGGTCCCGATAGCGGGCATACAGCTCCTCGAGCCCCGCATATTGGGGCGTGAACCCACATGCGCTGGCGGTATTGACCACCAGCAGCACCTTGCCGGCATACTGGCACAGGGGCTGCGGCTTTTCGTCCTGAAGACGCGGCACCGTGTGCTGCAACAGGGGCGGACAAGCCGCGACAGGCTCGGGGACGGCCGGGGCCTGAGCGCCAGCCGAAATGCAAATGCCCCAAAGAACCACTCCCGCCAGAGTGCGGATAAGGCTGACGGACTGGGACGCAGATCGGCTCATGGGCGCTTCTCCAAATCAAGGGTGGCGGGCGAAAAAGAGCACGCCGAATTATCGGACGACTCTGATTGTCAACCCGGGCTGACAACTCTGGCCGTCGGGCTAATGTAAGCCCCACGCAGAGTCCAGGAAAGCCTGGCCCTAGAATGGCCGGGCTTCGCAGCCCCAGGGCTCCATGAGGAACGTCATGCTTTACCCCGAATTGTTCAAGCAACTGGAATCCGTACGCTGGGACATGGACAAGGACATCCCCTGGGACCGCTTTGATCCGTCCCTGCTGTCCGATGAACAGGCCCTGACCGTCAAGATGAATGCCATCACCGAATGGGCGGCGTTGCCGGCCACGGAGATGTTTCTGCGCGACAACCGCGAGGACAGCGACTTCTCGGCCTTCATGTCCATCTGGTTCTTCGAAGAGCAAAAGCATGCCCTGGTGTTGATGGAGTACCTCCGACGTTTCCGGCCCGAACTGGCACCCAGCGAACAGGAATTGCACGAGGTTCGGTTTGAATTCGAACCGGCACCCGCCCTGGAAACCCTGATGCTGCATTTTTGCGGCGAGATTCGACTGAACCATTGGTACCGCCGAGCCGCTCAATGGCACAGCGAACCGGTGATCCGACACATTTACACCCAACTGAGTCAGGACGAGGCCCGCCATGGCGGCGCCTACCTGCGCTACATGAAGCGGGCCATCG
>CAYPSU010000051.1:0-20188 GCA_964413475.1 uncultured Polaromonas sp. | reverse complement strand
CGCGCTCCTCGGCCAGGGCCGAGTCCATCTTCATCTTGCCCACCACCTCGCGCACCGCCGTTTCGGCAGCCTGCACAACGGTGGCCGCCGGATCCTTGCTCTCGAAAAGGAAGGCTCGCGCATCGCTGAGTCGGTACTGCACCGCGAACTTGATCTCAACGATGTTCTCGTCTTCGGTCAGCATGGCCGAGTCACGCAGGCCCGTGGCCTTGATGATGGTGTCCCGACCCACATCCACCGATCGGATCTGGGTCACCACCACCATCTCGTGGCGCTGGAAGGGATAGGGCAGGCGCCAATTGAAACCAGCCCCCACCGTGCTGTGGTACCGGCCGAACTGGGTGATCACCGCCTGCTGGCCCTCTTGGACGATGAAAAACCCGGTACCCAGCCAAATCAGCAAGCCGATAAGCGCAATCAGCCCCGCACCAATGCCGGCGCTCTTCATGTCGGGGGGACGGAAGCCCCCCCCTCCCGAACCGCCTCCTGGACGACCACCACCGCCCCGACGCCCGCCCAAAAGGCCGCCGAGCTTGCGATTGAAGTCGCGCCAAAGTTCATCGAGGTCCGGGGGACCCTGGGTGGGTCCCTGCTGTCCCGCTGATCCATTGGGACGCTGTGGCGACCCGTTGGGGGCGGCTGGAGGGGGGGCCGGGGGCGTGGCGGCGGGGGGCGGCACCGGCGCGCTCGGCCGGTCGGAGGCGCCCGGGTTGGGCGACTCTCCGGCAGACGGCTCATCCCGACCCCAGCGCGAATCGTTGAGGTTGAACATGCCGCGCACGCGCAGGAACAGCCGCTGCGGCAAGGCCACGAACGTCTGCAGCACAGGATTGAGCTTCATGATGATCAAAGGAAGATTTTTATTCTGTAACTGACATTGTGCCTAAACCGCGTTGCCCACCCACCGCAGGCGGCCATAACCCCGCCTGCGGCCCGGCGATCACAGCGGCAGGCAAGGCGTGGCGAAGCAACAACTCCCGCAAGGCACCCAAGCCCTCTCCGGTCCGGGCACTGACGAAAATGCGCTCCATGGCAGGGTCTGCGCTGCCGGCGGTTGCCTGCGCAGACGGGTGCAGGCTCAGCGGACGGCACTCGGGCGCCATGACATCGAGCTTGTTGAACACCAGCACCTGCGGCAAATGGCCAGCGCCGATCTCGTCCAGCACCTTGAGCACCTCTGCAATCTGCTCCGGATGATCCGGGTTGGCGCCATCGACCACATGCAGCAGCAGATCGGCCTGCGCCGCCTCCTGTAGGGTCGCCTCGAAGGCATCAATCAGGCCGTGGGGCAAATCTCGGATGAATCCAACGGTATCGGAGAGGGTGACAAAACAGTCCGACCCGCCCCCGTCCCCCGGACCCAGATAGAGTTGCCGGGTGGTCGTATCGAGCGTGGCGAACAGCTGATCAGCGGCATAGGCGCGAGCCTTGACCAGAGCATTGAACAGACTGCTCTTGCCAGCATTGGTGTACCCGACCAGAGAGACGGTAAAAGTCTCCCGCCGCTGCCGTTGTCGGCGCTGGGTCTGACGCTGGCGCTTGATACGAACCAGTCGCTCCTTGGTCCGCTTGATTGCCTCGCCTATCATGCGCTTGTCCAGTTCAATTTGCTTCTCTCCAGGCCCCCCGCGCAGACCGGCCCCGCCGGCCTGACGCTCCAGATGCGACCATCGCCGCACCAAGCGGGTGGAGAGGTACTGCAACCGGGCCAACTCGACCTGCAACTTGCCCTCGTGGCTGCGCGCCCGCTGGGCAAAAATCTCAAGGATCAGCAGGGTGCGATCGTTGACCGGCAGATCCAGGCTGCGCTCAAGGTTTCGCTGCTGGGCCGGGCTGAGGGTCTGGTCGAACAGAATTTCAGAGGCGCCCGTCTCCTCGGCCAAGGCCCTGATCTCCTGGGCCTTGCCGCTGCCGACAAAAAAGGCGGCATCAGGGGCCTTGCGCTTGCAGGTCATGCGCGCCACAGGGCGCAGGCCAGCGGTCTGGGCCAGCAGGCCCAGTTCCGCCAGCTCGGCGTCAAAATGGGGCAGCCCCAGGTCAACGCCAACCAGCAAGACCGGCGGCGGGGCCTTGGACGGCAAGGATGAGGCGCTCAGGACGTTGGGCCCTCATCGGAGGCGGAAAAATTGACCGCCCGGCCCGGCACGATGGTCGAAATGGCATGCTTGTAGACCATTTGGGTCACCGTGTTGCGCAGCAACACCACGTACTGGTCAAAGGACTCGATCTGACCCTGCAGTTTGATGCCGTTGACGAGGTAGATGGAGACCGGCACATGCTCGCGCCTGAGGGTATTGAGAAAAGGGTCTTGCAAGAGCTGACCTTTGTTATTGCTCACGATATTCTCCGTGTTCAAGGGGTGAAAGGAGCCTGCACATTACCACACGTCAGGCCCGCCGCCATGTCGGATCAGTCTGACGACTTGCCGGCGTAGGGGTTCTGCGCCGTCTTCATCTGGATGCGCAGGGGCGTGCCAACCAGATCGAACTCCTTGCGGAAACGACCTTCCAGGTAGCGCTTGTAGGTGGAACTGACCTGATCGAGCGAATTGCCGTGGATCACGATCACCGGCGGATTCATCCCGCCCTGATGGGCGTAGCGCATTTTCGGGCGCGACAGACCCGAGCGCTGCGGTTGCTGGAACTGAACAGCCTCCAGCAACAGGCGGGTCAGCAGCGGGGTGGACATCTTGCGGAAAGCTGCCGCGTGAGCCTGCACGATGGAGGTCCACAGCGGTCCCAGGCCCTGTCGCCTGATCGCCGAAATCCGGTGCAGGGAGGCAAACTTCATGAAGGGCAGGCGGGTCTCGATCGAACGTTCGAGCATCTGGCGCTGGTAGGCGTCGATGGCATCCCATTTGTTGACCGCCAGAACCACGGCGCGCCCACTTTCCAGAATAAAGCCCGCGATGTGGGCATCCTGATCGGTCACGCCCTGGGTGGCATCGAGGATCAGCAACACCACATGGGCTCCCTCGATCGCTTGCAGGGTTTTGACCACCGAGAACTTCTCGATGGCCTCGAAGACCTTACCCTTGCGACGCAAGCCGGCGGTATCGATGAGCTCGAATCGCCGTCCATCGCGCTCGAAGGGCACCCGGATGGCGTCACGGGTGGTGCCCGGCAGATCAAAAGCCACCAGCCGCTCCTCGCCCAGCCAGGTGTTGATGAGGGTGGATTTACCCACATTGGGCCGCCCGGCCACAGCCAGCCGGATCACGCCAGCGTCTTCCCCGGCCAAGTCCTCGTCGTGCTCGAGTTCGGGCCATTGCAAGCGCCCGAGAGCCGCCTCGACCATGCTGCGGACCCCCTGGCCATGCGATGCCGAGACCGGCAGAACCTCACCCAGCCCAAGTTCGAAGAATTCAGCCAGTTGCGAGCCGGATTTCATACCCTCGGCTTTATTGGCAACCAGAACCGTGGGTTTGCCCAGCTTGCGCAGATAGGCGGCAATGTCATGGTCCTGCGCCGACAGGCCTTCTCGCGCATCCACCACGAAGATAACCGCATCGGCCTCAGCTACCGCCTGCCGCGTCTGACGGGCCATCTCGCGATAGATGCCCGACTCGGCCGTCGGCTCAAAACCGCCGGTGTCAATAACGATAAAGGCCTGCGAGCCCAAACGGGCATTGCCGTAATGGCGATCACGGGTCAGGCCGGCGTAATCGGCCACGATGGCATCACGGGAGCGGGTCAGTCGGTTGAACAGCGTGGACTTGCCCACATTGGGCCGTCCCACAAGGGCAAGAACCGGTTTCATCGGGGCTGTGGCGATCCAGAGAGCGATGGACTCCGGCCTTACTGGGGCAGGAAGCCGAACACACCGCCCGAACGGGTCACCACCACCAGGGTCTGACCGACCAGCACCGGGGTGGCCATAACCGCCGACCCGTCAGTGCTGATGCGCCCCAGGGGCGTGCCGTCCTCGCGCGAGAGCAAGTGCACAAAACCCTGAAGATCTCCAACGGCCACCGAGCGACCGATCACCAGCGGCGCGGTCAGGTCGCGAAAGCGCAGCTGATCGTAGTTCCAGGCACGATCACCGCCAGCCAAACGCCAGGCCTGAACCTGACCATCGGATTCGGCGCCAAAGAGCAGACGTTCGTCAGATGCCAAGCCGACATCACCACTGGAGGGTCGACTCCACAGAAGCGCGCCGCGCTGGGCATCGACGCAGGCCACCGCCGCCTGGAAGGCGCGTGCACAAACCACCTGCCCCTGACGGGCGGCGGGGCCGACCAGGTCGACCAGGCGCTCGATTTCATTGATCCCGCGCGGCGTGGCCACCGGCACGTCCCAACGCACCGAACCATTGGACGGGTTGAGTCCCGACAAACGACCGCCCAAGCCCACCAGCAGGGTATCGCCCACCGGCAGCATGACGCCGGTCTGGCGCAGCACCAGCGGATCGCCGGCCGGACGCTGCTGCGCCCAAAGGCGCTGCCCGCCCTGGGCATCAAAAGCGGTCACCGCACGATCGGCCGTCAGCAGAAACACCCGTGCACCGGCCACCAGCGGTGCCGAGAAAGATTGGGCCGGCAGCCGCTGACGCCAGACCACCCGGCCCTCCCGCAGGGCCACCAGTTCATTGGTCCGCGTGACCACCGCAACCGTACTGCCATCGCTGCCCACGCCCGCGGCCAGCGGGGCGCCCACGGCGGCCCGCCAAATTTCGCGACCCGAGGCCGCATCGAGTTCGACCACCGTGCCATCGCCCGCGCCAATCACCACGCGACCCCCATGCGCCTGCACTGAGGCCGGATAGTCAATGCCCGGTAACCGCTGAGCCCAGACCTGACGGGCCACAACCGTAGGGGTGATCGTCGGCAAATCAGCTGGCTTGGGCCGCGGCGAACCGGTTGAACATGCCGCAAGCAGCACCAGGCAACCAACGGCCCATACAGCACGCTTCATTTCTTGACCTCAACCGGTGTTGGGGACACATCCACGCCCAAGGCATTGAGTTTGACTTCCACCAGTCGCCGATACTCGACCGATTCATCCATGCCGTCATAGGCCTTTCGGTACTCGGCTCGCGCCTCGGCCGCCTTACCCTGGGCCAAATACACGTCGCCGCGGCGGTCGTGGGCCAGAGCGGTGAATGAGGCAGGCATGCTGGCGCCCAACTGCGACAGGGCCTCGTCATAGGCCTTGGCCTCAAGGGACAGCGAGGCCAAACGCAGGCGGGCGGCGGCACGCAGTCCATCATCACCGGCCTTCTCCACCACCCAGCTCAGAGTGGCCTTGGCCGCATCGCCTTTACCCTTGTCGTAGTAGGCGCGAGCGGCCAACAAGGCCGCCTGATGGGCAAAGGTGGTGCTGCCGTACCGTTCCTTGATATCGGACAACGCCCGCTCAACCCGGCCCAGATCGCCCGCCGCCACCGCAGCCTCTACCTGGTCGTACATGACCCCCGCCTCGGCGCCCTGTTTGCGCTGCCAATACTGCCAGCCATTGAAGGCCGCGAAAGCGCCCAGCACCACAATCAGTGCCCAGGTGATCGCATTTCCGTAGCGTTTCCAGAAATGCTTGATGTCTTCAATCTGCTCCTGCTCTTGCAGGTCGAGTGGACTGGCCATGGATGGGGGCGCTGGGGCGCCAGGTCAAACAGGGGAAACGGGGCCCGAAGCCAAGCTTGGGGGGGAAACCTTCATTGTAGGCGGGCGCGCCCCCGGCAAGGGCTGCACAGATCTCACCTGGGCGCCAGCAGACGAGCAGCCCAGCGCCGCACCTCGGAGAGCGGCTCCAGAACCTGCGCCTGATCCTGTGGGCCGCGCAGTGGCTTGACGGCCACACTGCCCTGGGCCAGCTCATCGGCTCCGAATATCAAGGCAAAACGCGCCCCGCTGGCATCGGCGCGCTTGAACTGCGACTTCATGCTGCCCATGCCCTGCGCCTGTCCACCGGCCGGGGCGTGCATCTGAATGCTCACGCCCGCTTCCCGCAGAGCCTGAAGACAGGCTAAAACCTGGGGCACCGAGGCGGCATCCGGTATCACGGCAAAAGCATCAGGCGCCGGCTGATGCCAGGCATCGCCCTGTTCCTTGAGCAGCTCGAGCACCCGCTCGACCCCCAGAGCCCAACCCACCGCCGGTGCACTTTTGCCCCCCATCTGGGCCATCAGTCCGTCATAGCGCCCGCCCGCGCAGATGGTGCCCTGCGCGCCCAGTCGGTCAGTGACGAACTCAAAAACGCTCAGGTTGTAATAGTCCAGTCCACGCACCAGACGCGGATTGAGATCCCAACGCACACCGCCGGCATCGAGCATGGACTGCAGACCCTCAAAGTGCGCCAGGGAGTCGCGGCCCAGAAAATCAATCAGACGCGGGGCCTGATTGACCAAATCCTGCATCGCCGGATTCTTGGTGTCCAGAATTCGCAGCGGGTTGCTGTGCAGGCGTCGTCGCGCCTCTTCATCGAGTTGGTCGATACGGCGCTCGAGGTAAGCAATCAGCTGCTCACGATGACGCGCCCTCTCCTCGGGCTGCCCCAGACAGTTGATTTCCAGGCGCCAGTCGCTCAGGCCGATTTCGCGCCAAAGGGCAACGGCCAGCAAGATCAGTTCAGCATCGACGTCAGGACCCGCAAAGCCCAGGGCCTCGGCACCGATCTGATGGAACTGACGGTAGCGGCCGCGCTGCGGACGCTCCCTTCGGAACATCGGCCCCATGTAGTAGAGACGCTTGCCACCTTCGTAGAGCAGATTGTGCTCGGTGATCGCGCGCACCACGCTGGCCGTGTTCTCGGGCCGCATGGTCAGGGAATCGGCCTGGCCGTGCTTATCAGAACGATCCTCGAAGGAATACATCTCCTTCTCAACAATATCGGTCACCTCTCCGATGCTGCGTACAAACAGTCGGGTGTGCTCAAGGATGGGCGTGCGAATATTGAGGTAGGCATAGCGGGCCATCAGGCTCCTGACCTTGTCCTCCAGCCATTCCCAGCGCGCTGAATCAGGCGGCAGAATGTCGTTCATGCCTTTGACGGCTGTCAGTTTCTCAACCATGGTGTGCAGACGGGCCTGAGGCCCTTTTTCTAGTGCTCAGCGGCGGCCGGGGTTGGCTTGCCAAAGCGGCTTTGAATGTAGTTCTCGACGATGTCCTGAAATTCACGGGCAATGCCCTCGCCCCGCAAAGTCAGTCGCTTCTGGCCATCGATGAAAACCGGCGCAGCGGGGGCTTCGCCTGTTCCCGGCAGGCTGATCCCAATATCGGCGTGCTTGCTCTCGCCGGGCCCGTTGACGATGCACCCCATCACCGCCACCTTCAGGTTTTCAACACCCGGGTACTGTTTTCGCCAGAGCGGCATTTGCATGCGCAGGAAATCATCGATCTGCTTGGCCAACTCCTGGAAGGTGGTGCTGGTGGTACGTCCGCACCCGGGGCAGGCAGTCACGCTGGGCACAAAGATCCTCAAACCCAAGGCCTGCAGGATCTCCGAAGCGATCACGACCTCTTGCGTGCGCGACTCGCCCGGCTGCGGAGTCAGCGACACCCGGATGGTGTCTCCAATGCCCTCCTGCAGCAAGATCGACAAGGCCGTACTGGAAGCCACCGTTCCCTTGGTCCCCATGCCCGCCTCGGTCAGGCCCAGGTGCAGGGCATGATCGGTACGCCTGGCCAGCTCGCGGTACACCGAGATCAGGTCCTGCACGCCCGAGACCTTGCAGGACAGCAAAATCTGCTCGTGCTTCATGCCCAGCGCCTCGGCCCGCTCGGCCGACTGCAACGCAGAGGTGATGAGCGCCTCGTACATGACCTGTCGGGCATCCCAGGGCTGAGGGCGACGGCCGTTTTCATCCATCATCTGGGCCAGCAGTTCCTGGTCCAGGCTGCCCCAATTGACCCCAATGCGCACCGGCTTGTCCCAGCGCAAGGCGGCCTCGACCATCTGCGCAAACTGTTTGTCGTGCTTGTCGCCCTTGCCCACATTGCCCGGATTGATACGGTACTTCGAAAGGGCCTCGGCACAAGCGGGGAAGTCGCTGAGCAGGCGGTGGCCGTTGTAATGAAAGTCGCCCACCAGAGGGACATCGATCCCCATGCGATCGAGCTGCTCGCGCACATGCGGCACCGCCGCAGCAGCTTCAGGGGTGTTGACCGTGATTCGCACCACTTCGGAGCCGGCCTGAGCCAATTCCTTGCACTGGATCGCCGTGGCAATCGCATCGGCTGTGTCGGTGTTGGTCATCGACTGCACGCGAACCGGGGCATCGCCGCCGACCGTCACCACCCGGGAACCCCAAACGATTCGCGCCTGAACCGAGCGACGCATGCGCGGACGGGCAGACTCAATAGGCAGACCATCGGACATCATTGCACCTCGAAACGAGCCAGATTACCCTGAGCTATGGGGGTGAGATCAAAGGGACTGCCCCTGACCAGAACCGTCACGCCCCCCACATTACCGACCGTCACGCGCAGCAGCGGCGCAGCGTTCACCGGCACCTGCTCTCCCGCCTCGATCACCCGCCGCATCACCACCTGACCACCTGGGCCGATGACCTCCACCCAGGTCGGCTTGTGCGCCTTGAACAGCAGCAAGGCCGATTCGGCCTGTTTCGAGGCTGGAGACTCCAGCGGCGCAGACGTCGTTGGCGGCGCGGAACTGGCTCCAGTGGCAGCGCCCGGCTGTCCGGAGGACGGGGTCGTGGAGGCCCCAGGGGCTGGCTGCGAGAGCCCCTGGGGCTGAACTTGTTCGGTGACAACCGCCGCTGCGGGCAGTTCCTTCTTGGTGCCCGAGTCCGGCCGGTCCGGTGGCGCAATCTCGGGCCAGAAAAACACCGCCGCAGCGGCCACGGCCAGAGCAACAGCAGCCATCAGCGCAGGGCGCGACAAAGCGGGCCAGGCGCGCGCGGGACCGACCCGGGAAGGCGCCCGAAAGGGTTCATTCAGAGATCCATCGACACTCAGCACAGGTGGGCCGGCATCGGGCAACAAAGCCAGCACCTGCTGCGGGTCGGTCTTGAGATGGCGGCAGACGCTCAGCGCCAGGGCACGCACGAAAACGGGTCCCGGCAACAGATCAAAGCGGTCTGCCTCAAGGGCTTCGAGCCTTTGAACCGGCACCTTCAGCGCCACTGACAGCGCGCCTATGTGCAGCCCTGCTCGCTCGCGTGCCTGCCTCAAGACGGCGCCCGCGCCGCCAGGCAAACTGTCGGACCGATCTTGTATTTCAGTCATCCCAAGAGCCTTTGTCAAAAGCTGCCGCCTGCGGCGATTGGCCGAAACGGGTTCGCAACTGCAGACCCAGTCTGCCGACCAGTTCGGGATTATCCAGCCTGCGCGCCATGCGGGCGGCCTGCCACAAGGTTTGGGGCTGCGCAGTCGGTTCCTGCGCCACCCGCGAAAGGCTCTCAAGGGCGCGCGAGGGCTCACCGATGCGCTCCTGGCAAAGCGCCAACGCCAACCAGCTTCGGTCGGGGTGACGATAGCCGGGCTGGCTCAGGGCCCGCCGCAGCAAGGCCTGGGCATCCTCGACGGATGGGTCAGATGCAAGCCCCTGACACCTCAGCCAACCCCGGTTGTGCAAAACGTCAGCATCGTCGGGGGCCAAGGCAAAGGCTCGGTCAAAGCTCTCGCGTGCCCGCGCGGCATCGCCGAGTTGCAGATAGGTCAGGCCGCGCAGAGTCCAGGCCGCGGGCAGTTGCGGACTCAGAAGCAGAGCCTGCTTGACTTCATCAAGGGCCACCAGCGCCTGACCGCTCTGCAAATAAGATTCGGCCAGCACCAGCCTCAGCAACGCCCGGCGTCCAGTCTGGGTCTGGTCGGACTCTGTGATCGGATCGGCAAGGCGGACGGAGGTTGCGGGGCCTGAGCCACAACCGGCCAGCACGCCCATCAGGAAAAACACCACGCCCAAAAAACGGCTTCGCCTGATCGTCATATCAGGTCAGCAGGTCTGGGCTGCGATCTGGACTGAACTTCATGGCCCGCTGAAGGTGGATCCGTTGCTGAACATCGGTGCGGTCCTGCACGTCGCCAGCCAATTGGCCGCATGCAGCATCGATATCGTCGCCACGCGTCTTCCTGACAGTCGTGACGATGGCGGCATCAAGCAGGATCCCCGCGAAGGACTGCACACGATCGGGAGCAGAACGCTTGAGTCCAGAGGCCGGGAAAGGGTTGAACGGAATCAAATTGAACTTGGCCGATAAAGTGCCCGCATGCCGCCGCATGAGATCGACCAGCGCATGGGCATGCTCAGCTCGATCGTTGACACCGTCAAGCATGCAGTATTCAAAGGTAATGAAATCACGCGGCGCAAAACGCTGGTAGCGACCACAGGCCTGCAGCAGTTCCTCGATCGGATACTTGCGGTTCAGGGGTACCAAAGAATCGCGCAGCGCGTCGTCCGGGGCATGCAGCGAAACGGCCAGTGCCACCGGGAGGTCCTGGGCCAGACGATCGATCATGGGCACCACGCCGGAGGTCGAGACCGTAACGCGACGACGCGAGAGCCCATAGGCATGATCATCGAGCATGATGCGCAGGGCCGGCAGCAACTGGGCATAGTTTTGCAGGGGCTCGCCCATCCCCATCATCACCACGTTGGTGATGACACGGTCCGTTCGACCCAGTTCCCGTCGCAGGGTGTGCTCGGCAAACCAGAGCTGAGCAACGATCTCGGCTGTACTCAGATTGCGACTGAATCCCTGATGCCCCGTGGAGCAGAAGCGGCAGCCGACTGCGCAGCCGGCCTGGGACGAAATACACAGCGTACCCCGATCCGTTTCGGGAATGTAAACCGACTCGATGAGGTTACCGTCGCCCACATCGAAGAGCCACTTGAGAGTGCCATCGCCCGATCGGTGGGTCGACACCAGGGGCAGTGCAGCCACCTTCGCCACGTTTGCAAGCTTTTGGCGCAGGGATCGGGCCAGATCGCTCATTTGCTCGAAATCCGCAACCCCGCGCTGATGGATCCAGCGATAAAGCTGCGTCGCGCGAAAACGCTTTTCCCCCAACTGGTCGCAAAACTGGACCAGGCCGTCAAGATCAAGGCCAAGCAGGGGAGTCAACATCGTGGGCACACTGTCAGAGCCGCCAGCGTAACGCCTGTACGGAGAAATTCAAGGGGTGGCTGCCCGATGGCACAGCGGGGCCCGCAGGCCCCGCCTCAACAACGGCCGTCAAGGCCTTGCGGCCCTCAGCGAGAGTAGATGCTCATGCCAGGGAAAAAGAAGGCAATTTCCTGGGCGGCGGTCTGCGGCCCGTCAGAACCGTGGACTGCGTTGGCGTCAATGCTGTCCGCAAAATCAGCGCGGATGGTGCCGGCAGCTGCCTTCTTGGGATCGGTGGCCCCCATCAAGTCACGGTTTTTCAGAATGGCGTTTTCACCCTCGAGCGCCTGAATCATGACCGGACCAGAAATCATGAAAGTGACCAGATCCTTGAAGAACGGGCGGTCCTTGTGCACCGCATAAAACGCCTCGGCCTCGGCCTTCGACAGATGGGTCATGCGAGCGGCCACGATCTTCAGGCCAGCAGCCTCAAAACGGGCGTAGATTTGGCCGATCACGTTCTTGGCGACGGCGTCGGGCTTGATGATGGAGAGGGTGCGCTCGATAGACATGCAGTTTCCTTGTAATGGAGAGAGAGGCTTAGCGTCGAAAAGACGAAAAACTCCTTATTTTAGGGGCTGCCACTGATATCCCCAGACGTCTTGGGGTGCTAGGCGGAGATTCAGCCACGACCGGGCTTGCGGCCGCCGCGTCCCCCGCTGCGCCCTTTGCCCTGACCTTCGCGCTGACGAGTGAAGGTATCAGCCCCGATGTACCCAAAGGAGGTCTTCATCGGGTCGGGTTGACCCCCGCCACCCCCGCTGTTTCCACCCCCCCCCGAGCCGCCGCGTCCCTGCCGCCTCTTGCCCGATCCGGAGCCGGGCAAATTGAAGCCCGGCTGCGGACTGCCGGGACGCGGCCCCTTGCCGCGGGCACGCTTGCGCCGGCCTGCACCGCCACCGCCGCCGTCGATCCGTCCGGGCCCGTGCCCGCCTGGCGGGGGCTGAAATTCATACGGTCCGATGGGCTCATCCGCAGAGTCGCCATCGCCCTCATGCTCCGGTTCAGCCGCCAGCTGCGCCTCAGGCAAAGACATTTCCTGTCCCGGCTCGGTCGGCGCCGGGTAGGCCGTGGGCTGGACGGGGTTCTGCGCCCGCCCACGCCCCCTGCCCTTCTCGCGATCTTTGGATTCGGACTGCCGCAAGGCCCGGGTGAGCAGCGCAATGTCCCGGTCGTCCAGTTCGACGTAGACGCCCCGACGCAGCCCGCGGGGCAACAAAAAGGCGCCATAGCGGATACGTATCAGACGGCTGACCGCATGACCGACTGCCTCAAACAGCCGACGGACCTCTCGGTTGCGCCCTTCAGCAATCGTCACCCGGTACCAGCAATTGACCCCCTCGCCGTTGCCAGCCTCCTCAATAGAGCCAAAGCGCGCCGTCCCGTCCTCCAGTTCGACCCCCTCCAGCAGGCGCTGCCTTTCGTCTGGGCTCAAGGCGCCAAGTACACGCACCGCATATTCGCGCTCCAAACCAAAGCGGGGGTGCATCAGCTTGTTGGCCAATTCGCCAGAGTTGGTAAACAGCAACAACCCCTCGGTATTGAGGTCCAGCCGGCCCACCGATTGCCACTTGCCCTGCGGCAGTCGCGGCAGCTTGCGAAAAACGGTCGGTCGATTTTGCGGATCATCGTGGGTGACCACTTCGCCGACCGGCTTGTGGTAGGCGATTACCCTGGGCGGGGGCGGCGCAATGCGCACACGCAGGGGTTTGCCGTTGACCTTGATGGCATCCCCAAACTGGATGCGCTGCCCGATATGGGCAGGCTCGTTGTTGACCGAGATGCGACCCTCCAGAATGAGTTGCTCCATCTCCAGCCGGGAACCCAGACCGGCCTGCGCCAAGACCTTGTGCAGCTTGGGACTCTCGGGCTGCGGGGCGAGCACACGGCGGGGCAATTCGACCGAGGGGTCCTGCTCGTCCGCATCCAGTTGACCGGCCACCACATCCTCAAAACGATAGGCCGGACGCATCGGCACCTGACGCTCCTGCCTACCGGCATGGGGGGCTTCCTGTCCCCCCGCAGAAGCCGGTCCCGATGAGCGATCGCGCCCTCGGCTGCGGCGATCGCGGCGCCGCCGAGGCCTGGATTCCCGGGACTCTGGTGTCGGCTCGGCGCCCTCAGGTGCGGATGCCGAGGGCCCGGGATCGGGCTTCGCGGAACCGGGCTCGAGAGCCCCCGAAGGCGATGGCGGCAAGTCAGCAACAGGTTCGTCAGGCAGCATGGGAATCAGGAGCCGCTAGGCTCTGCAGGTGATGGAGGCAGCGCCCTCGGCGCCGAGTCGGCTTGGGCCGGGTCATCGACAGAATGGGCCGGATCATCCCGATCAGCGTGATGGACATTTTCTGAAGCAAGCGGACCGGCGCCCGCATCCTCCGTGGAAGACTGCGTCGACCCATGCGTTGCAGCCGCCGTCATATCGGACAGACCAAACTCGATCTGGTCAAGGACACCCTGGCTCAGTCCTTCGGCATCGAGCGCCGGCAACTGATCGAGCGAGCGCAGACCTAAATCGTCGAGAAACTGTCGCGTGGTGGCATAAAGCGCCGGTCGCCCCACGGTTTCACGGTGTCCAATCACCTCAACCCAGCCCCTGTCTTCGAGCTGCTTGAGCAACAGGGAGTTGATGGTGACGCCGCGAATATCTTCCATATCCCCGCGAGTGACCGGCTGCCGGTAGGCAATGATGGCCAGAGTTTCCAAGGTGGCGCGGGTGTACTTGGGCGGCTTCTCGGGATGCAGGCGGTCCAGAAAAGGGCGCATCTCGGGTCGGCTCTGAAAACGCCATCCGGAGGCCACCTGGACCAATTCCACCCCGCGGCCAGCCCACTCGTCCTGCAACTGAGACAACAACTGCTTGATCGTGTCGCTTCCGACTGCCCCATCGAAAAGCAGCTCGAGGTCGCGCAAGGCGATGGCCTGGGGCGCGCAAATGAGAGCCGTCTCGAGGACGCGCCTAGCATCCAAGGTGTTCATGAGGTCAAAATTTGAAAGCGCGGACAACAGAGCCCGCGAAACGGCCACAAGCCCAACGGCACTCGAAACGCAAGATCGCCGTCTGAACGTGGCGCCTGGACAATTCGGCAAAGGCGTCCTGAAACAACGCCTTGCGCCAAATTGTAGCTCAGCCCCCCTCCAGTTCCGGCACGACCAGACCCAGGGCGTTTGCAGCCGCAGCCATGTCAGCCGGCCAGGGTCGGCGCCAGCCCATCAGGGATCCGGTGCCCGGATGTCTGAACGACAAACGCCAGGCGTGCAGACCCTGCCGCTGCAGGCCCGCCAAAGGCTTACCACCGTAGAGCACATCGCCCAGCAAGGGATGGCCCAGATGCCGCATATGCACGCGAATTTGGTGGGTACGGCCAGTGTGCAATTTGCACTGGACCAGACAGGCCTGGTTCTGGCTGGCCAGGAGGCGAATATCGGTGCGCGCGGGCTTGCCGACCTGACTCGAAAGCCCGACCACCGCCATGCGTGTGCGCTGACGCGGATCGCGACCGATCGGCTGCTCGACCGAACACTGAACCGGGCCCTGCCAGGCCCTATGGGCCAGAGCCAAATACTCGCGTTGCACCTCGCGGCGTGCGATCGCGCCCACCATCGCCTCCATGGCCGCACGCGTCTTGGCCACCACCATCAGGCCGCTGGTGTCTTTGTCCAGCCGGTGAACGATGCCGGCACGGGGCAGCAGTCGCGCACCCTCATGATGCGCCAGCAGGCCGTTGAGCAAGGTACCGCTCCAGTGGCCTGGGGCCGGATGCACCACCAAGCCCACCGGTTTGTCGATGACCAGCAGATCGGCATCTTCATGCACCACCGCCAAGTCCATGGCTTGCGCGTCGAAGGCACGGGCCTGCGCCGCCAGATCACAGCGCACTTCGATTTCATCCCCGACCTTGACCTTGGCAGCAGGACGCAGCTGGGTCTGGCCGTTGATCTGGACCGCTGAACCATCGATGAGCTGCTGGATGAGATTGCGGGAAAGATCGGGCAGCATGACCGCCAGGACCTTGTCCAGCCGCTGTCCGTGACCGCCCTCGGTCACGGTGACCTGACGGTTCAAAAAAGCCGCGCCATGACCCGTGGCGATCTCCTGCAGATCATCGTCCCCATCGGGCGCGATATCGGGTCCTATAATTTCTTCGCTCATTTCGGCTCAGTTCGGCTCAATTCACCACAGGCTCAACGCAAAGGTTCACGGCATGATGTTCGCTGGATTATCGACCGCTCGCATCGCCTTCCTGATGGCAGCTATACCTGTCTTGCTGGCCGGCTGCGCCAGTGACCCTAAAGATCCGACGGCGGGCTGGAGCGCCAACAAAATCTACAGTGAGGCCCGCGATGAAGCGGCCAGTGGCGCCTACGACAAGGCGGTGGCCCTGTTCGAGAAACTCGAAGGGCGCGCCGCCGGCACGCCTCTGGCGCAACAGGCCCAACTTGAAAAAGCTCATGCACACTATCGCGGCGGCGAGCCGGCACAGGCTGTTGCCACCCTCGATCGCTTCATGCGCCTGCATCCGGCCAGCCCGGCCATAGACTATGCCCTCTACCTCAAAGGACTGGTCAATTTCAATGAAAACCTGGGTCTGTTTGGACGACTGGCCCGCAAGGATTTATCGGAAAGTGACCAGAAGGCGGCCAAGGAATCCTTCGAGTCCTTCAAGGAGCTGGTGGTCCGCTTCCCCGACTCAAAATACACCCCGGATGCCCAGCTGCGCATGACCTACATCGTCAACTCGATTGCGCAATCCGAGGTGAATGTAGCCCGCTACTACCATTCGCGCGGGGCCCACATCGCCGCCATCAACCGGGCCCAGACCGCACTCAACGAGTTCCGTGACGTGCCGGCCCATGAGGAAGCCCTGTTCATCCTGTATCGCTCCTATGATGCCCTGGGCATGACCCAGCTGCGCGATGACGTGCTGCGGGTGATGCAGCGCTCATACCCCAACAGCGCCTATCTAGGCGGCGCCACCCCAGGCGCTAGCAAGCGCCCCTGGTATCGGCTGTGGTGAGTCCGTCCAGCCAAGCCAGCCACTGATCGACCTGATCCATCCGGCGCATCGGCGGAAGGGCCTTGAACAGTCGAGCGCCGTAGCTCCGGCTTAGCAGTCGGTTGTCGCAAACCACCAACCCGCCGCGGTCGGACTCGCGTCGAATCAGGCGCCCGGCGCCTTGCTTGAGCGCAACCGCAGCTTCGGGCAGAGAGAAATCCTTGAAGGGGCTGCGACCCTGGGCCTGCAGCGACTCGGTGCGCGCTTGTACCAAGGGGTCGGCAGGCGGGGGGAAGGGCAGCTTGTCGATCACCACCAATTGCAGGGCCTCACCCGGCACATCGATGCCCTCCCAAAACGAAGCAGAGCCCACCAATATGCAGCCGCGGCCCTCCTGTGTGCCGCGCCGGAAACGTTCAATCAATTCGCGCCGGGTCCACTGGCCCTGAACCAAGACATCAAGCGTCGCAGTAGAGTCAAATCGCTCCTGCAAAACCTGCGCGATCTGCCGCAGCGCCCTCAGGGAGGTGGTCAACACCAAGGTGCGCCCGCCCAGGCGCAGGGCCCAGTCACCGACCAGACGAGCCACCTCGCCAGCATGCGCAGGATCGTCGGGAGCCGGCAGGCCAGGAGGAATATACAGAGCGGCCTGTCGGGGGTAGTCGAAGGGACTACCGACCCGCAAAACCGATGCGCCCTGCAGACCACAGGGCCCGGTAAACCAGGACAGGCCCTCATCATCACCCAGGGTGGCCGAGGTGAACACCCAGATGCGTTGCGCCCGATCAGGATCGGGCGAACCCCAATGCCCGGACATGACTTGCGCGATGTCCAGCGGGGACTCCACCAGCCGGGCCTGCTGTCCAACCTCCACCCAGCGCACCCGCTTGTCCGATTCCTGCGAGGCAAACAACTGCAGACGAGCCTGAAAAGAGCGAATCCGCTCCTGCAAACGGACAAAGTCAGGGGCCAGTTCAGTGACGGTCTCCAGGGCTTGGGCAGCGCGCTCAAAAGCTTCCTGCAACCGGGCCAGGGTGTCGGCCCACAACTGCGCGTCCAGGCCCTGCGGCGCCAATCCCCGCCAGCCCAAACGGGTGCCCGCCGACCGCTTGCCCAAGACCAGCCGAAGCTCGCGTGCGGCGTACTCGATCTGGGTCGCCAGCGTATTCCAATCAGCCAGACCCCGCGCGATCTGCAGGCCCGCTGCCAGAAGATCCCTGACAAAATCGAGGATCTGAGACGTGGCCAATTCGGTACCCAAAAACTGCGTGCCGGTTTCATTGAGCTGATGCGCCTCGTCGAAGATCACCATCCGCACCGTCGGCAAAAGCTCGGCCATACCCGATTCACGAACTGCCAGATCGGCAAAAAACAGGTGGTGGTTGATCACCACCACATCAGCAGCCAGCGCCTCGCGCCTGGCCTGATGCACGTGGCAGGCTTTGAAGCTCGGGCAGGCCGAACCCAGACAGTTTTCGCGCGTGGAGGTGATCAGGGGCACCAGCGGAGAACGTTCATCGAAATCGTCCACCTCGGCCAGATCGCCGGTTTGCGTGACCTGGCCCCAACGTTCAATACGGGCCAGCAGACGCTTGGCCCCCAGCCCTTCAACGGCCTGCGACTGTAGCGCCTGTTGCATTCGGTGAATGCACAAATAGCTGGCCCGCCCCTTGAGCACAGCCGTACTGATCGGCAGACGCAGGGCCTCAATCAGGCGCGGCAGATCGCGTCCATGCAACTGATCCTGCAAAGTCTTGGTCGCAGTCGAGACCAGCACGCGCTCACCACTGAGCAAGGCGGGCACCAGATA
This sequence comes from uncultured Polaromonas sp., assembly GCA_964413475.1. Lineage (GTDB taxonomy): Bacteria > Pseudomonadota > Gammaproteobacteria > Burkholderiales > Burkholderiaceae_C > Polaromonas. Next base: position 2,323 of record CAYPSU010000051.1, on the reverse strand, counting down.
GGAAAAGGTTTTGCCGACACCGGTGCTGGCCTCAACCACCAGGGCGCCACCTTGTTCAATGGTTTTGGCCACCGCCAGCGCCATTTCGATCTGACCTTCTCGGGCCTGGAAACGCTCGACCGATCGCGCCAGCGCGCCACCTGGGCTGAAGGCGGCGAGCACGGATGGCTCAAGATCCATGGCTCAGCGCGCAGCTTGTGACGGCGTCTGATCCGACCCCACCGACGCAGGAGAAGATTCGGTGCCGGTCAGTAAACGTTCCGTGCGCTGCTGCTGCGTCCGAGCCGTCCGCTCGCGCACTTCGTTGCGCTGGTCGGCCGCCAACTGCCTTTGCTGCTGGCGCGACAAACGTTCCTGCGCCTGTTCGGCCCGTTCGCCCCGAGCCTGTTCCAGCCTCTGCTCAATCTCCAGGTCGGTGAGCGGCGGGGCCTTTGAAGCCCGCCGATCTTCCAGGCCCAGCAGCTTGTCACGTACCCGCTCCTGGGCCTGCTGCGCGCGCTGCTGACGATCTCGCGTCTCTAAATCGCGTTGCCTCTGGTCCAGCTCGGCCGCCTCCCGCCTGAAGGCCTCGCGTACATCCTTGAGGCAGCTGTTCACCCAGAAGCTTCGGCGGCAACTGCTCTCCTGCCGTAACAAAGCCGCCTCAAGCTGCGCCCGCGCGCGCCCAATCGACTCGACATCGGTCGGCCCCTCCGACGGGGCACGGGTCGATCCGGGCGGCACAGGGGGCGAGGCCCGCACCGCAAGCGGTGCCAAGGAGCACAGCAGCAGGCTGGACAGTAGGTAAAGGCTGGCGCGTCTCATGTCAACTGAGTATCCACCGTACGCCGTTCCAGGGCCATGAACTCGGACGACTGCATTTCATGCAGGCGCGAGGCGGTACGGGGAAATTCATGGGCCAGCGGGCCCTCAATGTAAAGGTTCTGCGGCTGAGTTGCCGCTGACATGATCAGCTTGACGCGCCGGTCATAGAGGACATCGACCAGCCAGGTAAAGCGCCTGGCCTCGGAAGCCATTCGGGCCGGCATCTGGGGTACGTCCGAGAGCATGACGGTATGGAACTGATTGGCAATTTCCAGATAGTCATTGTGCGACCGCGGGCCACCACACAGTTCCCGAAAGTCAAACCACACCACGCCACCGGCCCGGCGTCGAGCCCGAATTTGACGGGCTTCAATGGTCAGCACCGGATCCTCGTCCTGGCGCTCGGCCAGCCGATCAAAGGCCTGGGCCATCTCGGCATCGGCCTGCGCACCCAAGGGGCAGTGATAAAGCTTGAGCTGCTCCAACGTTCGACGCCTGTAATCAGTGCCATTGTCCACGTTGACAACTTCCAGGCGCTCATTGAGCATGGCGATGGCCGGCAACAGCCGGTCGCGATGCAAACCCCCAGGGTACAGACCATCGGGCTCGAAGTTGGAGGTGGTCACAAACCCGACCCCATGATCGAAAAGGGCAGCCAGCAAGCGATGAAGGATCATCGCGTCGGTGATGTCTGCGACATGAAACTCGTCAAAGCAGATCAGTTTGTAGCGCTGGGCCACGCGCTTGCCCAGTTCGTCCAGGGGGTTGACCGTTCCCTGCAGTTCCCGCAGCTGGCGGTGTACTTCACGCATGAACTCGTGAAAATGCAAACGCGTCTTGCGACGAATGGGGACCGCTTGAAAAAAGCAGTCCATCAGAAAACTTTTGCCCCGCCCCACACCTCCGTACAGGTAAACCCCGCGCGGAATTTCAGGCCGACTGATGAATTTTTTCAGCAGGTTTGATCGCCTGGCCTTGTAATGGGTCCATTCCTGGGCGCAACGATCCAGGGCCGCTACGGCCCGCAATTGGGCCGGATCGCTTTGATAGCCCCGAGCCTTGAGTTCGGCTTGATAGGCGGCGAGAACGGACATAGGATTTGAGCTCGGAAAAAAAGAAGCCCGGGGCCAGCCCGGGCTCGAGACTTTAACCCCAAAGCATGGGCAGCGGCTGGCCTGCGGCTTAGAAGTTGAGTGTGCGCTTGTCGACCGCCAAGGCCGCTTCCTTGGTGGCCTCGCTCAGGGAGGGATGGGCGTGGCAAATGCGGGCAATATCCTCGGCAGAAGCACGGAACTCCATGGCCACCACCGCCTCGGCGATCAGCTCTGAAGCCATCGGTCCCACGATATGTACCCCCAGGATTTCGTCGGTCTTGGCATCAGCAAGGAACTTGACCATGCCGGTGGTATCGCCTAGCGCGCGAGCACGGCCATTGGCCAAGAAGGGGAAGGTGCCGGCCTTGTAGCCCACACCCTCAGCCTTGAGCTGCTGCTCGGTCCGGCCCACCCAGGCGATCTCG
>CAYPSU010000050.1:0-20211 GCA_964413475.1 uncultured Polaromonas sp. | reverse complement strand
CGACCTGAGTTCCAACACCGCCCCCTTGCGGGAAACCCTGGCCGATGTCGCCCGGCGCCTGCAGGAGTACGTGGCGGCGCAGCAGCGCGAATTCCGATTTGTACGAGATGAGGCCAGCGGCTATATTTCGGTGGATGTGATCGACTCGCGCACCGGCGAGGTGATCCGGCGCCTGCCCGGCGATGAGTTCCTGCGCATTGCGCAGAGCTTTGAGCAATTGGGCAGCGTGCTGGTCAATCAGCGCGCCTGAGGAGTTCAGCCATGGCCACCATCAACACCGCCGCCCTGACCGGCAGTTCTCTGGATGTCAAGAACATCGTCGACCAGCTGATGCTGGTCGAGCGGCGCCCGATTGAGGCCCTGCAGACCCGCCTTGAGTCCACCAACGTTCGCATCACCGCCCTGGGCAGCCTGCAAAGTCGCCTGTCGACCCTGCAGGATGCCGTGCAGGTGCTGCAAACGCCATCGCTGTTCACCCGCTTCAGCGCGTCCTCCAGCAGTACCAACGTACTGACGGTGGCCGCCGGCAGCGAGGCGGTGGCTGGTGACTACGAAGTCGAGGTCACAAAACTGGCCTCGGCCAGCCGCTTTGCCCTGTATCAGACCTCCATCGGAGGCACGACCGCACCGACCGATTACCAGATCAGCCTGGACATCGACGGGCAGCAGCGGACCTTCCTTTACAGCGGCGTGACGTCGCTCAGCGAGCTGCAAACCCGGATCAATGAAGAAGACGCGCTGGACAACCGGGTCACGGTCAGTCTTCTGGACAGTCAGCGTGGTTTTCTGCAGGGCCTGGAAACCGGCGCGGCCAAGGCCATCGAGCTGCGCATCAACGGGCAGGTGGAGTCAGCCACCCTCATCCACCCGGAAACCGGCCAGACCGTCCTCAAACCCGGCTATGCCGTGGCCGCCGACGCCCGGCTGCTCGTGGGCGGCATGGACGTGCAAAACGCAGAAAACCGCTTCACGGTTCTGGGACTGGACCTCAATTTGAACCAGGTGGGGACCTCCCGGGTCACGGTTCGGCGCGAACGGGTCGACCCAACCAGCGCCATCGACAACCTGATCTCTTCCTACAACCTGATGTTGGCCGACTACAAATCGCAAACCGTCTCCAGCGTGGATGCGGGCCAGCGCGGGGTGCTCAACAGCGACAGCACCATGGCCAGCATCCTGCAGCAGATCAACCAGTATCTGCGCGGGCCTTTTTCCGATGCCGGGGGCAGCAACCGCGGCTTGTCGGATCTGGGGCTGGAGTTCTCACGCGATGGTCAGCTGGTGCGCATCAGCGGATCGGCGGTGAGCGCCTCTGACCTGTCCGACCGGCTCGCCGGCGGCCTGTCCCTGGGCGGCGGCAGCACCGAGAATTTGGCCAGCTTTATTGATCAGGCCTTGTCCTACAACGGCCTGTTCACCGAACGGGTGCAGGCCGAGAAATCCATTCAGCGAGACTTGCTGGAGCGACAGGCCAGCCTTGAAGAGAAGATGGTGGAGATTGAGCGCCGGTACACCACCCAGTATGCGGCACTCGATGCGCTGCTGTTCAGACTCAATTCCACCAGCACAGCCCTCAAAAGCGCTCTCGATGCCCTGACCGCGTCGATGAAGGACGACTGACCCCGGGGGTCTTTCTGGCTGGCAAAGGGAGTACTGTGTGAGCTTCATGACCCGCAAAGATTACGCTGACTACCAGCGCGAGACCAGTGTGGCTATCGCCTCGCCCATGGAACTGGTGGCCCTGAGCTACGAGCGGCTGCTGGAGCTGCTGCGGGTGGGTGAAGAGCGCATGCGCGCAGGTCAGGATAGCGCCGAGACACTGACCAAGGCCCTGCAGTTGATCACCGATGGTCTGCAGTCCTGTCTGGACAAGGACAAGGGCGGCGAGGTGGCGGGCAATCTGAATGTGCTCTACCAGTGGGCCTGCGCCGAAATCCTGCGGGCCCGTCTGCGATCGAATCCCGACTTGCTGGCCGATGTCCGCAGAGTACTCGCTCCAGTGGCTCAGGCCTGGCGCGTGCAGGCCGCAGCCGGACCGTCTGCCTCACCCTAAACCGCGCGGCCCTCGGGCCGCGGACCGCCTTCGCAGGAGGACCCCGCGTGCTGATTCCGGCGCAAAAGCCCGATAGCGTAGAGGCCCCGGCAATCTTGCGGCGCGAGGCTCAGCCGGTCTCGCCCGCTTTACCGGTTTCGGGCCTGCCTGAACAGGCCCAGAAGGCCGATCCGCGCCTGGCCGTGCAAACCGTGCCGCCTGGCTTTCAGGGTGAAGCCACCACCGGACTGCGCCCAGCCCCGGGGCTGGGCACCCTGCCCGGACAAGCCACCCTGCCGCCCGGGGCGGCCGGACCGAGCGCGGTTCTGGAGCTAAGCACCACGGGTGATTCGCTGGGGCAATGGCTTGCCAAGGTGATCGCCCGGCAGCCCTTGGGGGTGCCCATGCCCTGGCCGCAGCCCGACGAGGCAGCGCTGACGCAAGCCCAGAAGATGGCCGAGACCCAGGGCCATCCGGCCGGGCCGATGCGGGCACTCTGGGCCCTTTACCTGGGGCTGGCCCGATCCGAGGTGTTTGCCTCCAGCCACCTGTTCAAACAGTTCTGGCCAGAACAAAAACCCAAGCCCGGGGACAGTGGCGCCGCGCCCGATCAAGTCCGGCGGTGGGTCGAGGCCCTCTCGCCCGAATCCCAGCCCGCCACCGAGGCCGGTCGCATGCTGTTGGGCGGGCCCATGCAGTGGCAGGGTGAACTGATCCCCGGCTGGTTCATCATCCTGCGACGCGAGGACCAGTGGCGGCCCGGCGCATCGGGGGCCGACCTGGAAAAAGCCGCAGCCCTTCGGGTGGACCTGATGGTCCCTGATCGCGGCCCCCTGCGCATTGAAGCCGCGCAATGGGGGCCCCAGGACCTCGATATCCGTCTGAGCTGGCCGGCCGATGTCCATTGGCCCGAGCCAGCCTGGGCTCAATTGCAGGCAAGACTGGCCCAGATGGGCCTGACCGGTCTCAGACTGAGTCGCCAGCCCTGGAACGAGGACGGCCGCAACCCGGAAAAGCCGCTATGAGCGCCCTCGATACCCTGCGACAGGCTGTAGCCCTGGGCTACCAGCACGGCATGCCGGCCCCGCGGGTCTTGGCCCAGGGGCGCGGAGCCGTGGCTCAAGCCATCCTGGACAAGGCTGAAGAACTGGGCATTCCCACCCAAACCGACCCTGGGCTGGTTGAATTCCTGATGCAACTCGATCTGAACGCCTGGGTACCGCCCGAGCTCTATGCAGCCGTGGCTGAAGTCCTGGCCTGGGCTTATGAAACCCGCGGTGAGGGGCTGGAAGACCTCAGGGGGCTCGGTCCGTCCTCAGATCCTGGTAAACGCTGACCAACTGGTCGCGCAGGGTCATCATGTGCTGCAAGGCCGCCTGAGCCTCTTGCAGGCTGCAAGCCACCTCCTCCCACCGCGCCTGGGTCTGCCCCTCCCGCAGGGACTGCACCTGCGCATGGGCCTGCCGGTGCGAACGACTGACCTGCTCGATGGCGCCCTGCATGACGCTGACGAAGCCTCCCGGGGCCATGCGCGCCGGCCCGCCCGGCCCGTCGGGCAGAGCGAGGTCAAGTTTGTCCAGGCCTTTTGCTTGCATACCGGTCCCTCAAGCAAGGCCCATACCGCCCCGCCCAAGCACCGGGCTCAGCAGTTGGCATCCGATTTGCAAGAGACTGACTTCGCGAAAGGACCCGATGATGACTCCAAGCAGTGTGGCCCCAGGTGTGCAAAGCAGCGCGCCGCAGGACTTTGCCAACCCCGCCTCCGTGCCCACGGTCGAGCCTGGTTTCGAGGCGGAATTGTCCCTGGCACTGTTGGGCCAACCGGCTCCGACCGAAGCCGCGACAGAGGAAGATGGCGGGCCTGAAAACCCCATCGTGCTGGCAGACGTCGGGCTGCAAAATCTGCCGCCTGTACTGACCTGGCTGCCGACCCTGGCGGCAAATTTTTCCACCCCTGCTGATGCCGGGGCGCACATTTCACAGACGCTGCAAGGGGTCGGTTTGCAAGGCGCGGTTGCAATAACCGAAACGGTCACCAGCGCCCTCGACGTCGCGGCCACAGAGCCGGCGGCGTTGGCCATGAGCCCACCGCAATCGGCCGGATCGGCATCCATGGCCTTTCAACAAGTGCCGCTTGAATCGGCGCCCGCTTTCAACACTGCGCCCTTGGTCGGATCGGCCGCCGAGGATGCGAGCGCCGCAGCTGCGGCCGCGCAGCTTCAAGAAGCACAAGGCGGGGCGGGCGCCCCAGCACCGCTTGCGACAGCTTCAACGCCGCAGCAAACGCAAGCCCTTGGCGTGCCCTCAAACCCGCAGCCAACGCAAGTCCCCGCTGCGCCCTCAAACCCGCAGCCAACGCAAGCCTGGACCGAGACTGCGCCTCCCGCCTCAGCAGTCGACGCTCCGCCGGCCGTGCAGCCCCAGCCCACTACAGGGGCTCAAGGGGTGACCAGCGCCGCAGTGGCTGCTGCAGCGCAAGCCGTCCAGCTCAAGGCCCAGCCCGAGCGCTCGCCCCATGCAGCCGCAGCGCCTGGGCACACCGAGGCCAGCGAGCCGGTACACACAGCCCCCCGGATTGATCTCGGGCCAGAGCTGCCCCCCGCCCAGGCGGGCTTGCCCTCGGCGCCGACCACCGCACCAGACTCCAGCGCAGCGGTCGACGCCCAAGCGGCCGAAAGCGCGCCCGCCTCAAAGACCAACACCAGCCCGGCCGCGGCCGCCGATCTTGCCAGTCACCCGGCAACGGCCGCAGCCGAACCCTCCCCTGCGGCAGAGCCTGTGAGTCATGGTGGCCCCCGCCTGGGAATCGAGGAGGGCCCGGAGACCGAAAGCGTGCTGGCCAAAGCCGCCGCCGACTCCAAGGCCCCCGTCAGCGCCAGCACAGCCCCGATGGTCGAGACCGCTTCCGCCGTCGACAGCCCGAACAGCCCCTCCAGTGCCGGCGGGTCGGTACCCGCCCCAAGTGCCTCTGGGCTTAGCCCCACGCCGGTGAGCTCCACCACACCGGCGACGGTCGATGTTTCCTTGCCCATCAAGCCTCACATGGTGAGTCTGGAAGGGGGCGCAGTCCAAGTCGAAATCCTGCGCATGGCCCGCGACGGCGGTGGACAGATCACCCTGGAACTGACGCCCCCCGATCAGGGACGCTATCGCCTGGATTTGCGGATCGACGATCTCGGTCAGGCCACTTTGCTGGTCGATGGAGCCTCGGAGTCCACCCGCACCCGTCTGGAAATGGGTGAGTCGGCCTTGCGCGAACAGTTTTCCCATCTGGGCTTACAGTTGAATTTGCAGTTGCGCAGCTCGCAGGGCGAGCACCGCCAGGAAGCCGATCTAAGCCACGCGTCGTCCTCTTCGCAAGAATCCGATGCACAGCCCACCGCCGGTCTTGCCGCGACCAGCCGCCGCTCCACAGCACTGGATCTCGATCGAGGTCTGGTCAGACTCTATGCCTGATGAGCCACCATGAGTGAATCGAGTTTTCAGGCCCTGACCGGCTCTCGTCGAAAGCCTGCAGAAGCAGTGGATCTGGAGTCCCTGCAACGGCTGCACGAGGATTTTTTGGCCCAGTGGCTGCAGGCGCTGAGGGTCTTGCTGCCCGCCTCTGTTGGGGTCGAGATCGAGCAGACCGGGCAAAAGACCTACGCCGAATTCCTACGCGATTGCTCGCCGAGCATCGATATCGAAGTCTTCGAAGTCGAAGCCTGGCAAGCACTGTGCGCCTGGTGCATTGACGCCAGGTGGACGGCCGCAGCGGTGGACTGCCTGTTTGGCGGTGGGGCGCGTCTGCCCATCCGGGCTGACATCGCACGCCGGCCCAACGCCATCGAGCTGGGGGTGCGCAGGCGTCTTCTCGACAGCCTGGCCAGTGCCTATGAGGCGGCCTGGGCGGGCACGCATCCGATCCGACTGCAATCGCTGCGCAGCGAAGACAACCTGACCAATCTGCGTGTGGCTGCTGCCGGCGATCCGATCTTGCATCTACAGCTTCAATTTCGCATCAACAGCCTGGTACTGCCGGTGCATGCCTGTCTGCCCGCGCGCTGCCTGCAAGGCCTGCGCAAGCCCGCCCTTCAAGGGGCGGCGGCTGTGGCCGCAGCAGGCTCGGCGGCAGCCCATGAGCCAGCCGCCGTGGCTGGCAGCGGCGTGATGAGCGCTCCTGTCCCTTTACAGGCGGTGCTGGCCCATGCCGACCTGACGGTTGCCCAACTGATGGCCTTGTCAGTGGGACAGGTGATTCCGCTGCAAATGCGTGAGCCCGTGACCCTGCGTGTGCGCGGTGTTCAGGTGGGAACCGGCCAGCATGGGGTTCGCAACGGCCGCTACGCGGTACGCATCGAAGCGTTGGACAACCAGGCCTCGGCGGGATCGGCCGGGCTGCCCGCGTCGGATTTGAGTTCCACCGCAAACGCAGCGCAAGCCAGCGATCCAGCCCAGCAGGCCTCGCGCCTGCTCTCAAGCATCAATCTGGATCTAAGCCCAGACAGCAGCCCCCCACCCGCTGCAACGGGATCGCCTGAGCCTGCGGCCCTGGGCTCCACGCCCAAGGCCTGAGACCCAGAGCCCGGCAGCCCCTGCAACCCAAGCGCAAGACCATGGATAACCGACTCGGACAAGACCTCAACACCCCTCATGATGTGGCCATGGTGCTGGATCTGAGCTTCAGGGCTGAAGTGCTGCTGGGCCAGACCGAGCTGCCGCTGGGCCAATTGATGGCCCTGTCCAGCGGTCAAGTCCTTGAGCTTGACGGCCGCGCCCATCAGCCGCTGGACTTGGTGGTGAACGGGGCATTGGTTGCCAAGGGTGAAATTGTGATAATGGACGAAAGGTACGGGTTACGATTGACACACATCGTGTCTCCGTCCGAACGTTCATGCGCCACGCCCTCATCCTCAGACTGACTGTCCTGGCAAGCCTCTGGCTGGCCCATCCCCTGTTAGCCGGCGCTTCCACCGGCCCTGAAAGTGGTCCTGCCGGCCCCGGCATAGCCGCCTGGTTCGGGTTGGTTGTGCTGAGCCTGATCGTGGTGCTGGTCGCCGCCCTGCTGTGGGTCTCGCGTCAGCGCCTGCGAGGCTCTGACAACCAAAGTGGCATCGATATTCTGGCGCTGCGCCCTCTGGGCCCGCGCGAGCAGCTGGTGGTGATTCGGATTGAGGAGCGCATCCTGCTGATTGGCCACACGCCCAGCCAGATCACCCTGGTGACCGAACTCGACAGCTATTCCCCCACGGCGGCCGCCAGCGCCCCCAGAGCGGGGTTTGCCGACCAACTCAAGCGATGGATTGAGGGCCGGAAAGCATGAGCAAGACCAGATTGAAGATTGGGCTGACAGGTCGACCGGTGGGCCCGTTGGCGCTGGCCCTGCTTGCGCTGCTGATTCTGGGCGCTGCAAGTCCGGCCTGGGCCCAGGACCTGCCGCTGGTCAATGCGACCACCCGTGGGACCAGCACCCAGTACTCGGTGCCGGTGCAAACCGTCCTCGGCCTGACGGCCCTCACCTTCGTGCCGGCTGCGCTGATGCTGATGACCAGCTTCACCCGCATCCTGATTGTTTTTGCCCTGCTGCGTCAGGCGCTGGGCCTGCAAAGCATGCCGCCGAACATGGTGCTGACCGGGCTGGCCCTGTTCCTGACGGTCTTCATCATGTATCCGGTGGGCTCTGTGATCTACACCGAGGCCTACCTGCCCCTGTCAACCGGGCGGCTTGGCTTTGAAGAGGCTCTGGCCAAGGCCGTCGTTCCCTTGCGCGAGTTCATGCTCAATCAGACCCGCACCGAAGACCTCAATGTGTTCGCCCGCATGTTCAGCCAGCCCATTGCCTCGCGGGCCGAGACACCCATGGCGGTGCTGATCCCAGCCTTTGCCATCTCCGAAATCAAGACCGGCTTTCTGATCGGTTTCATGATCTACCTGCCCTTCCTGGCCATCGACTTTGCGGTGGCCAGTATCCTGACCTCGCTGGGCATGGTGATGGTCTCGCCCATGATGTTCTCGCTGCCCCTGAAGCTGGTCATCTTCGCGATGGCCGATGGTTGGTCGCTGCTGGCCTCATCGCTGGTGGCCAGTTACAGGTTCTAGCGCCATGGACCCGGCACTGGCTGTTGAATGGGCGCTGGCCGCACTGTGGATGACCTTCGTCCTGTGCGGGCCAGCCCTGCTGGCGATCCTGGTGGTTGGCCTGGTCATCGGCATCTTGCAGGCAGCCACTTCGGTCAGTGAGAGTTCGGTGGCTTTCATCCCCAAGCTGCTGATCATCGGGGTGGTTTTGTTGCTGGTGGGTCCGTTCAGCCTGAGTCTGTTTCTGGACTATGTGCGTGAAGTCCTGCAGCGCATTCCGGAGCTGACCCAGTAAAGCTCCATGATCCCGATAGATACCGATTGGGCCAGCCAGTGGGTGATGGTCCTGATGCTTGTCTCGGTCAGGCTGTTCGGATTTTTCCTGCTGGTTCCACTGTTTGCCTTTCGGGCGCTGCCGATGCGGCTGCGCGTGTTCCTGTCGCTGCTGATCGCCTGGACTCTGGTGCCGGCGCTCAATCTGCAGCCGCCGCCGATGATGCTTCAGGCCGGCTACGCCTGGGTCGGGCTGGAACTGGCCATTGGTCTGGTCTGCGGGCTGTTCGTTCGCATTGGCTTTCTGGCCATCGAACTGTTCGCCGAAATCCTTTCCATCCAGTCTGGGCTGAGCTTTGCCTCCAGCACCTTCCGTGACCCTCTGCTCAGCTCAGGGGTCACCGGTGAATTCGCAGGTCTGCTGACCCTGGCGCTGGCCTTCCTGATGGATGTCCACCTCCTGCTGCTCGAGATCATGACGCAAAGTTTTCGCATCCTGCCGCTGGCCACCTGGCCCAGTGCCTGGAACCTCGACTCGATCATCGAGTTGCTGCAGGTGTCCTTTGCGCTGGGCGTGGCCCTGAGCCTGCCAGCCGTGGTGATCTACCTGCTGTTCAACCTGTCCCAAGGCGTGATGGCGCGGGTCAGCCCGCAGATGAATTTGTTTTCGATCGGGTTTGCCATCATGGTCCCGGTGGCCTTCCTGATCATGGCGCTGATCTTCCCGGCCATGCCGGCCCTGGTCGAGCGAGCCCTGGCCGCGCCCATCGAACTGATCCGCAGCGGCCTGCTGGTGCGGCCTTAACGGCGCGCCAACTCCTCTTCAGTGGGCAGTCGGTCCAACTCTGGCAAGGGCCCCTCCTGCGCCCGATCGCGGGCGTCGTAGGCCCAGGCCAGCACCTTGGCCACCGCCTCGAAAAGCGCCACAGGGATGGCCTGCCCCACCTTGACCTGCTGGTACATCAAACGCGCCAGCGGCGGCATGCGGGCGATCGGCACCCCGTGCTCACGCGCAAGTTCCTGAATGACAAGCGCAATCTCGTCGGTGCCCTTGGCCACCACAATCGGCGCGGCCATCTTGCCAGCCTCGTAGCGCAGGGCCACCGAATAGTGCTCGGGATTGGCCAGCACCACATCGGCCTTCTCCATGGCCGACATCATGCGAGAGGTGGCCAACTGACGGCGCCGCTGGCGCTGGCGCGCGCGCAACTCCGGCGAACCCTCGGTCTCTTTCATCTCCTGCCGCAACTCCTGCACGCTCATGCGCATCCGCCGCCTGAAATCGGTCCACTGGATAAACACATCAATGAGCGCGGCCACCACCACCGGCAGCACCAGCAGCCACAGGCCCAGCTCCAGAATGGAAAGCCCATGGGCCAGGGCGGTCTCCAGACTCTGCATCGGAAGGTCCATCAAGGCCCAGCGCAGGCTCCAAAGATAGGCCCCCAGGATCGCAAAGATGGCCGTCACCTTCAGCAGATTCTTGAGAACCTCCAGCAGGGTGGTCAGGGACACCAGACGCCCCAGGCCGGCGATTGGATCGAGGCGACTGCCCATGAACTTGAAGGCAAATACCGGCTGAAAGCGTACCAGCGCCAGCGGGCCCAAGATGGAAAGCAACCAGACGGGCAGCATCAGGGCCAGCAACCACCACAGCGCGGTCAGCAGTGGGCCGGAGGCCCACTCCTGCAGATGCTCGAGCCACTGATCGGCAGGCCCGAACCTCAAACCCACCTTGACCACCTCCAGCCACAGCTGGCCATACCAGGCCGCCAGACTCAGCAAGGTGGCGCCAAAGGCCAGCAGCACCATCAGGGTGGTCAGATCCCGGGACTGCGGAAACTGCCCTTCCTCGCGCGCCGTCTGCAGTCGGCGCTCGGTTGGGTCTAAGGGGCGTTCTTCGCTGTTGTCGGAGTTTTCAGCCATGCGAGGGCGGCGGTGTAGCCGTCTGACGGCATATTTTGCCGCCAATGGGGCTCATCAGGGCCGGCAAAAATTGCCTGCTGCTTCGACCCAGTCTCAAGGACAAGGCCTCCGAGGGGCGGCCGAATCGAAGCGGGACGGGCAAAACCCGTCGCCTCAGACCTGCCAAGCCGCAAGCGAACCCTCCAAAGCGCTGTCCGGCCTGACCGCAGCGGTCTGAGGCAGGGGGTGGACCTTGTCCGACAGAGGTGGCACGCAGTTTGCTGAACAGTCCGCAACCTATTGCGTCCCGAACCATGACCGCCCAACCCGCCTACGACTCCCTGCAATTCGGCGAAGCCGCCTTGCGCCTGCGCACGCTGCGCCAGGAGATCCTGACCGGCAACATGGTCAATGCAGACACGCCTGGCTATCTGGCGCGCGATATCGACTTTGCCGCTGAATTGAAGCGCGCTCTACGGGCAGGCGCCAAGGCTCAGGGTGTCAACCTGGCCACCACACATCAGGCCCATCTGCCCGGCCGGCCGGCCCAGCCCGAGGGCGTCAAGGCCCTCTACCGAATTCCGGTTCAACCGGCCATCGACGGCAATACGGTCGATCCGGACCTCGAACGCGGGCACTTCGTGAAGAACTCCTTTTTCACTGAAAGCGCCATCAGTTTCCTGAGCTCAACGCTGCGCTCGAGACTGTCGGCCATTACAGGACAGCCGTCATGAGCTTGATGGGTACTTTCGATATCGGCACCACCGGCCTGGTGGCGCAGTCGCTTCGGCTCAATGTGATCGCCTCCAACGTGGCTAACGCCGAAACGGCTGTCGGTCCCGACGGGCAGGCCTACCGCTCGCGTCATGTGGTGTTCCAGGTGGACCCCACCAAGGGACGCGCCGGTCACGGCGTAGCCGTATCCAGGATCGTTGAAAGCGACGCCCCCCTGCGCATGGAATACAGGCCCGGCCATCCGCTGGCCGATGAGCGCGGCTATGTGGCCATGCCCAATGTGAACCCGGCCGAACAGATGGTGGACATGATTTCTGCGTCGCGGGCCTATCAGATGAATGTCGAGATGCTCAATGTCACACGTCAACTGATGCTCAAGACGCTCGATCTGGGCAAGTAAGGAACCTGACCATGGCCGATCCTATCTCCAGCCTGCGTGTCTATGACGGCACCCGAGGCCCTGCTGCCGGTACCGACCCGACCTCGGTCAAAGACCTGTCGCAAAACTTTCTGCACATGCTGACGGTGCAGCTGCGCAACCAGGATCCGATGGCGCCGATGGACAACGCGGCCATGACCTCACAGCTGGCGCAGCTCAATATGGTCGATGGCATCAACAAGCTCAATCAGTCCATGACGGGCATGATGAATCAAATGAAGGCCGCGGCCATGATCAGCCTGTCCAGCGCAGTCGGTCAGATGGCGCTGGCCCCCGGCAAGGACTTTGACTTTGCAGGCGAGCCGGTACGCCTGGCGGCCAAACTGCCCTCTGCAGTGGGCGAACTGCAACTGTCCGTGCTCGACTCCTCCGGGGCCGAGCGGCGCCGCATAGAGCTGGGCGCGCGTGAGGCCGGCACGGTCGATCAAATTTGGGACGGCAAGGACACCGGGGGCCGGGATCTGCCCGAGGGCCAGTACACCACCGTCTGGAGTGCCAAGACCGCCGATGGCAAGCTGGTCTTCCCCGACAGCCATGTGCCGATCCGCGTATCAGCCCTGAACACCACCCATGCCGACCTGGAAGACGGCCGGCAAATTGGCATCGAGCAAATTCTTAAATGGCTGCAAGCCTGATCACCACCGAGGACCTTCCATGAGCAACTACACCATCGCTTTGTCGGGACTGCAAAACACCGCTGCTGCCATCGACACCGTCAGCAACAACATCGCCAACGCCAATACGGTGGGCTACAAGTCCGGCGAGTATGTGTTTGCCGACCAGTTCATCCAGGCGGTCAACGCCACCGACCGCGCTCGGGCAGGCATGGGCGCCACCACCCTGGGCGTTCGTCGGCCCATGACCCAAGGCACGGTACTCAACTCCACCAATGCGCTGGACCTGGCCATCAACGGCAAGGGCATGTTCCGGCTGCTGCAAAGCTCAGGTACGGCCGCTCAGGTCGATCCGGCTGCGGTCTACTACACCCGCAACGGACAGTTCGGTATGGACAATGAGGGCTACCTTGTCAACGAAAACGGCATGTACCTGACCGGCTACCAGCCTTCGCTCGACGGCCAATCAATCACGGACGACTACATCAAGAACCACGGCCTGTTGCGCATGCCGCCGGCCAATATGCCGGGGGCCAAGACGTCCAATTCAACCATCAGCGCCATCCTGGACTCCACTGCGCAAGCTTTTGGAGAAAACACGGTCGAATTTGACCCGGGGCAGGCAACCTACAACAACAAGACGACGCAAACGGTCTATGACATTGACGGTAACACCCGTACGCTGGAGGTCTATTACCGTCGCATCGATGAAGGCATTCTCGATATTCAGGCCACCACAAGTGGCTACGTCTACTATGCAGGCGATGCGGCCGTACCGCAGACGGCAAGCAAAGACCCGATGGTGACTTTGAGCAAAGACCTGGTGCTCAGCATGAACACCGTCCCCAAAGCGCAAAGTACCGCCAAGGAGGCAGTCGACAGCAGCGCCACCATCCTTCTTGATACGGCCATGACCAGCGCCGCCGAAGGGCAACGCATATATGTCAACGGGGTGGACACCGGTGCATCCATCGCGGTAGGAGGTGTGTCGGCTGACAGCAAGACCCTTACAGCGACCAGCCCGCTCAAAATTCCCAAGGGGGCCAATATCAGCCTGTATGCCAAGTACATTGCCGGCCCAAACACCATTGCCCCACCCGCCGCAGCCCCCACCAAAACCCTGAAACTCGCCGGCATCAGCGACGCTGCTGTCGAAGGTTATCGGGTCTACATCAACGGCGACGACTCGGGGGCCAATGTCGACCTCGGCCACGGAACGGCAACAATCACCCTGGACCGCGAAGTCACTTATGCAGCCGGCGACACCATCGAGTTCCGTCCCGTCCACAACATGACCTTGTACACACTCGATGGAACCCAGATCAACCTCAATGGGACGAGCAACAAAGCGGGCCTGGATCAAAAATTGACGTCCAATTTGAGCCGCGTCGAGGTTTATGCCTCGCTCGATGGCAAGTTCTTCAATCACGACCAGGTCTCTGATCACACCGGCAATCACGACATCCAGCAAGCCGGATCGCCGGTGATGGGCTACAAACCGATCTCTCGGCTCGAATTTGTAGGAGGGCGCAATATCGCAGCGCTTTCCCTCGACCCCTTGTCCGGTAATCCGAAATTCCGCACGATAACCAATCTAAGCGCCAAGGTCACAAACGTGGCCGAGGGCGTGTCCACGCTGGTCTTCAACCTGGACCTGACCGCCAGTTCGCTGCAGGCTGGCTCCTTCCAAGTCACCCGCAGCAACCAGGACGGCGAGCCGATGGTGCGCCTGTCGAGCGTCTCGGTGGATGACCAAGGCCGCATCGCCGGCATCTATGGCACCGGTAAGCAGCATTTTGTCGGCCAGTTGGCGCTGGTTAATTTTGACAACGCCGAAGGTCTGATTCCGGTGGGCAACAATGCCTTTGCCGCCTCGCTGGACTCGGGTACCGAGGACAGTGCCAGCGGGGTGCTGGTGGGCCGCGCCGGAACCGGCATCATGGGCGACATCCGGGCCAAAGCCCTGGAATCGTCCAACGTCGACATGGCCAGCGAACTGGTGCGACTGATGGTGCTGCAGCGCTCGTATTCGGCCAGCTCGCAGAGCATGCGTGCCTACGACCAGGCCCTGCGCGATGTGATCCAGATGGTCTCCTGATAAAGGCCATGGCCTGAGGGACCAAGCCGGCACCAGCCGTTGACGGCCGACCCTCAGAGCCTTCTGACCCCCATCCACACCCAGATCATGATCGACCGCTTTGCCTACACCGCCATGACCGGCGCCAAGCATGCCATGGGGCAGCTGGCCAACAACGCGCACAACCTGGCCAATCTGCAGACGCCCGGTTTTCGCGAACTGCTCTCGACCTTCAGAGCGGTACCGGTGCAAGGGGCTGCCGCCGATTCGCGGGCCTTCGTGGTCGACTCCACGCCCGGCGTCAATGCAGCACCGGGCGCCCTGGTCCACACCGGCAACGATCTGGATGTGGCCATCGATGGCAACGGCTTGTTTGCCGTGCAGCGCCCCGACGGTTCGGAAGCCTACACCCGCATGGGCAAATTCCAGCTGGATTCACGGGGCTGGCTGCTCGGTCCTCAAGGCAGGCCGGTGGTGGGCGAAAACGGCCCCATCCAGATCCCCGAGGGCGCGCATCAGGTGCAAATCCAGGCCAACGGGGCCCTACACGCGATGCTGCCCGGTGATAGCCAGCTCAGCCGTATCGACAGCCTCAAGCGAGTCAACGTGCCGATGCAGGAGCTCAATCTGGCCGGAGACGGCCTGTTCGAAGCCCGCGAACCCCTGGATCACGATCCCTCGGTGCGCCTCTATCAAGGTGCCTACGAAGGCAGTAATGTCAGCCTGGCCGATGCCATGGTGCAGATGATCAAACAGAACCGCCTGTTTGACCTGAACATGCGACTGGTCCAGGCAGCCGAGCAAAACTCCAAGCAGGCGGGATCACTGATCTCGCTCTCGCGCGTCTGAAGGAGCCCATCGACATGATGCGATCTCTGTGGATTTCAAAAACCGGACTCGATGCCCAGCAGACCAGTCTGGACACGATTGCCAATAACCTGGCCAACGTCTCGACCACCGCCTACAAAAAGGTTCGGCCGATCTTTGAAGACCTGATGTATCAGACGCTCAGGGCTCCTGGCCTGGACGACGAGAGCGGTCAGATCATCGGCTCGGGGCTGCAGAGCGGCACCGGCTCGCGCGTGGCTTCAACCCAGCGGATCAACAGCGCCGGCACGCTGATGCAAAGCCAAAATCCGCTCGATGTGGCCATCAACGGCAACGGCTATTTCGTGGTCGAAACGCCCTCAGGCACCGGCTACACCCGTGCTGGCAACTTCATGCGCAACAACCAGGGGCAGATCACCACCGCCAGCGGTGACCTGGTGCTCAGCAATAGCGGCTCGCCCATCACCATTCCGAGCAACGCCACCACCATTTCCATCAGCAGCGACGGCAAGGTCAGTTATTACACCGACTCGGTCAGCCGATCCATCGCCGCTGATCAGATGGCGGTGGTCAACTTTGCAAACCCAGCCGGACTGTTGACCACCGGAGGTGGGGTTTACCGCGAAACCTTGTCTTCGGGTTCGCCCCAGACTGGCACCGCAGGTTCCGATGGCCTGGGCAGCATCACCCAGTACTACACCGAGCAGTCCAATGTGAATGTGGCCGAAGAACTGGTCAGCCTGATCGCAGCCCAGCGTGCCTATGAGATCACCAGCCGCGGCATCAGTGCCTCCGACCAGATGCTGCAACGCCTGGGACAGCTGTGATGAAGCGCCTGTTTCCATCAGTCATAGCCCTGGCCCTGCTGGTGGGCTGCGCTGAGACTTCATCGGTCCGCCGCCCTGCGCTGGTGGAAGGCCCCACCACGGTCAAGCCGGAGAGTCGCGCTGAGACCTACACCAGCCCGGGCAGTCTGGTGCCGGTGGCCGTGCGCCAGACCGCGCCCAGGCGCCTGTTCGAGGAAAGGCGTGCCAACCGGGTGGGCGATACGCTGACGGTCATACTCAATGAGACCACCCGGGCCAGCAAGGACGGCGGCACCAAGGCCAGCCGTCAAGGCAGTAACAGCGCCGACGCCAACTTGCGCATCGGGGTGCAGAGCAACGGCACCACCACGGGTAACGACATCCGCCTGGGTCTGGGCAGCGGCGGGTCGACACAGTTCGACAGCAAGGGCGGCTCTTCAGCTTCCAACCAATTTAGCGGCACCATCACCGTTACGGTGCTTGAGGTCCTGGGTAATGGCAATATGAGCGTGGCCGGTGAGAAGCGGGTGGCAGTGGGCGCGGAAGAAGAAGTGATCCGTTTTGCCGGCACCGTCCATCCCCTGTCGGTGCGCGACAACACGGTACTGTCCTCGCAAGTGGCGGACGCTCGCATCGAATACCGGGGCGCCGGTGTCACCGACGAGGTGCAAAGACCGGGCTGGCTGACCAAGCTCTTCATGCGATATGGACCCAACTGACATCATGAAAACCATGCCCTTGCGTTTTGCCCTGATTCTGGCCCTGCTTCTGGGCAGCGCCACGGCCGCCCATGCCCAGCGCATCAAGGAGATGGTGTCGGTCAGTGGCCAGCGCCCCAACCAACTGATTGGCTACGGACTGGTGGTGGGTCTGGATGGAACCGGCGATACCACCACGCAGTCGCCCTTTGCCGGTCAGAGCATCGTCAACATGCTCTCCGCTCTTGGGGTGGCCGTGCCACCCAATGTGAACATCCAGCCGCGCAATGTGGCCGCCGTCATGGTGACCGCAGAGCTCGAGGCCCTGGCCCGGCCCGGCCAGAAGATGGATGTCACCGTTTCCTCTTTGGGTAACGCCCGCAGCCTGCGCGGCGGCACTCTGCTGATGACGCCCCTGAAAGCTGCCGATGGGCAGATTTACGGTCAGGCTCAAGGCTCGGTGGTGGTGCCCGGCACCTCGGTCACCACGCGACGGGCGCTGACGCAAATCAGCCATCAGTCAGCGGGCCGCATTCCCGCCGGCGCGCTGGTTGAGGTCCCAGCCCCGGAGGTGCCGGTGGAGCCGCTGGTGGAGCTGAACTTTGTGCAGCCGGATTTCTCTCAGACCCAGCGCGCCATTGAAGTGATGAGCCGTGCCCTGGGACCTGAGGTGGTGGTACCCGTCAATGCACGCACCGTCAATGTCCGGGCGCCGGTGGATCCAGCCCAGCGCATGTCTTTCATGGCGCGCCTGATGGAACTGGAGGTGCCGCGGGTCAGTGAAGCGGCCAAGGTGGTGATCAATGCGCGCACCGGCTCGGTGCTGATCAATCAATCGGTGCAGTTATTGCCCTTTGCAGTCACCCACGGATCAATCACGGTGCGGGTGCAAAACCAGTCGCGTGTGGTGCAACCCCCGCCGCTGGCTCTGGGAGCCAGAACGGCCATCGAGAGAAACGATGTGATTTCGGTCGACAGCGGTCCGGCCGGGAACCTGATTCAGGTGCCCTCCACCGCCAATCTGGAAGACCTGGTGCGAGCGCTCAACCGTCTGGGAGCCACGCCCCAGGACCTGATGGCCATCCTGCAAGCCATGAAGGCAGCTGGCGCCCTGCAGGCCGATTTGGAAGTGATCTGATGACGCTGCTATCGAGCCCACTTGCTGCCATCGGTCCGGGCCTGGTGGATGCACAAACGAAGGCCCGCGAGGGTCAGCAGACCGCCCAGGCTGAGAAGATCCGGCAGGCCGCCGAAGGCTTTGAGCGCGCACTGCTCAGGCAGATGCTCAAGGAGTTGCGCAGTTCCAGTCTGAGCACCGGACGGTCGCTGGTGAGTGAGGGCTACAGCCAGATCGGCGATGACCATCTGGCCGACCATCTGGCCCGCTCGGGCGGCCTGGGGCTGGCCGATGCCATGGCACGTCAGATGATTGGGCAGATTCAGCGCGCTGGGCTAACCAAAGCTCTCTGAATGGCCGTCTAGAACAGCAAGGGTGAGCTCTACCGCCAAAACCCGCGCCAGAGGCCCAAATTGAACGCTAATGCATTATTCGACAACGCCACAGCCAGCCTGAAGTACGCACAGGCGGGCCTGCTCGTGACCGCCCAGAACGTTTCGGGCGCCACCACCGACGGCTTTGTGCGGCGCACCCCGGAGTCGCTGCTGTCCACCTATTCGGCCGAAGCTGCGCGGCCCGGACAAGGCATAGACGGCTTCGGCCGCAATTATTCGGCCTTTCTGCAACGGCAACTGCTGCGCCAGGCCGGAGAAAGCGCCTACACGAAAACCTTGTCGACTTCGACGGCCACCCTCGATCGCATGCTGACCGACGAGGCCACCGCCATCGGTAGCGCCATGGGTGCGTTCTTCAATGCCGCTGGATCGCTGGCCAACGAACCAAGCAACCCGGCCTACCGCGAATCCCTGATCGGGTCGGCCCGCCAACTGGCCAGCCGCATCAATACCGCCTCGGATGTATTGCAGACCCTGCGCGAGGACTCGGCTCGAGGTCTGGAAGACACGCTGCGGCAGGCCAATGATGTGATGGCCCAGATTGGCCGGGTCAACGCGCAGATCGTCAACACACCCACCCCTGACCTGTTTGATGAACGCGACCGCCTGGGCATGGAACTGCAAAGGCTGATCGGTGGCACCTCGACACTGGAAAACGATGGCAGCCTGAGCCACCAGATCGGCGGCATCATGGTGGTGGAGGGAGCGGGCGCCTATCGTTTCACCAACGGCGATGGCACCGAGCCTCTGGTCGTGCGACAGCCCCTGGCCGATAGCCTCAAACTGCGCGCGCCCAGTATCGGCTCACAATCAGGTGAGATCGTCGACCTGTTTCAGCGTCAGGCCGCGGGCTCAAGCGAACCGGAGCGCTCTTTCATCGACCGCGGACAAGCGGGTGCCTTCATCACCCTGATGAATGAGGAACTGCCGGCATGGCAGGGTATGTTGGACGATCTGGCCAACAAACTCAAAGTTCAGGTGGACGCGAGCTCGATCACGCCCGCTAACAAGCCCTTGTTCGGCTTTTCCGGGGGCACGGTGAGTGCTTCGCGGCTGGAGGTTCAGGCCAGCTCGGCCGACATCTCCAATGCCTCTAGCGCTGCCACTGCTCTAGAAAATCTCAGGGATGACCTCAGCCCTGATGTCACTGCCCTGACCAGCACGATCGCCAACACCCTGGGCGGCTGGAATCAAGAGGGAAAACTCAATCAGACCCTCGAACGCAGCCTGAGCGATCAGAAGGCCTCGATTTCGGGAGTCAATCTCGATGAGGAAGCAGCCAATCTGGTGCGTTACCAGCAGCTTTACGCAGCAGCCAGCAAGATGGTGCAAATGGGCAGCCAGATGTTTGACACCCTGTTGAGCATGATGAGCGGTCGCTAAGGAGAACCTCGATGCGCGTGAGCAGCCAACAACTCTTTGACAGCGGCGTAGCTGCCCTGCAGCAGCATTTGCAAGACGTGGTGGAAAGCCAGCGCCAGATTTCCTCGGGCAAGCGCTACGGCAAGGCCTCGGACGACCCCCTGGCCGCTGGCCTGGGGGTGCAGGTGCAGCTCAAGAAGGCTGAATTTGCCATGTTCCGGGTCAACCAGAACCATGTGCAAAGCACCTTGGACCAAACCGACTCGCAGCTGGCAAGCCTGCACCAGATGCTGGCCAATATGCAGCAACTGATGATCCAGGCCAGCGGGCCGGGCCTGGACAACGCTACGCGCATCCAGATGGCGCAAAAGGCAAAAACGCTCCACGATGCAGTGCTGCAGTTTTCGCAGGCGAAGGATGCCGCCGGTAAGGAAATACTCAAAGCGGTTGGCGAGTTAGGTCCGGTCAAGCTGGCCCCCAGCATCGAGTTGGAGACCGGCATTCTCAAGACCAGCGTCATGGGCGATCCGGCCGATGCCACGACCATCGACGTGCTGGAGGCAATGGATGATGTTTTTGTGGCCCTCAACAGTGGCCAGACGCCCAGCACCGCCGAGTTCGAGGCGATCAACAATGCCATGCGTCAGGTCTCCAAGGCGCAGGTACGAACCGGGGTCCTGCTCAATCTCCTGGACTCGGCCCGCCAGGCCTCGGCTTTCCAGGAAACTGCCGTGGAGCAGCAGCGAAGCACCCTGATGGACACCGACCCAGCCGAGGCCACCGCCAACTTGGCCCGGTCCAATGCCCTGCTGCAAGCGGCCCAAGCCATCATGGCCCGGCTTGATTCCACCTCACTTTTCGAGAAGATATGAA
>CAYPSU010000049.1:11193-20502 GCA_964413475.1 uncultured Polaromonas sp. | reverse complement strand
ACCGGCGCGGCCGAGCAGTACCAGTACATCCTTCGCGACGAGTCGATGCACTGCAATTTCGGGATCGACCTGATCAACCAGCTCAAGCTTGAAAATCCCCACCTGTGGACCAACGAGTTCAAGGCCGAGATCAAAGGTCTGTTCATGAAGGCCGTTGAACTTGAGTATCGCTACGCCGAGGACACCATGCCCCGCGGCGTTCTTGGACTCAATGCGTCCATGTTCAAGGGCTATCTGCGCTACATTGCCAACCGCCGTGCCACCCAGATCGGCCTGGAGGCCCTGTTCCCCAATGAGGAAAATCCTTTCCCATGGATGAGCGAAATGATCGACCTCAAGAAGGAAAGAAACTTCTTCGAGACCCGGGTGATCGAATACCAATCCGGCGGTGCGCTGTCCTGGGACTGATAGATTCAAACGAGTGCTTTTGCATAAACCATGCAACCCAACACTTTGCAGCCCCCTCCAAATGCCCTTGAGGCAGGAGCGGGCTGCTTGACCGTGTTCGCGGCGCTGGGCCATTTCGGTGAGCCCAACCCTGCGAATCGCTTCACGGATATCAGCCGTGAAGTGCTCTTTGCAATGTGATCAAGGAGAAGACTATGGCAACTGCAAAAAAAGCCGCGGCCAAGAAAGCCGCACCCAAGAAGGCAGCCGCTAAAAAGCCGGCCGCCAAAAAGGCCGCCAAGAAGGTAGCCGCGAAGAAGCCGGCAGCTAAGAAGCCCGCCGCTAAAAAGCCGGCAGCCAAAAAGCCGGCCGCTAAGAAAAAGCCTGCTGCCAAGAAAGCAGCCAAGAAGGTAGCGAAGAAGAAGCCTGCTGCCAAGAAAGCGGCCAAGAAGACCGCCAAGAAAAAGCCTGCCGCCAAGAAAGCAGCGAAAAAACCTGCTGCCAAAAAGGCCGCGAAGAAACCTGCTGCCAAGAAGCCTGCTGCCAAAGCACATGCCGCCCCGGCTGCTCCTGCGGCTCAGACCACTCTGAACCCGCAAGCCGCTTGGCCGTTTCCTACGGCCGGCAAGCCCTAAGCAGTAAGGTAACTCTGCCATCAAAGCCCAGCATCGCAAGATGTTGGGCTTTTTTCATGCCCGA
Source organism: uncultured Polaromonas sp. (assembly GCA_964413475.1). Taxonomy (GTDB): domain Bacteria; phylum Pseudomonadota; class Gammaproteobacteria; order Burkholderiales; family Burkholderiaceae_C; genus Polaromonas. The sequence continues at coordinate 19,416 of CAYPSU010000049.1, read as the reverse complement.
CCGGAGATCAAACCCCGCGCAAATGATCGAGGGTGTAATTCTGGCAACCCGGCGTGGAAATCTTGTGCGCGCCCACCCGGTTCCCAAGCTCGCAGCAGCGCTCCAATGACCAACCGCGCTCCAGTCCGTAGAGCAGGGCGCCTCGAAATGCATCGCCGCAGCCGGTGGGATCGACCAGTTGTTCGGCGCGCACCGGATCGATCATGCGCCGGGAGCCGCCCACCCAGACCTCGCAGCCGTCGCCACCGAGGGTCAGAACCAGACCCTCGACACGCTTGGAAATCTCAGCGATAGACAGTCCCATGCGATCGGAAAGCATGCGCCCCTCATAGTCGTTGACCGTGACCCAGGTCGCCATTTCGACAAATCGCGAAAGCTCTTGGCCGTCGAACATCGGTAGCCCTTGCCCCGGGTCGAAGATGAAGGGAATGGCCGCAGCGTGCAATTGTTGGGCGTGCTCGATCATGGCCTGCCGACCATCAGGGGAGATGATGGCCAGCTTCACATCAGCGCGGGCTTCGATGCGGGTTTGATGGGCCTGGCTCATCGCTCCCGGATGGAAGGCAGTGATCTGGTTGTTGTCCTGATCGGTCATGATCATCGCCTGCGCGGTGTAGCTGTCGGGCTGCTCGACGATGAATTCGGTACTGATGCCCATGGTTTGCAAGCGGTGGCGGTAGTCCTTTCCATCGCTGCCGATCATCGCCATGGGCAGCGGCGCACCTCCAAGCTGGTGCAGGCTGTAGGCGATATTGCCGGCACAGCCTCCGAACTCGCGCCGCAACTGCGGCACCAGAAAAGAAACATTGAGGATGTGCAGTTGCTCGGGCAGGATTTGCTGGGCAAACCGACCCGGGAAATTCATGATGGTGTCAAAGGCAAGGGAACCACAAATCAGGGCTGGCATGGCAGAGACAAGGGTGAAAAGTTACCCGCGCGGGCATGAAAAAGCAGGTCGGCGCGACCTGCTGAGCGAGCCCGCATTGTAGGGTGGGCTCTACAGGGGCGGGGCTGCACGCCAACCCACCGCAGCTGCTTCAGAGGCGAGCGGTCATCAGCACCCAACCCTCGCGGGCCAGAGCCACCTGCAGTTGACCGTAGGGCGCATACGCTAGCCTGAGCTCATCGGCCTGACGCTCAAGGATACCGGCCAGCACCAGATGCCCGCCCGGTGCAACCAGGCCGCACAGCAGGGGCGCGAGCAGTTTCAGGGGCGTGGCCAGGATATTGGCGACCACGGTGTCGTAGGGACCACGAGCCATCGCCGGATCCCCCACCTTGAGCACCACCCCATTGGCCTGCGCATTGATCTCGGTCGCCTGCAAAGCCGCCGGGTCGATATCCACCGCCTCGATGGACTGCGCCCCAAAGAGCGCAGCGCCAATGGCCAGGATGCCTGAGCCGCAACCATAGTCGATCACCCGACCCAGGGTCGGCGGGCGCTGTTGTCCCGGCAAAGCTCCTGCCATCCAAGCCAGACACAGACTCGTGGTGGGATGCGAGCCGGTGCCAAAGGCCAGGCCCGGGTCAAGGCGAATGATCTGGCGCGCCTGCGGCGGCGCTTGGTGCCAAGAGGGTACGACCCAGAAGGAGTCCGTGATGGCGATCGGGGCGAACTGTGCCTGCGTCAGCCGCACCCAGTCCTGCTCGAGGACCTCACTCACCCCAAGACACTCACAGCCCTCGAATTCGTCCTGAAGCAGCAACAGGCGGGCCGCCTCAACAGCCAGCGACTCAGACTCGAACAGGGCGACGATCCGAGAGCGCTGCCAGCCCGGCTGAGGGGGCGGCATGCCCGGCTCACCGAACAAGGCCTGCTCAGCCTGCGATTGCGCATCGGCATCTTCCACTGAAACACTGAGGGCCTGCAAGGCCTCCAAGGCCTCGCTGATCCACTCCACCCGTTCAACGGGGGCCAGCACAAGAAGTTCGCCCAGGGCCATGAACGGTTCAGCGCCGGTGCTTGGACAACCACTCTTCCAGGTAGTGGATGTTGGTACCGCCGCTCATGAATTTGGCATCGACCATCAGTTCACGGTGCAGCGGGATGTTGGTGGAAATGCCTTCCACCGCAGTTTCGATCAAGGCCGAGCGCATGCGGGCCAAGGCCTGCTCACGCGTATCGCCGTGAACAATGATCTTGCCGATCATCGAATCGTAATTGGGCGGCACGAAATAGTTGGCGTAGATATGAGAGTCAACCCGCACGCCCGGACCGCCTGGCGCATGCCAAGTGGTGATTCTGCCCGGCGAGGGTGTGAACTTGTAGGGATCCTCGGCATTGATGCGGCACTCGATCGCATGGCCCTTGATCTCGATCTGGCGCTGGGTGAAGGGCAGCTTCTCACCAGCGGCCACCAGAATCTGGGTCTTGACAATGTCCACACCGGTCACCAGTTCGGTGACCGGATGCTCCACCTGCACCCGGGTGTTCATCTCGATGAAGAAGAACTCACCGTTTTCGTAGAGGAACTCAAAGGTACCGGCGCCGCGATAGCCAATCTTCTTGCAGGCCGCTACGCAACGCTCACCAATTTTCTCGACCAGCTTGGGGGCGATACCCGGGGCGGGCGCCTCCTCGATCACCTTTTGGTGACGGCGCTGCATCGAGCAGTCGCGCTCACCGAGCCAGACCGCATTCCTGTGCTGATCGGCCATCACCTGAATCTCAACATGGCGAGGGTTCTGGAGGAACTTTTCCATGTAGACCTCGGGATTGCCGAAGGCTGCACCGGCCTCAGCCTTGGTGGTCTGCACCGCATGGATCAGGGCCGCCTCGGTATGGACCACCCGCATGCCTCGACCGCCTCCGCCTCCTGCGGACTTGATGATCACCGGATATCCGATGGACTTGGCCATCCGCTTGATAACCACAGGATCCTCAGGCAGGGCGCCCTCCGAACCCGGGACGCAGGGCACGCCCGCCTTGATCATGGCCTGTTTGGCCGAGACCTTGTCACCCATGATCCGGATCGACTCGGGAGTGGGACCGATGAACTGAAAGCCGCTCTTTTCCACCCGCTCGGCAAAATCGGCGTTTTCGCTGAGGAAGCCGTAGCCGGGATGAATGGCCTCGGCATCGGTCACTTCGGCGGCCGAGATGATGGCCGGCATGTTGAGGTAGCTCTGGGCCGAGGGCGCAGGCCCGATGCATACCGCCTCATCGGCAAGCTTGACATACTTGGCATCGCGGTCGGCCTCGGAATAGACCACCACGGCCTGGACGCCCATTTCTCGACAGGCACGCTGAATCCTCAGCGCAATCTCGCCCCGGTTGGCGATCAGGATTTTCTTGAACATTGCGGCGGGCTCACTCGATCACCAGCAGCGGCTGGCCGTACTCGACGGCTTGGCCGTTCTCACAAAGAATCTGCGTGACCGTACCCGACTTGTCCGCCTCGATCTCGTTGAGGATCTTCATCGCCTCAATAATGCAGATGGTCTGGCCTTCCTTGACCTGGCTGCCCAGTTCAACAAAAGGCTTGCCGCCCGGGCTGGCGGCACGGTAGAAGGTGCCCACCATGGGCGACTTGACCGCATGAGCCGCTGGCGCTGCAGCGGCTTCGGCAAGGGCTGCAGAGGGTGAGGGCTCGCTCACGGTGGCTGCAGCAACTGGCGCGGCTGCAACGGGCTGGGGCAGCACGGCCACCGGAGCCTGCACCACCACCGGGGCACCCGAGCCCTTGACAATCCGGACCTTGCCTTCGGGCTCGGTGATCTCCAGTTCCGACACGTTCGACTCCGAAACCAGATCAATCAAGGTCTTGAGCTTGCGCAAATCCATAGTGTTATCTCCTGCCAGGCCGTCACGGATCGGCCCTTTCATCGCTCCCTGATCCACCACGCTTGCGAAAAACCACAAGCGCCGGCATTGATCCGACGGGAGCCTTGAGCCCGCATGCTCAACAAACAAGGTCTCTCAAGCCTGCGGAAAAAGCCTTTAACTTGAGTTAAAAGCTACAAACACCTCATTATAGGAGAGGGCCGCCCATGTTCTTGAGCCTGCGGCCGCAAGCGCAAAAATAAAGCCGAAGCGCCGAAAATTACGTCAGATGACGAAATTTAGAGGCCAAATAAGCTCAAAAAAGGTATTTTGAGGCAACCCCAGGGCTTGGATGGCTCAAAGACGAGCCGCCCAAGTCCGCAAATCGCTGCTGGAGAGTTGTCCGAGTTTGCGCTCAAGAACCTCCCCAGAGGCCGAAAACAGCAAGGAAAAGGGCAGGCCGCCCGTCGCATTGCCCAGTTGCTGACTCATCTGCGATCCTTCCAGCCCAGCCAGGACTATGGGAAAAGACAGAGGCGATCGCTGCAACCAGTTGCGCACCGCACTGGGCTGATCGATGGCGATGCCCAGCATTTGCCAGCCGCGCGAGCGATGGGTCTGGTAGAACGCCTCCAGCAGCGGCAGTTCCTCGACGCAGGGCGGGCACCAGGTCGCCCAGAAATTGACCAGCAGAGGCTTGCCGTGGAAGCTGGCCAAGGCCAGTCGGTGACCGTCCGGGGTGTCCAGACTCGCCCCCCAAAAAGGATCGGCAGCCAGCCGGGCAGCCGCCGCGCCACCCGGACGGTGCAGCCGCCAGGCGCTCAAGGCCCCCAGACTGGCGGCGACCAGGGCAGCGCCGGCGTAGAGCCAGGATCGACGCTTCACGAACTGCCCTCCATCAGACGGGTCAGCGCTGCTGCATCGCCCCGGGGCGCCCGAGCCCGACCTTCAGGCCGCAAGGCTCCGCGCAGGTCATCCAAATCGTAGATGGCCAGATGCACCCCCACCGTTTCCCCCAGGGGCCGGCACAGGCTGCGCAAGCTCAGCACATCCACCGGACGGCCGTGAAAACCGGTCTGGCTGCGCACCTCGTAATCCATCCGCCCATCAATCAAGTGGATCTCGGCAGACTTGGGGTCATCACAAAAGAGCTGCAGATGAATATCTGACAGGCGGGTCGCTGTACCCTGCCAGACCGCGCCGGCCAGATAGGGCCGAAAGGGCGCCAGGCGCTGCATCCAGCTCAGGGCCAATTCGCGCAGGGCCTGCAATTGGGCTGGCTGGGTATCGGCACAGAACAGAGCGATATGCTCCCGGACGGCCTCTTCCACTGTGTCGTTGTCGGGCAACTCGGTGCGGGCGCCCAGGCCCAGCATCTTCAGAGCTCGGCGCTTGGCGGCGCCAAAGTCCAGTCCTTCATCGACCACCAGGGCGGCGGCGGTCTGGGCAATCCGACCGGATTGACTGTCGGACCAGGGATGCAGCGTATCCATGCCCGCATTGTGCCCCCATCACCGTGGTCATCGGCGCGCAGGGTTGAGGTCAGGGCCGCTCCTACAATTTGGCGATGCATATTCATATCCTGGGCATCTGCGGCACCTTCATGGGAGGCCTGGCGGCCCTGGCGCGCGAGGCGGGTCATCGGGTCACCGGCTGCGATGCCGCGGTCTATCCCCCGATGAGCGAGCAATTGAGGGCGCTGGGGATTGCGCTGACCGAGGGCTATGGCGCCGAGCAGCTGGAGGCGACAGACTCGCGGCCCGATATGTTCGTGATCGGCAATGTGGTCTCACGCGCGCGGCTGCCAAACGGGGAACCCAAATTCCCGCTGATGGAGGCCATTCTCGAGCAGGGACTGCCTTACACCAGCGGCCCCCAGTGGCTGGCCGAGCAAGTCCTCAGCGGCCGTCACGTGCTGGCGGTGGCCGGCACCCACGGCAAAACCACCACCACCTCGATGCTGGCCTGGATTCTTGAGCACGCGGGTCTGGCACCAGGCTTCCTGGTAGGAGGCGTGCCGCAAAACTTTGGCGTCTCGGCCCGACTGGGCCAAGGACGGACTTTCGTGATCGAGGCCGATGAATACGATACCGCCTTCTTCGACAAACGCAGCAAGTTTGTCCACTACCGACCACGCACGGCCATCCTCAACAACCTGGAATTCGACCACGCGGACATCTTCCCGGATCTGGCCGCCATCGAACGCCAGTTCCATCATCTGGTCCGCACGGTGCCGGGTTCGGGGCGTCTGGTGGTCAACGGGGCCGAGGAAAGTCTGGATCGGGTGTTGGCGATGGGCTGCTGGAGCGAGGTCTGGCGCTTTGGCGCGCCCGGTAGCGCGCTGACCGCTCGCGGCGAGCCATCGGACTTCGAAGTTCTGCGAGGCGATCAAGTGCTCGGACGGGTCCAGTGGAGCCTGGGCGGGGTACACAACCAGATGAACGCGCTGGCGGCCCTGGGGGCGGCCGAGCATGTAGGCATTGAGGTGGGCCAGGCAACGCAGGCTCTGGCTGAGTTTCGCAATGTACGGCGCCGCATGGAAGTGCGCGGCTGTGCACAAGGCGTCACGGTCTACGACGATTTTGCCCACCATCCCACGGCCATGCGCACCACCATCGACGGCCTGCGCCGACAGGTAGGCGCCGAGCGCATCTTGGCGGTCTTCGAGCCGCGCAGCAACACCATGAAACTCGGCGCCATGAAGGCCCAGCTGCCCTGGAGTCTGGAACAGGCCGACCTGGCCTTCTGCCACAGCGCCGGTCTGGACTGGGATGCGGGCCAGGCCCTGGCCCCGATGGGCCGCAGGGCCCAGGTGGCCAGCGATATCGACAGCCTGGTCGCCCAGGTCACCGCCGTGGCCCGGCGCGGCGATCACATCCTGTGCATGAGCAACGGGGGCTTCGGCGGCGTGCATGAGCGCCTGCTCAAGGCCCTGCAAGACTGAGCCGGGCGGTCTGACCGCCCCTGGACCCGGCTCACCGCGAGGCGAAACAGGCCCTTGAGGGATCAAGGGCGACCGAGTTCAGGCGCGAGCGCGACGCTCCTGGACGGCTTGCGACAAGGAAGCCAGCAGTTCGAGCGAGTCATCCCAACCCAGACAGGCATCGGTGATGCTTTGCCCGTAGGCCAGGCCGGAAACCGTATCCTTGCCGGGGGAAAATTTCTGGGCCCCCTCCCGAAGGTGACTCTCCACCATGGCACCAAAGACATGGCGCGATCCACCGCTGATCTGGGTCGCGATGTCACGGGCCACCTCCATCTGCTTTTGGTGCTGCTTGCTGCTGTTGGCATGGCTGCAGTCGACCATCAGGCTCGGCGACAGACCGGCCTTGGACAGCTCGTCACAGGCGGCCTGCACGCTGGCGGCGTCGTAATTGGGCGTCTTGCCACCGCGCAGGATCACGTGGCAATCTCGGTTGCCCTGGGTCTGCACGATCGCCACCTGACCGTTCTTGTGCACCGACAGGAAATGATGCCCGCGTGCAGCGGCCTGTATCGCATCGGTGGCAATGCGGATGTTCCCATCGGTCCCGTTCTTGAATCCGATGGGCGCCGAAATACCCGAGGCCAGCTCACGGTGCACCTGACTTTCAGTGGTTCTCGCGCCTATGGCACCCCAGGCGATCAGATCGCCGATGTACTGTGGCGAGATCACATCCAGAAACTCGCTGCCGGCCGGCAAGCCCAGGCGGTTGATGTCGATCAGCAGTTGGCGGGCAATGCGCAGGCCCTCGTCGATGCGGTAGCTTTCATCGAGGTAGGGGTCGTTGATCAGGCCCTTCCAACCCACGGTGGTGCGGGGCTTTTCAAAATACACCCGCATCACGATCTCCAGCGTATCGGCATACCGGTGGCGCTGCTCGACCAGACGGCGCGCGTAGTCCAGGGCCGCTGCCGGGTCGTGGATGGAACAGGGCCCGATGATCACCAGCAGCCGGTCGTCGCGTCCGGCCATGATGCTTCCGATGGCCTGCCGGGTGCGGGTAATCAGACCTTCGACGGGCGTGCCCCGGATGGGGAAGAACCGTATCAGATGTTCGGGCGGCGGCAGCACTGTGATGTCCTTGATACGCTCGTCATCGGTCTGGCTGGTCTTGTCGATCGGACGCGCATACCAGGGCTCGCTAGCGCTTTGAGTGCTGGTGGACATAACGGACTCCTTGCAACGGAAACAGAAACAAAAAACCGCCGGGGTTGCCGGCGGTTGATGAGAGGGTGTTTGCGCTTGTCTGCTTGCTTAAGCCAGTACCTCTCGACCGCCGGTGGCGTCAGAGAACCAAAAATAAGCAAAATAAAACGGGCGCGAGACCATCTCCGTACTGTAGCACAGGCCCAGCGGTAGCACGGCTTGCCTGCGGGAAGGCTTCAGGCCCGCGCTCCTCAAGCGGTACCTCCGACGGTCAGGCCGTCAATACGCAAGGTCGGTTGACCCACGCCCACCGGCACACTCTGGCCTTCCT
>CAYPSU010000049.1:0-11147 GCA_964413475.1 uncultured Polaromonas sp. | reverse complement strand
GGCTCTTGTCGCCGCCCAGCATGTACGTGTTGGTCATGCGCGGCATCGGACAATGGGCATAGCTCTCGCGCCGGCCATTGCCTGTGGGCTTGACCTTCATCAGCCGGGCATTGAGCGAGTCCTGAATGTAGCCCTGCAAGATGCCGTCTTCAATCAGCACATTGCGCTGACTGACCTGCCCCTCGTCGTCCATGTTGAGCGAGCCGCGGCGGTCGGCCAGGGTGCCGTCGTCAAGCACCGTCACCCCCTTGGCCGCCACCCGCTGTCCGATCCGCCCGGCAAAGGCGCTCGAGCCCTTGCGGTTGAAGTCGCCCTCCAGCCCATGTCCCACCGCCTCATGCAGCAGGATCCCCGGCCAGCCCGGACCCAAAACCACCGTCATCTCGCCGGCTGGCGCCGGTCGGGCCTTGAGGTTGGAGAGCGCGCCCTGCACCGCTTCGTCCACATACTGGCTCACCAGTGCATCGTCGAAATAGGCCAGGCCAAAACGCCCCCCACCGCCGGCCGAGCTCATTTCGCGGCGACCCTTGTGCTCGGCAATGACGGTCAGGCTCAGCCGCACGAGCGGCCGCACATCAGCGGCCAGGGTGCCGTCGGCGCGGGCCACCAGAACCACGTCGTACTCCATCGCCAGCCCGGCCATAACCTGAACGATGCGCTTGTCCTTGGCCTTGGCCAGCCGCTCGACTTTCTCCAGCAGAGCCACCTTGTCGCCGCTGCCCAAGGTGGCGATCGGGTCCAGCCCGGCATACAGCGAACGACTGGGCGCCACCCTGACCCGGGGCGCGCCGGTCTTGACCCGGCGATGGCCGCCAACGCTGGCAATGCTGCGCACCGTGCGCGCCGCGTCAAGCAGGCTGGCCTCCGAGATGTCATCGGAATAGGCAAACGCGGTCTTCTCGCCACTGACCGCGCGCACACCCACCCCTTGGTCAATGCTGAAGGAGCCGGTCTTGACAATGCCCTCCTCCAGGCTCCAGCCCTCACTGCGGGTGTACTGGAAATACAGGTCGGCGTCATCAGCCCCGCGGGTGCGAATCTCTGAGAGGGCAAGCGCGAGCTGGCGATCGTCCAGACCAAAAGGCTCCAGCAAGAGCCGGCGGGCGAGCTTGAGTCGTTCCCGGGTACTGGCTACGCTGAGAGACGAGTTGCTCTGCGGGGCCGTTCGGCCCGCAGCCGCAGCGGAAGAGTTCAGTAAGGTCATGCCTTCCATTGTAGGAAGGCCCCAAGGATCAGGTCTGCACCAGCCGCTTAGCCCTTGCAATGGACAACAGCATGCCCAGGGCCAAGCCCAGAGTCACCATGGCGGTGCCGCCATAACTGATGAAGGGCAGCGGCACACCCACCACCGGCAAGATACCGCTGACCATGCCCATGTTGACAAAGGCGTAGGTGAAAAAAATCATGGTGATCGCCCCAGCCAACAGACGGGCAAACAGGGTCGATGCCTCGAGCGCCACCGCCAGCCCTCGCAAAATGAGAAAGCCGAAAGCCACGATCAGGCTGAGGGTGCCCAACAAGCCAAATTCCTCGGCGTAGGCGGCAAAAATAAAGTCGGTGGTGCGCTCGGGGATGAATTCCAGGTGCGTCTGCGTCCCGGCCATGAAGCCCTTGCCCCAGAAACCGCCCGAGCCGATGGCGATCAAACCCTGGATGATGTGAAAGCCCTTGCCCAGGGGATCGCGCGTGGGGTCCAGCAAGGTACACACCCGCTGCTGCTGGTAACCGTGCAGCAGCGGCCAGTCCACCCCCGGGGCGCACCACTGCGGCTCCATCAGCACCAAAAGCACGATACCCGCCAGGCCCAGCACCAGCGGCACCAGTACGATGCGCCAGCTCAGGCCAGCAAAGAAGATCACCGACAAACCCGCCGCCATCACCAACAGCGCAGTGCCCAGATCGGGCTGTTTCATGATCAGGCCCACCGGAGCGGCCAGGATCACCAGGGCCACCAGAAAATCCAGGGGTCGCAGCTGCCCTTCGCGCCGGTGAAACCACCAGGCCAGCATCAAGGGCATGGCGATCTTGAGGATTTCGCTGGGCTGAATCACCACCCCCAAATTGATCCAACGCGTCGCCCCCTTCTTGGTGATCCCAAACAGAGCCACCGCCACCAATAACACCACACCCAGGCTGTAGAGAGGTACGGCCAGACTCATCAGGCGCTGGGGCGGCACCTGGGCCACCGTCAGCATGATCAGGCCGGCCAGGGCCATGTTGCGCCCATGGTCTACAAAGCGCGTGCCGTGGTCGTAGCCCGAGGAGTACATGATGACCATACCGGCCACCGCCAGCGCGCCGGCCGCCAGCATCAAGGGCAGGTCCAGCCCGCTCCACAGCGGCGACAGCCGCCGCAGCAGATTGGGCTTTTCGAGGACTGCAGACATCCGTAGATTATCGCCGCCGCCTTGGCGCTGACGGCCGTTAAGCTTACGCCATGGCCACGCTCACCCACCTGCTCTACCTGCACGGCTTTCGCTCCTCGCCCCAATCGGCCAAGGCGCGTCTGCTGGCCGCTCAGGTCAAGCGCGATTTTGCGACCCTGCACTGGTGGTGCCCGCAGCTGCCGCCTTCACCGGCGCAGGCGGCCGAGCTGATCGAGCAAGGTACCCGCGCCTGGTCGGCCGATCAGATGGCGGTCATCGGCTCCTCGTTGGGAGGCTTCTACGCCACCTGGCTGGCCGAACAGCGCGGCTGCAAGGCGGTCCTGATCAATCCGGCGGTCGATCCGGCGCGCGATCTGGCCGGACACATCGGCCTGCAGACGCAATGGCACGCGCCGCAGGATCAATTTTTCTTTCAGCCCCAGTTTGTCCATGAACTGCGAGCCCTGCAGACCGGTGCCTTGAAGCGGCCGGACCACTACCTGACGCTCATTGCCACCGGCGACGAGGTGCTGGACTGGGGTGAAATGCGCGATCGATATCAGCAGACCCGGTTGCGCATCATTGAGGGCAGCGATCACGGCCTGAGCGACTTCGAGCAGCACCTTCCGATCATCCTGCAATTCCTGGGACTGAAAGGGGCGCCACTACACTAACGCCCTCCCCTGAAAGAAGCCCCCTTTGTACGTCCTATTTGAAGATGCCGGCAAGTTCATGGCCGGCCGCGTGCTGTCCCGCGCCGAAGCCTCGTTGCAGGTCGAGCTCGACTCGGGCAAACGCCTGAAGGTCAAGGCCGCCCATGCGCTGATTGAATTTGAGCAACCGACACCGCGCGATCTGCTGAGCGCAGGCAGCGAGTTGGCCACGCAAATCGATCTGAACCTGGCCTGGGAATTTGCCAGCGATGACGAATTCGGCTTTGCCGATCTGGCACGCGACTACTTTGACCCAGCACGTACGCCCACCCCGGCACAGCAGGCCGCAGCCCTGTTCGCCCTGCATGAGGCGCCGCACTATTTCAGACGCGCTGGGAAGGGCCGGTTTCGCAAGGCACCGGCCGAGGTCCTGCAGCAGGCCCTGGCAGCGATCGAAAAGCGTCAGCAAATAGCCGCCCAGATCCAGCTCTGGGCCCAAGAACTGGCCGACGGGCGCTGCCCGGCACCCATCGAGCAGCAGCTCTATCGCATCCTGTTCAAGCCAGACAAAAACAGTCCCGAATACAAGGCTGTCGTGCAGGCGGCACAGCAGAGCCGAAAGGCCCCACTTGATCTTCTGCAACAGGCCGGAGCCATCGGCTCGGCCTACCAGTTCCACTGGCAGCGCTTCCTGTTCGAACACTTCCCCCGGGGAACTCAGTTTCCGCCGGTGCAAGCGCCCGCAGCCGATGGTCAGCTGCCGCTGGCCGATGTGCAGGCCTTCTCGATTGACGACTCAAGCACCACCGAAATCGATGATGCCTTGTCGGTCCGAGGCCTGAACTCTGGCACGGTCGAGGTGGGCATTCATATCGCCGCGCCAGCCCTGGCCCTCAAGCCCGGCGACGCGATAGACCAGATCGGGCGGGCGAGGCTGTCGACGGTCTACATGCCCGGCTACAAGCTGACCATGCTGCCCGATGCGGTAGTCGAGCACTACACCCTGCAAGCGGGGCGAGTTTGTCCCGCTGTCTCTTTGTACCTCACGCTCAACGAGCAATCCCTGGAAATCGAAGGCAGCCGAACGCAGATCGAGCGGGTGCCGATCGCCGAGAACCTCAGGCACGACCAGCTCGACGGGGTGTTCACCGAACAGTTCTTCGAGTCCTTGCCTGCAGCTGGCGAGCCTGCCTGGAGCGCCGAGCTGCGCTTTCTGCACCGGCTGGCCCGCAAGCTCAAGGCCAGCCGGGAGCAAGTGCGAGGCAAGCCCGAACAATTCAACCGGCCGGACTACACCTTCCGGCTGGACAGCACTGGCAGCCAAGAGCCCACCGGGCAGGAAACGGTACAGATCCAGGTCCGCCAGCGCGGCGCGCCCTTGGACCTGATCGTGGCCGAAATGATGATCCAGGCCAACCGCAGTTGGGGGCTTTGGCTGGCTGAACTGGGCGTGCCCGGCATCTATCGCAGCCAGGCCAGCATGGCCCCCGGCGTGAAGGTGCGCATGGGCACCAAAGCGTTACCCCACGCCGGATTGGGCGTTGCGGCCTACGCCTGGAGCACCTCTCCGCTGCGCCGCTATGTGGATCTGGTCAATCAGTGGCAGATCATCGCCTGCGCGCGCCACGGCGCAACCGCTGCCCTGGCCGCCCCGTTCAAGCCCAAGGATGCCGAGCTGTTTTCCATCCTGTCGGCTTTTGATGGGGCCTACACCGCCTACAACAGCTATCAGGCCAGCATCGAGCGCTATTGGACCCTGCGCTACCTGCGCCAGCAACAGATCGAACAACTCACCGCCACTGTCCTCAAAGACGATCTGGTGCGGGCCGATGACCTGCCCCTGGTTTTACCGGTCACCGGCGTCCTCGGGATGGCCCGCGGCTCGCATGTGCGCGTGCGTCTGGGTCAGATCGATGAGATTAGCCTACACATCAGCGGCGCGCTGATAGAGCGGCTGGATCTGCCGGATAGCACGCCGCTGGACGAAGAAGATCTCGAAGGGGGCGAGTCTGAGCTGGCGGCCGGCCCGATCGCCATTGCCGTCGATCTGGAGGACGCCCAAGTCCAGCCGGCCGAGGGATCGGATGCGCCGACGCCGCTGGACCGCCCACCGGGCGCCGATCCACAATAAGGTTCACAGCCCCCGACCATGGATTCCTACTTCGTCATCGGCAACCCCGTCGCGCACAGCAAATCGCCGCAAATTCACGCGCGATTTGCAGAGCTCACCGGACAGATACTGCGCTATGAGCGTCTGCGGGTCGAACCCGAACAGTTCCCAAATCGCCTGCGCGAGCTGATGGCCGCTGGCGTCAAGGGCTGCAACATCACAGTGCCCTTCAAGCTCGATGCCTTCGCCATAGCCGATGTGCGCAGCGACCGTGTGAATCTGGCCGGTGCAGCCAACACCCTGAGCTTCAAGAACGGTCAGATTCAGGCTGACAACACCGATGGGGTGGGACTGGTGCGCGACATCGAAGTCAACGCCGGACAGCCGCTACGGGGCAGTCGGGTGCTGCTGCTGGGGGCAGGCGGTGCGGCAGCGGGTGCACTGGCGCCCTTGCTGATGGCCGGGCCGGCGCAGTTGGTGCTCAGCAACCGCACCGAAGCCAAGGCCCGAGAACTTGTCGAACGTCACCGCACCCATCCCAGTCTGCGAACTGCGTTGACCCGCACCGAGCTGCTGGCCCTGCCGCTGGACGAGGCGCTACCGGCCTTCGATCTGGTGATCAACGCCACCGCTGGCAGCCTGGTCGGTGCGGCACCACCCATTGCAGCGCAAGCCCTCAAGCCGGGCGCACTGGTCTACGACATGATGTACGGCCCAGCCGCGCAAGCTTTTCTGCAGTGGGCTGCCTCGCAGGGCGCACGCACGAGAGACGGTCTGGGTATGCTGGTCGAGCAAGCGGCCGAATCGTTTTCCATTTGGCGGGGCGTGCGACCGCCCACCACCGAGGTGCTGGCGCAACTGCGCCAGGCCGGCTAAGACAAGCGCGCATGAAAATCGTCCTGCGACTTTTCATGCTGCTGATGCTGGCGCTGCTGCTGCTGCAGCTTTACTTTGGCGGTCGCATTCTGATGATGCGCTGGATCAACCCCGAGTCAACCAGCTTCCAGCGTGCCGAAGCCATACGTCTGGTACGCAGCACCGGACAGCTGCTGTGGCGGCAGGAATGGGTGCCCTATGCGCAGATTTCCGACAGCCTCAAGCGCGCGGTGATCGCCTCCGAAGATGCCAGCTTCACCGAGCACGATGGGGTGGATCTGGAGGCGCTGGAGAAAGCCTGGGAGAAAAATCAAAAGGCCGAGCAAGAAGCGGCCCGCAAAGCCGAGCAAAACAAAAAGCGTGCAGCGCAGCGCCCGAGCGATTCGCCCCCATCGCGTCCGCCCGCCCCCGAGCCCAAGATCGTTGGGGGGTCGACCATTACCCAGCAGTTGGCCAAGAACCTTTTTCTATCCGGGGAACGCACCTTGCCCCGCAAAGCGCAGGAGCTGGTGCTGACGCTGATGCTGGAGACCCTGTTGAGCAAGCAGCGCATCCTGGAGATTTATCTCAACACGGTGGAATGGGGCGAAGGTGTTTTTGGCGCGCAAGCGGCTGCGCAGCACTACTATCGCAAACCCGCAGCCCGGCTCAGCCCCTATGAAGCGGCGCGTCTGGCGGTCATGCTGCCACGGCCGCGGTATTTTGAAAAGCGGCCGCAGTCGCCCTATCTGGCCTCCCGAGCGATGACGATCACGGCGCGCATGCCGGCTGTGGATCTGCCCTGATGAACAGCCCACTGCGTATTCTTGGCATCGACCCGGGTCTGCAGATCTGCGGTTTCGGCGTCGTTGACGCGCAGGGTTCAAAGTTGAGCTACGTGGCCAGCGGCACCATCCGGACCCGAGCCGACGGTGGTCTACCCGCTCGCCTGAAAGTACTGTTCGACGGGGTGCGGGCCATCACGGAGCGGTACGCCCCCGCACAAGCGTGCGTAGAAATTGTCTTCATCAACAACAACCCGCAGGCCAGTCTGATGCTAGGGCAGGCCCGCGGGGCTTGCGTGACTGCCCTGGTTCACAGCGATCTGCCGGTGCATGAGTACACCGCGCTGCAACTGAAAAAGGCGGTGGCGGGCCATGGCCGCGCCACCAAAGCCGAGGTTCAGCAAATGGTGATGCGTCTGCTCAAGCTGCCGGGCTTGCCCGGCCCCGACGCCGCCGATGCCCTGGGGCTGGCCATCACCCACGCACAAGTCGGTGCCACGCTAGGGGTGCTGGCCAGAGCAGGCGCCGCCCCTTCGGGCGCAGGCCATAAGTTCAGCCACACCAGCCCGCCGGGCCCCGGACCCAGCGCCCGCTACCGCGGCGGCAGAGCACGCTGAGCCAGCGGCTTCAGAACACACGCTCGACAATCAGCACCGCAAAAAAGCCCAGTGCGGCCAGCAAAGTCCACTTGAAAATGACCCAACCCCAGCGTTTGTAGTGCGGCCGTCCCGTGACCATGAAGAGAGCGAAAAAGACCCCGGCGGCCAGAAGAAGCAGAAAGAACAGCCAGCGAAACAGCAGCACAGCGACCGGGCCTCACCAAGCCGGGGCCAGTCGCGCCAGCCCGCTGGGGGCCTGACGCTCGTCCTCGAAGCTCACCACCTCGTAGGCGCCTTGCTGAGCCAGCAATTGCCTGAGCAGCCTATTGTTCAAGGCGTGGCCCGAGCGGAAGGCACTGTAGGCACCCAGCAGGGGCTTACCCAGCAAATGCAGGTCGCCCATCGCATCAAGAATCTTGTGCTTGACGAACTCGTCGTTGTAACGCAGCCCCTCAGCATTGAGCACCTTGTAGTCATCCATCACGATCGCGTTATCCAGGCCTCCTCCCAGGGCCAAGCCATTGGCGCGCATCATCTCCACATCCTTGGTAAAACCGAAGGTGCGTGCTCTGGCAATATCCCGGGTGTATGAGCCGCTTCCCATGTCGAACTCGAAGCGCTGACCGGTCGAATCGACCGCCGGATGGTCAAAGTCAATTTCAAAGCTCAGTTTGTAGCCTTCATAAGGCGCCAGCTGCGCCCATTTGAGCGAGGCGCCCTGCCCCTCTTCCACCCGCACCGGTTGCATGATGCGAACAAAGCGCTTGGGCGCATCCTGTAGAGCGATACCGGCCGACTGCAGGAGAAAGACAAAAGAGGCGGCTGAACCGTCGAGGATCGGTACCTCTTCGGCGGTGATGTCGATGTAGAGGTTGTCCAGTCCCAAACCGGCGCAGGCCGACATCAGGTGCTCGACCGTGAAGACCCTGGCCTGCCCGGCCGAAATGGTCGAGGCCAGTCGGGTATCGGTGACCGCAGTCGCGCAGACCGCAATATCTACGGGCGCCGGCAGGTCGACCCGCCTGAACACTATGCCGGTGTCGGGTGGAGCCGGCCTGAGGGTCAGTTCGACCCGCTGCCCGCTGTGCAGGCCAACGCCCACGGCCTTGGAGAGCGATCGCAGAGTGCGTTGAGCCAACATGAGCCGATTTTAGATGCTGCGAGCGGCTGGACCGGCCACCACGCCCATGACCCGGGCCCAGCTTGCTTCCAAGAGACGCTGTTGCGACGCGGCTCCGGGCCCTTGAACCCGGAGCCCAGGCGATTCAGTCCGCCTGGCGACGCAGGAAGGCCGGGATCTCGAAGTCGTCCATGCCGCCTGCGGCCAACGCATCCACCTTGGCCGCCGCCTGGTTGCGGTTGTTACGCCAAACTGCCGGGGACTCATAAGACGTCCCGGCTGTCGCACCCGCCGCAGCCTGAAGCGGTTGCACCGGCAGGTTGTCGGTACCGGTGCGCTGAATCACCTGCAGCGGAGGCGCAGCACGCCGCGCGCCCTGGCGGTTCAGACCGGTGGCGACGACAGTCACACGAATCTCATCGACCAGAGATTCGTCATAGGCGGTGCCATAGATCACATGGGCGTCCTGTGCAGCAAAGGCACTGACAGTCTTCATGGCCAGCTTGGTTTCGTTGAGCTTGAGCGATCCCTTGGCCGCACTGATCAGCACCAGCACGCCTCGAGCACCGTTCATGTCCACGCCATCCAGCAAGGGGCAAGCCACCGCCTGCTCAGCGGCAATGCGGGCGCGGTCCGGGCCGCTGGCGCGAGCCGTGCCCATCATGGCCTTGCCTGGCTCGCCCATGACTGTGCGGACGTCCTCGAAGTCAACATTGACCAGCGCCTTCACATTGATGATCTCGGCGATGCCGCCCACCGCATTCTTGAGCACATCATTGGCATGGGCGAAAGCCTCGTCCTGCGAGATATCCTCGCCCAAGACCTCCAGGAGTTTCTCGTTAAGCACCACGATCAGCGAGTCGACATTGGCCTCCAGCTCGGCCAGACCAGCGTCGGCATTGGCCATGCGGCGACCGCCTTCAAAGTCAAAGGGCTTGGTCACCACACCCACCGTGAGAATGCCCATTTCCTTGGCAATGCGTGCGATCACCGGCGCTGCGCCGGTGCCGGTGCCGCCGCCCATACCAGCCGTGATGAAGAGCATGTGCGCGCCATCGATGGCCGCGCGGATGTCGTCAGCGGCCAGCTCGGCCGCCTCGCGACCCCTGTCAGGCCTGCTGCCAGCGCCCAGTCCGGAATTGCCCAGTTGGATGATCTTGTCAGCGGCGATACGGCCCAGCGCCTGCGCATCGGTATTGGCGCAAATGAACTCCACGCCCTGCACCTGGCTGGCAATCATGTGCTCGACCGCATTGCCGCCGCCACCGCCCACGCCGATGACCTTGATCTGCGTACCCTGGTTGAACTCTTCGATATCCATCATCTCGATGCTCATATTGAGCCTCCTTCTCGTCTGCAGTTGCCATGAATGAAAGTTTTTTGAGAATGCTGCGAAAAATGAGCTTATGAAGGTGGGTCAGCACCTCCCGAGTGGGTCAGGCCGTTGGATCGCGGTCCCGCAAGAGCTTGTGTGTTCATCAGAAGTTCCCCGCCAGCCAGTCCTTCATACGGCCGAATGCGTTCTTGACGCTGCCCGACTTCTGCGCCACCTTGAGCCCGCGCATACGGGCCAGGCGGGCTTCTTCGAGAAGGCCCATGACGGTGGCCGCACGAGGCTGGGCCACCATGTCCGACAAGCCGCTGGAATAACGCGGCAGGCCGCGGCGAACCGGTTTGAGAAAGATATCCTCCCCCAGCTCCACCATGCCCGCCATCACCGCACTGCCTCCGGTGATCACGATGCCCGAGGACAGCATTTCCTCGTGGCCCGATTCGCGGATGACCTGCTGTACCAAGGTGAAGATTTCCTCCACCCTGGGCTCGATCACGCCGGCCAGCGCCTGACGGCTGAGCATGCGCGGCCCCCGGTCGCCCAGGCCCGGCACCTCGACCTGACTCTCGGGATCAGCCAGCAGTTGCTTGGCGCACCCGCTCTCGACCTTGATGTCCTCGGCGTCCTTGGTTGGGGTTCGCAGGGCCATGGCGATGTCACTGGTGATCAGATCACCGGCGATCGGAATCACGGCGGTGTGCCGAATTGCACCGCCGGTGAAGATGGCCACATCGGTGGTACCGGCGCCGATATCGACCAGCGCCACACCCAGTTCCTGTTCATCCTGACTGAGCACCGAAAGGCTGGCCGCCAAGGGATTGAGCATCAGTTGATCAACTTCCAGGCCGCAGCGGCGCACACACTTGATGATGTTCTCGGCCGCACTCTGTGCGCCGGTGACGATATGGACCTTGGCTTCCAGCCGAACGCCGCTCATCCCGATGGGTTCGCGCACGTCCTGCCCATCGATCACAAATTCCTGCGGCTCAACCAGCAGCAAACGCTGATCGGTTGAAATATTGATCGCTTTGGCCGTCTCGATCACGCGGGCCACATCGGCAGGCGTGACCTCCTTGTCCTTGACGGCCACCATGCCACTGGAATTCATGCCCCGAATATGGCTGCCCGTGATGCCGGTGTAGACCCGGCCGATCTTGCAGTCAGCCATCAGCTCCGCTTCTTTGAGGGCCTGCTGGATGCTTTGCACCGTGGCATCAATGTTGACCACCACGCCACGCTTGAGTCCATTGCTGGCCGCCACGCCCAGGCCGGCCAGCTTGAGCTCACCAGCGGCCATGACCTCGGCCACCACCACCATGACCTTGC
>CAYPSU010000048.1:0-20946 GCA_964413475.1 uncultured Polaromonas sp. | reverse complement strand
GACAGTGCGGCATCTTGGCCAGATCGGCCACTACCGCATGACCACGGATGTCCTTGCCCAGCCCGATGGTCAGCATGGATCGGGCTTCGTTGTAGATCTGTGAGCCCAGGATTTCACTGAGCTTGATCGACTGACGCTTGGCATTGGGCAGCTCCAAGGCCATGTAGTTCTTGCCGGGTATGGTTTCAATGACCCGGATCGACACCAGACTGAGCGCACGTGCGAGGTCTTTGGCCAAATTGACCACCTGCGACCCCTTGACACCGGTGGCCGGCTCGATTTCATAGCGGGTGATCACCGGACCGGGCGCTGCGGCCACCACACGAACCTCGACCCCGAAGTCCTTGAGCTTCTTCTCGATCAGTCGAGAGGTCATCTCCAGGGAATCGGGCGAAACGCCCTCTTGACGCGAGGCCGCTGCATCAAGCAAATCAACCTGGGGCAGGTTGGAATCGGGCAGGTCCTGAAACAGCGGCTTTTGCCGCTCTTTGGCCACCCGCTCGCTCTTGGGAATTTCCACGGGTGGCGGCTCGATCACCACCGCAATCGGATGGTGTTCCTCAATTTCGACCCGTTCCTCAAAGAGCACTTCCTCGCGCTCTCGAGCGGCTTCGCGGCCAGCAGCCAAATCTTGCTCAAGTTCGCGGCGCTCCCGGCGCGATTCAATGAAGTCATCGATCAGTGCGCCCAGACGCTGAGCCGCCTGGGCCCAGGAAAAGCCAAACGCCAGGGAAACCGCCAGAACCCCAACGGCGATCCAGACAATTCCCGAACCCGCAAAGCCGAGCCACTGCATCGAGGCCGGTCCGGCCAGGTGCCCCAGCACACCGCCGGCGTGGCCCGGCAGCGATGACTCAAAACGATACAGTCGTGTCCACTCAAGAGCACAGCTTGCGGTCATCAGCAGGATCACACTGCTCCAGAAAATGGCGCGATGCTGCACCTTGGGAGCCTGGACCGCAACGCCACCCAACCAGCGCCGCAATCCGCCAAGCCAGGCACGGACCGCCAGCGCGAACAGCCACCAGACCGACAGGCCCAGCAGAAAGTAGCTGCCGTCGGCCAGCCACGCGCCAGCACGACCCGCCCAGTTGCGCAGGGCCGGTGCCGAGCCTGCCAGCGCGGTCCCGGTGGTCGACCAGGCCGGGTCATCCAGCGAATGACTGAGCAAAGCGATCCCCCAAAACAGCAGGGCCACCAGACCCAGGGCCAAGCCCAGCTCCTGGGCAAATCGCCCCAGCCGGGCCGGGTGTTCGGACGGCTGGGGCTGCGATGTGAGGGTGTTGATCGAATAGGTCATGAATGCAGACGCAAGCTTACCGCAGAAGCGGGGGTCCATGACCCGCAGCCGAGCTGCTGACGGCCTGACCGGCGGCAGGCGTCCAGCCTTGACGCCCCCAAGTCAGCGCGTCCCTCGTGCTCCCTACAATAGAGGCCTTCCCAGGCCCCAGGGCCGGGCCGAAAACCCGGGCCATGAGCCCGCGCTCTGAATCCACAAGCCATGAAACATTGCAAGGTCCTGATCCTGGGCTCTGGCCCCGCAGGCTACACCGCAGCCGTCTACGCGGCTCGCGCCAATCTCCAGCCGGTCCTGATCACCGGTATCGCGCAAGGCGGTCAGTTGATGACCACCACCGATGTCGACAACTGGCCGGCCGACGCACAAGGGGTGCAAGGGCCCGACCTGATGCAGCGCTTTCAGGCCCACGCCGAGCGCTTCAAGACCGACATCATCTTCGATCACATCCATTCGGTGGAACTTGGTCAAAGGCCGTTCATCCTCAAGGGGGACAGCGACACCTACAGCTGCGATGCCTTGATCATCGCCACCGGGGCCTCGGCCAAATACCTGGGGCTGCCCTCAGAAACGTCCTTCATGGGCAAGGGGGTGTCGGGCTGTGCCACCTGCGATGGATTTTTCTATCGCAACCAGGTGGTCTGCGTGGTGGGCGGCGGCAATACGGCCGTCGAGGAAGCCCTCTACCTGTCCAACATTGCCAGCAAGGTCTACCTGGTGCACCGACGCGACAAATTCAAGGCCGAGCCCATCATGGTGGACAAGCTGATGGAAAAGGTGGCAGCCGGCAAGATTGAGCTGAAGGTGCACAGGACCCTCGATGAGGTGCTGGGAGATGCTTCAGGGGTCACCGGCGTGCGACTGCGCAGCACCGATGGCCAACAGACCGAGGACTTGGCCTTGTCGGGCTGCTTCATCGCCATTGGCCACCAGCCCAACACCGATATCTTCAAAGGCCAGCTTGAAATGAAAGACGGCTACATCGTCACCCGCAGCGGCCTGCAGGGCATGGCCACCATGACCAGCGTACCCGGGGTGTTTGCCGCCGGCGATGTGCAGGACCATGTGTACCGCCAGGCCATCACCAGCGCCGGTACCGGCTGCATGGCCGCGCTGGACGCGCAGCGCTACCTGGAGCAGCAAGGCGGCTGATCGCATGGAGGTGCTCAGCATGACCGGCTACGCGGCGGCGCAAAGCGGCACCGCCGGGCAGGACATGCTCGCCGGGCCCCGGCTGGGTGTGGAATTGCGATCGGTCAATGGTCGCTTCCTCGACCTGTCGATGCGCTTGCCCGATGAACTGCGTGCGGCCGAGCCGACCCTGCGCGAACTTCTCAGTGCATCGCTCAAGCGGGGCAAAGTCGAGCTGCGTTTGCAGGTCGAGACCCCGTCTGGCGCCGAGCTTCAGGCCCCGTCGGCCCCCTGGCTGATCCGCCTGGCCCAGGTGCAGGAGGACATCCGAACCCATCTTGGGGAGGCTGGCTCACTGAGCGTGGCTGATGTCATCCGGCTCAGCGGACAGTCCCCAAAGCCTGCCCAGGAACTGCAGTCGCAGGTGCCGGCTTTGGTGCGTCAGGCTCTGCGGGACCTGCTGGCAGCCCGAGCCCGGGAAGGACAACGCTTGGCGCGCATGCTTTCGGATCGGACCGGGCAGCTGCGCTTGCTGGCCGGGCAGGCTGCCCCGCTGGTGCCGCAGCTGGTGGAGCAGCACAAGGCGCGCTTTCTCGAGCGCTGGCGCGAAGCCATGGCCCTGACCGAGGGCAGCACGGTCCCCGAATCGGCTCAGGAGCGGGCTCTGACCGAGGCCACCGCCTACGCCATCCGAATCGATGTGGCTGAAGAAATCACGCGCCTGAACTCGCACCTTGATGAAATTGACCGGCTGCTGGCCGCCGGCGGCGAAATCGGCAAACGTCTGGACTTCCTGATTCAAGAACTGCACCGCGAGGCCAACACCCTCGGATCGAAGTCATCTTCGCTGGAACTGACCCGCATCTCGGTCGACATGAAGGTGCTGATCGAACAGATGCGTGAACAGGTGCAAAACATCGAATAGGCTGGCGCATGGACTACCCTGGAAACCTTTTTGTCGTGGCCGCCCCCAGCGGGGCGGGCAAGTCCAGCCTGGTCAAGGCCCTGATGGAAATCGATGCCGGTGTGCAGCCCTCGGTGTCTCACACCACGCGCCCGCCCCGAGGGCAGGAAAAGCATGGCCGGGAGTACTTTTTTCTGTCCGACGAGGCCTTCGACCAGATGGTCGAGCAGGGGGCTTTTCTCGAATGGGCGCATGTGCACGGCCACCGTTACGGCACCTCGCGGCAAGCCATCGAGGACCGTATCCGCGCCGGCGGCGATGTGATGCTGGAGATCGACTACCAGGGTGCCGTCAATATCAAGCGCCTGTTCAGCAATGCGGTCCTGATCTTCATCCTGCCGCCAAGTTGGGATGAATTGCGTGCCCGCCTGAGGCGGCGGGGCGAAGACAGCCCGGAGGTGATTGAGCTCAGGCTCAGGAATGCTGCCGAGGAAATGGCCCAGGTGCAGCATTTCGACTTCGTTATAATCAACGAGTTGTTCGAGCGAGCCCTCTTCGATCTGAAGACCATCGTTCACGCCCAGCGCCTGAAATACGCTGCTCAGGTTCGCAGCCGCGCTGACACCTTCAAGGCCCTCAATCTGTTCTGACCGCCCGACTGGAGTAAACCCCATGGCCCGTATCACCGTCGAAGACTGTCTGGAAAAAATCCCCAACCGCTTTCAGTTGGTGCTGGCCGCCACCTACCGGGCTCGCATGCTCAGCCAGGGCCATACACCCCGTATTGAAAGCAAGAACAAACCGGGCGTGACCGCCCTGCGCGAAATTGCGGCCGGCCAAGTGGGCCTGGAGATGCTCAAGAAAGTGCCGGGTTGAGTTTTCACACCCCCGATAAAAGGCACCGCCACGGCGGTGCCTTTTGCTTTGTGAGCGGTGAAACAGAAGCGGCCGAGGCGTGGTTCTGAAGATCCGGTCTAAAGGTCAGGCTTCTGGCGCTAAAGTTACGGCATGAGCCAACTGCAGCCCGCCACCACCGGACGATCGAGCCCAGCGGCCGTCAACGCGGCCGCTGCAAGCTTTGCCGCCCTGACGGCCAAGCTGGGCTACCTGGGCTCCAGCGATATCGAGCAGGTTCGGCGCGCCTATCGCTTCGCCGACGAGGCGCATCTGGGCCAATTGCGCAGCAGCGGCGAGCCTTACATCACCCATCCGATTGCGGTGGCTGCCCAATGCGCCGACTGGAAACTCGATGCCCAGGCCCTGATGGCCGCCCTGCTGCACGATGCGATCGAAGACTGCGGCGTGAGCAAGCCCGAGCTGATCGAGCGTTTCGGCGCCCCGGTGGCCGAACTGGTCGATGGTCTGACCAAGCTGGAAAAGCTGGCCTTCACCACCCGGGAGGAAAACCAGGCCGAATCCTTTCGCAAGATGCTGCTGGCCATGGCCCGCGACGTGCGGGTGATTCTGATCAAGCTGGCCGATCGCACCCACAACATGCGCACGCTGGGCGACCTGCCGAGGGCCAAATGGGCACGCATTGCCAGTGAAACGCTGGAAATCTATGCCCCGATCGCGCACCGTCTGGGACTGAACCTGACCTACCGCGAGCTGCAGGACCTGTCCTTCCGGCATCTGCACCCCTGGCGCTACAGCACCTTGGCCAAAGCCCTGGCCCGCTCGCGCGGCCGGCGACGCGATGTGATCCGGAAGGCTCAAACTGAAGTCGAGGCCGCTTTTGCCGAGGCCGGTATTTCGGTTCGTATCGACGGACGTGAAAAAACCCTGTTCTCCATCTATCGCAAGATGGACGACAAGCACCTGTCTTTTGCCCAGGTGACTGACATCTATGGCTTTCGGATCATCGTGATGGACGTCACCACCTGCTACACCGCGCTGGGGGTGCTGCATCAGCTCTACAAGCCGCTACCGGGCAAATTCAAGGACTACATCGCCATCCCCAAAATCAATGGCTACCAATCACTGCACACCACATTGATCGGGCCGTTTGGCACCAATATCGAATTCCAGATGCGCACCGAGGCCATGCATGTGGTGGCCGAATCGGGCGTGGCCGCACACTGGCTGTACAAGGCCGCCGATCCGGCCGGCCATGCCTCGCAAAACCTGGGCACGCAATGGCTGCAATCGCTGCTCGATATCCAGCACGAGACCCGCGATGCCTCTGAATTTTGGGATCACATCAAGATCGACCTGTTTCCAGACGCGGTCTATGTCTTCACACCCAAAAGCCAGATCATGGCCATGCCGCGCGGGGCCACTGTGGTGGACTTTGCCTACACCATCCACAGCGACATCGGACACCGGACGGTAGCGGCCAAGATCAACGGCGAGCAAGTGCCGCTTCGCACCGAGCTGCGTAACGGAGATGTGGTGGAGATCATCACCGCACCCGTGGCAGACCCCAACCCTGGCTGGCTGAGTTTTGTGCGAACCGGCCGTGCGCGTTCCAAAATACGCCATCACCTCAAGACGCGGGCGCTGGACGAATCGCGCGATCTGGGTCAAAAAATGCTGGCTCAGGCCTTGCGGGCCGAGGGGATTGAATCCCTGCCTAACGATGATGAAAAAAATCGGCTGTTTTGGGATCGACTGCTGCGCTTCTCGGGCAATCGGTCCAGGGCCGACCTGCTGACCGACATCGGCTTGGGCAAGCGCATTGCCAGCATCGTGGCCAAGCGCCTGGCCCGCCTGCTGATGGAGGCGGGGGTCAAGCCCGATCCGCTGCTGATGAGTCGCGAGCGCTTTACGGCCCACGAATCGGTGTCGCAAGGCGCACTGCTGCTCGACGGCAGCGAGGGCAGTTCGGTGCAGTTTGCAACCTGTTGTCGCCCCATCCCCGGCGATGCCATCGTGGGCTATCTCGGTCATGGTGAAGGGGTGGTGGTGCATACCGACGACTGCGCGGTGGCGCGGCGCCTGCAGCATCGCGACAGCGAGCGATTCATCGCCGTCGAATGGTCCGATGAACCCTCGCGCCCATTCGAGACCGACCTCCTGCTGACCGTCACCAGCGGCAAGGGCGTGCTGGCGCGCGTCACCTCGGCCCTGGCCAGCGCCGAGGTCAACATCATTCATTTGCAGATGCAGCCGGAAAGGACACAGGACACGACCGAGCTGCGGTTCACCGTAGCGGTCGACGACCGCGAACACCTGGCCGCGGTCATGCGCAGCCTCAAACGCACACCGGCCGTGCTGCAGGCACAGCGCGCCCGCAATGGGCATGAGCCCAAAGCCTGATCGGTCAGGCTCAGCCGAGGATCCGGCGGGCAAGCCGATCAGGGCGGCGGGTACGACACCTCGAGCACCTCAAGCATCTGCACGCCCTTTGGCGTTTGCAAAGGTACCTCATCGCCAACACGCGCTTTCAACAAGGCGCGCGCCACCGGGCTGATCCAGCTGACCTGGCCCGCCAGACTGTCGGCCTCATCAATGCCTACGATGGTGATCGTCTGCGCCTGCCCATCCTCCTGCAGGTAACGGACCGTGGCGCCAAAAAACACCTGCTCGCCGCCGTGATGAATCGAGGGGTCGCTGACCTCGGCGATTTCCAGACGCCGGGTCAAAAAGCGAATGCGGCGATCGATCTCGCGCAAGCGCTTTTTGCCATAGAGGTAATCGCCGTTTTCCGAACGATCGCCATTGCTGGCCGCCCAATGAACGACCTCGACCACGCGCGGTCGCTCGTTGTCGATCAGATCCAACAACTGAGCCTTCAGCCGAGAAAAGCCAGCCGGGGTGATGTAATTCTTGCCTCCCGCCGGCAAGGGCGGGAGTTCAAGATCTTCATCGTCTCGGTCCGTATCCTTGGTGAAGGCCTTGCTCATGGCCTAAGGATATCAGCCGGTCGAGCCATTGCCCGCCTCGTCAAGCCCTCCGCCATGCGCCGAGGGAATCAGTCGAAGATCTCACTGAGCCAGGACTTGTGCTTTCGATGACCGTAATGCGGCGGCTGAACCCAACCGGGACTCGGTGCAGGCGCGGCGGGCGCCCGAGAGGCCGAGCCACCTGCAGTCAAGCTGCGCTCGATGAGCTTGTCGAGTTCGCCGCGGTCCAGCCAAACCCCGCGGCATTTTGGACAGTAGTCGATCTCAACGCCTTGCCTGTCCGACATGGACAAGGCCTGATCTACACAATGCGGACACTTCATAGAAGAGCTCCTTCCACCTTTCAGATAGGGCGCTCAAGCGCCGGGAGATTTGGGGGCTGAGCCACCGGCCGTCCGCATGCTGATCAGCATGGTCAGAGCCAGAATACCCACCACCACCGCCAGCGAGACAGCCACTGGAATCTTGTAGATATCGATCAACACCATCTTCGTGCCAATGAACACCAGAATGACAGCCAGGCCGTAATTGAGCAGGTGAAACTTGGCAGCCACCGCCTGCAGCAAGAAGAACATGGCCCGCAGACCCAGGATGGCAAATACATTGCTGGTCAGCACAATGAAGGGGTCGCTGGTGATGGCGAAAATAGCCGGGATTGAGTCGACCGCAAAGATCACATCGGTCAAACCGACCAGACAGATCACCATAAACAAGGGCGTGGCAATCCGCTTGCCGTTTTCGATGGTGAAGAAATTCTCACCGTCGTAGTTTTTGCTGACCGGCATGACCTTGCGCAAGAGCTTGAGCGCCGGGTTGTCATCCAGATCGGACTCCTTGCCGGCAGCCCACCACATCTTGATACCGGTGATGATGAGGAAGGCGCCAAAGACGTACAGCACCCAGTGAAATTCAGCCAGCAGCCAGCCGCCGATGAGAATCATCACGGTACGCAGCACGATAGCCCCGATGATGCCGATCATCAGCACCCGTTTCTGGTAGGCCGGGGGCACCGCAAAGTAGGTGAAGATCATCAGGAAGACAAAAATATTGTCGACCGCCAGACTCTTCTCGATCAGATAGCCGGTGAGAAATTCAAGCGACTTCTCGGTCGCCACCTCGGAGTTACCCGTGGTGTCACGTATGGCCCACCAGAAAAGCCCGTTGAAAACGAAGCTGAGCACCACCCAGATGATGGACCAGTTCAGGGCTTCCTTGAAACCGACCTCATGGGCCCCCTGCTTCTTGAGGACCACAAAATCGACGAAAAGTGCCGCCAGAACGAAAGCGACAAAAACAAGCCACAGCCACAGCGGCGCAATAGACTCCATGAGACAGACCTCGGTACGGTGAGACGCACCCTCAAGGTCTTGCGGAATCTGACGGCGGTCAGAACTGGGCGGATCCGACAGGGCGCTGCTGCCCCCTGCGTATTGACGAATCTGCCCGCCGGCATGGCCGGCTCGCTACTCCCCCTGGGGAAAGCAGCAACTGTACGTAAAACGAAAGGCCCTAGCCGAAGGCAGGAAAATTTGGAAGCTCGACCAATGAGTGGGAGCTGAGAAAGATGGCGCGGCTGGCAGGATTCGAACCCACGACCCCTTGGTTCGTAGCCAAGTACTCTAATCCAACTGAGCTACAGCCGCGCAGACCGGAAATTATGGCACAAGTCGGCGCTTTGGCCGCTTGAGGGCCTGGTCCTGGCGAAGAAGCGGTCATGAGCCAACAGCCCTCAGCAGGGCCAGGCGAGTGGTCACCAGCGCTTGAAGCCCCAACGGATCAGGGCACGCAGCCAATCGGGAACGGCTCCTGCCGACAGGGCTCGCACTGCAAAAAACCAGCGCGCCTGAACAATCGCCCGTTCGTGGCTGAACGCGCGAAAGCCGTAAAAGCCCCGCGATTGACCCATGCCGGAGTCATTGATGCCGCCAAAGGGTAGGCCGCCGTGAAGGTAATGAACCAGGGCATGGTTGATGCAAACACCCCCTGAGCTGGTCTTGGCCAGAACATGTTCAATGTGCGCGGGCGTGCGGCTGTATATGTAGAGCGCCAAGGGCTTGGGGCTCGCATTGATGCGCTCCACAACCCCATCCAGGCGCTGAAAGCTCAACACCGGCAACAAGGGGCCAAACACCTCCTCCCGCAGGACGCGGGCTTGCGGCGGCGGCTCATCGATCAGGGTCGGCTCCATGAATTTCAGGTCGGCCGAGGCTTGCCCTGCGGCAAGCACACGGGCGCCGAGCTGTCGGGCTTGATCGAGCAAAGCGCGCAGACGCGCTGCGTGCCCTTCGTTGACGATGTGGGTTAGCACCCCGCCGCGCTCCTGGTCGACCAAACTGCTGCCATAGGCACGCTCAATCTCCTGCCGGCACAACTGCAGCCAGCGGGCCTTGACCGACTCGTGCACCCATACATGGTCAGGCGCGATGCAGGTCTGTCCGGCATTGGCGAACTTGGCCCAAACGATGTTGCGTGCTGCCAGCGGCAAGTCAGCACTGGCATCCACGATCGCCGGGCTCTTGCCGCCAAGCTCTAAGGTGATGCTGGCCAAATGACGGGACGCACTGGCCATGACCTGCTTGCCAATGGCCGTACTGCCGGTGAAATGCACGTGGTCAAAAGGCAGGGCCAGCAGCGCCTGGGCCACCTGCACATCGCCCTGCAGCACGGCCACCTCCTCAGGGGCAAACACCTCAGCAATCACGCGAGTCAACAAGGCCGACTGGGCAGGCGTCAGCTCTGAGGGCTTGAGGATTGCAGTGTTGCCCGCAGCCAGGGCCGACACCAAAGGGCTGAGGGTGAGATTGATTGGGTAATTGAAGGGGCCGATGATCAGGCAGCGGCCGCGCGGCTGAAACCGGATCTGGGCGCGGGTGCCCAAGGTTAGCCAGGTCGGGCGCACGCGCCTGGGCCGCATCCACCGCCGCAGCTCCCGCAAGGCCTGGTTGGCCTCCAGGCAGAAGGGAAGAAGCTCGCCGAGGTCCACCTCGCCGGCGCTCTTGTGCAAGTCCTGCCAGGCCGCACGGTACCAGTCTTCGCGCCGATCCAGCACCGCCTCACGAAGCCGCAAGATCCGGTCACGACGCTGATCGGCGGTTGACTCGCGCCAAGCCCGTGCCGTGGCGCCCTGCCTTTCAAACAGAAGCTGGAGGGCATTTTGAGAGTCGGGAGAAAAGCTATCTTGCATCGGATCCATGGTCCTCGGCCAGCCAGGCTGCGACCCTGGGGGGCAGCTTCGGAGATTGGCCGAAGTCCAGTTTACTGACCCCCGCTGGCATATCCTGGCCTCGCCACAAATCCCCTAAAATCTAAAAAATGCGTTTCTTAGTGACCACCCTTGTGAGTGTCGGGGCCAGTCTGTGTATTCAGTCTGTGGCTTTGGCTGCGCCTTCGCCGCAAGAAAGCCCCGCTTCGGTCACCTCGGTGGTGCCGGCAGCTTTACATCCGGCAGTGGAACTGGCCAAAACGATGATTGGCATTCCTTACCGGTGGGCTGGGGCAGACCCACTTAGCGGCTTTGATTGCAGCGGACTGGTCTATTACGTCTTCAATCAGCTGCAGGTTCGCTTGCCGCGCGTGCCTCGGGAATTGTTCCACCGCACGGAACAAATTGGCCGCTCCGAACTACAGCCGGGCGATCTGCTTTTTTTCCACACCTTTGCCCGACTCTCGCACGTCGGCATCTACATCGGGGAAGGTCGGTTCATCCATGCTCCGCGTCGGGGCAAGAACGTGACGATCGAGTCGATCGACTCAAAGTACTACCAGAAGCGCTACGCTGGCGCGCGTCGGGTGATGAACCCGCCAGCCTTGTCGACGCTACGGCCTGACCCGGGCTTTTAATTTCCGTTCCTGAAAGCTTGCCATGATCCCTCTCCTGCGGATGTTGTCGCGGCGTCGTGCCGCGTACCGCCTGGTCGCCTTGGCCCTGGGGGCCATCAGCCTGGCCAGCCACGCTCAAGGTGATCTGGGACTGACCCTGCTGGCCGGACAAAATCCGTCCGGCGGCCTGCCTGCCCACCTGAATTCACCCGCCTGGACCCACTACTCTCAGGCCGTGCAGCGTAATTGGAAACAATACCGCGGTCAGATCGGTGAACCGATGGAGGCCTGGGCCAGCCAAGAAATTCCCGCCTTCAAGGACACGGTGTTCTATCCCTTCTCGGGCCCTGACTTCTCGACAGTCAGTCAGCTATTCCCGAAGGCCAAGCGCTACATCCTGGTGGCCATGCAGGCCGCCGAGCAACCCGTCAATCTGGCCAACCTCAAGCCCGAGGCAGCCCATCAGACCCTGGAGGTTCTCGCGGGCGCTTGGGAAAACTACGGCCGCGACGGCTTTTTTGTCACCGAGTACCTCGACAAATACCTGCACCGCAATCGGGTGCGCATTGGCGCGTCAACCTTCCTCGGCACCTTCTTCCAGCTCAAGGGCCTGCCGGTGCGCAGTGTGGTGCCGATACAGATCAATGCACAAGGCGAGATCGAGGAACTCGATCCAGGCCAGGCCAACTGGCGCTCGGTCCGCTTTCGTCTGGACCGTGGCGGTGAACCGGTGGTGGTCGATTACCTGCGCGTCGATCTGTCAGACAAGGGACTGTCGGCCAACCAGGGGCACCTGAAATTTGTAGAAGCTGCCTCGGCCCACCCGGTCTTGCTGAAGGCGGCCTCACATCTGCCGCAGAACAACAGCTTCTCGATGGTTGCCCGCAGCTTGACCACGCACTCGCCCTTCATCGTCCAGGACGAAACTGGCATCCGCTATGGTCAGTTGAAAGATCGGTTCAACCTCACCCTTTTTGGCAAACTTGAACGCACACACAGTGCCTTTGGCGGCTACCAGCGCGATTTGGTCAAGGCCTTTATCGAGAACAACAACATCAAGCCCCTGAATTTTCGGGTGGGCTACTTCAAGGGCGGCAGCTACGCACTGATCGTAGCCAGAAGAAGAGGCTAGCCGGCAGTCCGATGTGATCTCGTCCAACGGCCTGCTGGCGCTGCCCATCCTGGCAGCCCTCTATCTGAGTCTGGACAGCCAGCGCGCACGCCTTCTTCTATTGCTGCTGGCCGGGGCCTGTACGCTGGGCGCCGAAGTGCTGCTGGCCGATGAGGCCGAGCGCCTGAAGGCCAGCGTCGACCTGCTGCTGGTCGCAGCCCTGATGCTGCTGTGCTGGTTCAGCTGCAGGCTGATTGAGCGCGCAGGCCGGCGGGCCCAAACCGTCCTCACCTTTGCGATCATTCTGCAGGCCCTCCCGCTGCTGAGCTACAAGCTGCTGCTGGCTGGCCTGGCCGACGGCCTGCTCGACCCCTTGGGGCCAGGACCTCTGAGCGAGCTGCCCCCCCCGCTGGGGCTGTCGGTGCTGACTTTTCAGGCCATCAGCTATACCGTCGACAGCTACCGAAAGCAGGTACCGACCGCCAACTGGCGTCACTTTGGCGTCTACATGAGCTTCTTCCCGCATCTGGCGGCCGGGCCCATCCTGCGGGCTTCAGATTTTGTGGGCCAGCTGATGCTCCGTAAAGTGGTGGGGGCAGAAGACATCCGAGCCGGCTTGTGGCGGATTTTCAAGGGTCTGTTCAAAAAGCTCGTGCTCTCGGACCTGATCGCCAAGGCCGGGGTAAGCCCGGTCTTTACTGATCCGCAGGCCTTCTCGTCCAGCGAAATTTGCGTCGCGGTACTGGCCTTCACCATCCAGATGTTCCTGGACTTTTCCGCCTATACCGATGTGGTGATCGGCAGCGCTCGCCTGCTGGGGCTGAAGTTGCCGGAAAACTTCGACCGCCCCTACCAAGCCACTTCAATCGCCGACTACTGGCGACGCTGGCATATGAGCCTGTCCGCCTGGGTCGGCGAGTATGTCTACCGGCCACTCGGAGGCAACCGGGTGGCACGGTGGAAGATCTATCGCAACGTGATGATCTCCATCGTTCTACTGGCGCTCTGGCACGGATTGACGGCCAACTTTTTGATTTACGGCCTTCTGCATGGCACCGCCGTCTGCTTCTATCGATGGATGCGCGAGCAACCGAGCTGGCAACTCTGGAGTGGCCGGCATCCCATACAGGCCAGCGCCGGCGGGTGGCTGCTCACTTTCAGCTTTGTGGTGGTGGCGCGTATCCTGTTCAAGACCCCCACTTTCGAGGATGCCGCCCTGCTCTGGAACAGCCTGCTGCACTCCGAGCTGAGCGCCTGGCCCCGGTTTGGCCAGGCCTTCTGGATTTGCCTGGCGCTGGGCACCTTCGGCTGTTTCATGCCGGAGCGCTGGAAAATACAGTTCCAGCAACTCTTTGAGCGGCTACCGGCGCTGGCTCAGGGCCTTCTGTTTGCAGCAGTCCTGATGCTTGGCGCCCAACTCTCCGATGGACAGGCCCTGGCCTTCATTTACCGGCAGTTCTGAATTCATGTCACTGCTGACCTCCAACCCTAAAGCGGCTCCAGCGAGCCGACATCTGATCGTCGTGCTGCTGGCGACGCTGTGTGTCATCCTGCCGCTCTACTGGTTTGACGACGCGCAAACGCTCAGGCCGACCCGGGTCCTGGGGCCGGTCGGCCTGCAAAGCAGCGGGCAATCTCAAAGTCCGGTTGACGGTGAGCTTGAAAAAAATGCGGCGCTGGCGGTTTCAACCGGGCCAGTACGCCAGCCAGCCGAACTCAAAGAAGTCAAGCCGGCGGTCAAAGCGACGACACCAGCGAGCGGGCCGGCAACTCATCCTGCGATGGTTTCGGCCCGCCCGGGCCAGCCTTTGACCACGCCCGATTCAAGCGACGGCCAACCGCGGGCGAACCCATCGGCTCAGTCAACGGTGCCCGCGCGGGCCGGCCCGGTCAACTTGCGCCAGATTCCCTTGCTCCCGATTGAGGGTGTCGAACATCTCAAGCCTTTCTACCGAGCCTTGGCCCGCAATGATCGAACCGCGCCCGTGCGAGTACTGCATTACGGTGATTCGACGCTGGCCGGCGATGGCATTTCCAAAACGGTACGCGCACGTCTGAAAACCCAATTCGGTGATGGAGGACCAGGCTTTTTTGTAGCCGGCATGGATCCACGCTGGATGCGACGGGATGATGTGCAAGTCACGCGAGAAGGCCAGTGGGATGTCTACACCATCCTCCACGGAGGCAATCAGGGGCGTTATGGTCTCGGCGGCATCGTCGCCAAGCCTCGCTCGGCCGGCCAGGTTCGGGTGAGCCCGGCAAGATCAGGGCAGAGCCTGGGCCAGCGACTGGAAATCTACACCCAGAAGGTGCTCAAGCCTGAAGCCCTGCGG
This sequence comes from uncultured Polaromonas sp., assembly GCA_964413475.1. Lineage (GTDB taxonomy): Bacteria > Pseudomonadota > Gammaproteobacteria > Burkholderiales > Burkholderiaceae_C > Polaromonas. Next base: position 6,506 of record CAYPSU010000048.1, on the reverse strand, counting down.
GTGCAGATCAACGGCCAAGCGGTCACGGCGCAACGCATCGAACACGCCAGCTTGGACCAGTGGGTGGTCGATCACGAGCGAGACATCGTCGCAGCGGATGTGAAGGTGGGGGAAGCCGGACTCGAACTCTACGGTCTGGTTCTTGAATCCAAAGCAGGGCTGACCTGGGAGACCACCGCAGTGGTGGGTGTCTCCAACGGTTCCTTCCGGCAATTCAACCCCATCCATCTGGCCGAGCAGACGCGGGCCCGTAAGCCGGATCTGATCGTGGTGACGCTCGGTGGCAATGACGCCGGAAGTGGCGGCATTTTTTCGGGCGAGGGCAAGGTCTACCGTGATGGTTTTACCCGGGTGCTGCAACTGCTTCGCCAGGGCGCGCCCCAGGCCGCTTGCCTGATCATGAGTCCACTCGACCAAGGCACCCTCGGAGACGATGGTCGGATCTACTCGAAACCGGCCATGGCCCGCATCGTGGAACTGCAACGGCGGGTCAGCCAGGAGCAAGGCTGCGCGTTCTGGGACACCTGGAGCTTCATGGGCGGTCAAAACGCCTTTGCGCGCTGGCTTGAGCAGGGGCTGGCCTGGACCGATCTCATGCACCTGACAGAAAGAGGCCTCAATCGGATCGGTCAAGGTCTTTCCAACGCCCTGATTCAGGGCTATGAACAGCATCGGAGTGGCCCATGAAAGCAAGGCAAGCCATTGCAAGCCTGGGCTTGTTCATCATGCTCCTGGGCGCTGATCAGGCCGCGGCCCAGGACGGTGATGCACCAGCCCCAGCGGCCACAGCACCAACGCAGGAGGCGCCCGCAGCCCACGCAGGGCCTGCGGCAGCCACTTTGCACCACAGCTTCAGCGTCCGCGGCGGTCAGGCCCTGCAGGCCCTCAAATGCGCCAGACCTCAGCGCAGTCCAATCGCCGTGGTGCGGCCAGGCGATCCGGGTCCGGCCCCAGCCGGTTCAGACGAAGAAGAGTTGCCGCTGACAAATCAGCAGGAGCTTGAGCTCCAGCGACAAGCCCTTCCGCCTCCGAGCCCGGATGAGGTCCGAAAAGGCATGCCGCACGAGGAATGGCTCAGGATCTTGCACCAGCGCTTGAAGGATGCATCAAGCATGCGTCCAACTCGCGTGGGTTTCTGGGGTGGTAGCCATATGGCTGCCGAGTTCTTTGTTTCAGAGGTTCGCAAGCAAATGCAGGCGCGATATGGTTCGGGGGGTGCCGGACATGTCAACCTCCTGTACGGGTTGCCGGGTATCCGTCTGCCCGTACAGGCCGTGTGCCGGCAAGGCAAGTGGCAGAACGAGCTGGCGCCCCGCGCCACCGGCTCCCCGCCCATCGCGGCGGGTCTTGGGCTGTTCATGCTCACCAGCCTTGGGGCGCAGGCCTCGCTTGAAATCGATCCCGTCGCAGCCAATCCGGCTAACGCAGCAAGGTCAGTGACCCTGCATTACTTGAGACAACCTGAGGGCGGTCGCTTGGAGGTGTGGGTCGACGAGGCGAAGCTGGCCGTCATTGATACGGCCGGACCGCAGGGCGTGGGCAGCATACGCATCAACGCCCAAGAGGGAATCAGCCGTGTAAAGCTGATGGCCTTGAACCATGAGCCCGTCAGTCTTCTAGGCGCCTTCGTGGACGACGAATCTGGATTGGTGGTGGATAACTTCGGCATTGCTGGCGCCTCGGGCACGTTCTGGACGACGGTGCGCAGCGATCTGATGCAGCAGGCGACAAACCAGCGACCCTACGACCTGGTGGTACTGGCCTATGGCACCAACGATGTCACGGGTGCGCAATGGGATCCGCAAGACTATCGAAAGCGCTTTGATGCCACCTTGGAGGCCATGCGGCAAGTCATGCCCCAATCCATGTGCGTGCTCATCACGCCCGGCGATCGTGTCACCAGCAGTCAGGTGCGCAGGGTTGTCCGGGGTAAAAACGGCAAGACACGCAAGGTGGTACAGACTCAGTACGATCTGAAGACTTATCCCCGCAGACATATGGAAACCGCGCTGATTCAACGCGAAATCGGTCAGCGCCACCAGTGCATGACCTGGGATATGTCCATGGAAATGCGCAAGGCTGGAGGCGCCTATGCGCTGATGAAGCAAAACCCGCCGTGGATGGCGCGCGACCTGATCCACCTCACGCCTCTGGGCTATCAGGAAATGGCCAAGGCCTTCCTGAAGTGGCTGCGCCTGTGAGCGCCGATCCTCTGGCTGCTCATCAGCCAGCCAGAGGCTGTGTCGCTGTAAATACTGTGTAGGCTCAGTCCAGGTGCGACAGAAATTCCAGCAAAGCGGCGTTGAAAGCTTCAGCGCTGTCCACAAACAAAGCGTGGCCCGCATCTTCGAAAACCGTGACCGATGCCTTCGGTCGGATCTGCATCAGTTCATCGGCCTGCACTGAATATCTGGGAGTGACCGCATACCAGAGGGGTACCGTCGAAGCCATGACCGCCTGTTTGTAGTAATCACGGTGATGAGGCTTATCCAGCAGACGCCAGGCCGCTGCCGGCTCCAGTTGTCGGGCCGACCGCTCCACGATATCCACCAAGCCGTCTTCCGGCGGACGCTTGAAGATGGCTCGCGAGAAATCACGGACATAAAGACCGAAAGCTTCGGGCTTCATCGGCCTTGCGGCGCGTCGACCGGGACGCGCCTGCGGTGGCGGTCCCATGCCGATAGAGTTATCCACCAACACCAGCCCCCTGAGTCCCGGCATAGGATGGCGCGTGATCGTCTCGAGGACTTCCATAACCCCCAGAGACCAGCCGAGCAGGACATAGTCATCCAGCTTGAGATGCTGCACCAACTCACGGATGTCGTCGGCCCGGCGCCGGGCCGAGAGGTCCCGCACCTTGACCTGAGACTGGCCCTGCCCACGGGGATCGAACACCACAAGCCGATAGCGATCGGACAGGCCTGCGACCTGGTGTTTGAAAACATCCCCTGGCATCAGCCAGCCCGGGATAAACACCAGCGTACGCGGCCCCTGCCCTGCGTTCAGGTAATGCAGCCTCGCCCCGTCCGAGGCCCTGAAGAATTGGCCGGCATGCGCGTGGGATGCGGGGCCTAACCCCGCTAAAGAAGTCGCCATGAGCACCCCGCAGAGAAGGAGCGACCGGATGGACATACGCGCCAAAATTTTAGACAGTCCACCGAGACAGCGATCTCATCGGCGGGCGGTCGCGTCCAGAAGATGTCGGGCGACGATCTCCTTCATGATCTCGGTGGTACCGCCATAAATACGCTGCACCCGCGCATCAGCCCAGGCGCGGGCAATGGGGTACTCATTCATATACCCATAACCCCCGAAAAGCTGTACGCACCGATCGAGTACCGAAAATTGCATCTCGGTGGTCCAAAACTTGGCCACCGACGCCGCTGCGGTGTCCAGCTCTCCCCGGATGTGCCGGGCCATGCAGTCTTTCAGGAAAGCGCGAGCCACTTGCACATCCGCGTAGGCCTGAGCCAGGGCATGCCGCACCACCTGCTTGCTGGCCAGAGGCGCGCCAAAGGCCTGACGCTCCAGCGCATATTCACAAGTCCAGCGCACGGCCGATTCCATGGCACCGACCGCCGCAATAGCCACCAGCAGACGTTCCTGGGGCAATTCGTTCATGAGATAGGAAAAGCCCTTTCCCTCCTGACCGAGCAGACAGTCAGCCGGCACCCACAGATCATCAAAAAAAAGCTCGGAGGTATCCTGCGCATGCATGCCAACCTTGTTCAGACGGCGTCCGCGCGAAAACCCGGGGCGCGTGGTGTCGATCAGGAACAGGCTGATGCCGCGGGCCCCCAGATCGGGGTCTGTCTTGGCCGCTAGAACCACCAGGTCTGCAAGTTGGCCGTTGGAGATGAAGATTTTTTGGCCCTGAATGCGAAAGCCGCCGTCTTGCGGGACGGCACGGGTTCGAATGGCCGCCAGGTCACTGCCGGTCCCGGGCTCAGTCATGGCAATGGCCGAGATGACATCGCCGCGCGCCATGCGTGGCAGCCAGTCCTGCTGCTGTTGAGCGCTGCCGTAGTGCAACAAGTAGGGCGCCACAATGTCCGAGTGCAGATAAAACAAGGGGCCGGTGTAGCCACTGCGAGCCAGTTCCTGCACCACCAAGGCGCTATGCCCAAAATCTGCGCCTGAACCCCCAAGCGATTCGGGCAGGCCCATGCACAGAAGACCCAGCTCACCCGCCTTACGCCAGACCTCTCGAGAGACCTGACCGTCGCGCTCCCACTGCGCGTGATGCGGCGCAATCTCTTTTTCAATGAATCGCCGCAGGGTCTGCCGCAGCGCGGCCAGATCCTCACTGTCTTCATCCTCCCACTGCCAAGGCAAGTTCATGCCCATATCCTCCACAAAAAACGTGACGGCTCAGCGCGGGTCCTGATCCAGCGCCAGGCGCACATGCGCGGTCATGGCGCGGGCAATCGCGGCCAATGACTTTCGACCACCCGGTTTGTACCAAATAGGCACATGATTGAGCGCGCCGATCACCTGCAGGCGCAAAAGACTCTTGTCCACGCCGCGACGGATGGGCAGGCGGGCGATCAAGGTCTTGAACTTGCTCTCATAGCTGTGCCGCAAGGCAATGAGGGCCTCACGCCGATCCGCAGGGAAATCATGGGGCTGAACCTGGATGAAAACACTGGCAAAAGGCGAGGCGCCCGGCAAAGCCCCGAGCATCATCTGCAAATGGTTGAGCACCGCCCGCTCAAATTGAATCCAGGGGCTCGCATCGCTGGCCAGAATGTCGTCAATGGCGTGACTGACCAAGCGCACACCTTCGGAGTAAACCGCCAGCAGCAAGTCGCTCTTGGCCGCGTAGTGATAGTAGATGGAGCCGGCCATCATGCCGGATGTCTGCGCGATATCGCGCATGGTGGCCTGGGCATAGCCCTTGTCGCGAAAGACGCAGGCCGCGGCCAGGAGAAGGTCGGCATGTCGGTTGTGGGATCGTGGCTTGCGCTGTGTCGGCAGCGCTGCCTCCCCTGCGGGCGCTTCAAGTTTGGAACGCCGCATCCTGGCGAGAGTCATGATTTTTCTGTGCCAAAAGTCTCGGTCAGAGCTTCAGTGGCATTGACAAAGGGCCGGGCGCCCCTCATGTCCACAATGCCAGCCCAATGTTCGGCCACAAACTCGGCAGTCACCAGCCCGGGGGGCGCCTGCACGCCCCTAGCCTCCAGCACCTGAACGCCGGCAAAGTGACCAGCGCCAGCCGCGACAATCTGTCCGGTACCGGTGCAGACATCGCTGGCCAGGTAGACGACCGCTGCGCTGACTTTGTCGGGACTGGCCTGCTCCATCCATCGCGAGACCGCGAGTCCCTCCGTCATCCGCGTCAGCGCCACTGGAGCGACTGCATTGACAAGAATCGAATACCTGGCGCCCTCCTCCTTGAGCGCATTCATCAACCCGATCAAACCCATCTTGGCTGCGGCATAGTTGGCTTGGCCAAAGTGGCCGTACAAGCCAGCCGCTGAAGTGGTCATAACTATGCGACCATAGCCGCGCGCCTGAAACACCGGCCAGACCGCTCGGCTGCAGAGCGCAGAGCCCAGCAAATGGACTCGAACAACGGCTTCAAAATCAGCCGGGTCCATTTTGACCAGCGATTTGTCCCGCAGGAAACCAGCATTGTTGATCAATACATCAACCCGGCCAAAGGCCTGCATCGCCGTCTCAACCAAGGCCTGAGCGCCCTGCTCGGTGGCGATGTCACTGAAGTTGGCCACCGCTCGCCCACCCAGCGCGATGATTTCCTCGACCACCTGTTGGGCCGCGCCGGTGTTCACACCCTGACCGTTGACGCTGCCGCCCAGATCATTAACAACCACAGCCGCCCCTCGGGCGGCCAGCGCCAGCGCATGTGAGCGGCCCAGCCCCCCACCGGCACCGGTTACAACCGCCACACGATCGTCAAATCTCAAGCTAGGAGTCATCTGAAGGCCCAAAAAAATCAGCCGCGGTACATCGTCTCAATCTCGACAGCATATGCTGCCGCAATATTCTGCCTTCGAATCTTCATGGTTGCGGTGACCTCACCGTCGTCATGATCGAGTTCCTTGGTCAGGAGATGGAATTTGCGCACGTGCTGGACCTGAGGCATGCGACGGTTGACCGCGTCCACCTCACCAGCGATGAGTTCGCGCACCGCCTGATGTTCGGCCAGACTCTTGAAGTTGGTATAGGTGATGGCTTTTTCCTCAGCCCACTTACCCACCGTCTCCGGATCGATCTGTATCAAGGCACTAACGAAATGCCGCTTGTCAGCCACGATGATGGCCTCCTTGATAAAGCCGGAAAACTTGAGCATGTTCTCGATTTCACTGGGCGAGATGTTCTTGCCGCCGGCGGTGATCATGATGTCTTTCTTGCGGTCGACAATCCTGATCTCCCGCCGCTGGGGCAGGTCGGGCGTGGGAACCCACTGTGCAATGTCGCCGGTGTGCAACCATCCTTCGGTGTCAATAGCCTCGGCTGTTGCTTGCGGGTTACGGAAGTACCCT
>CAYPSU010000047.1:0-20974 GCA_964413475.1 uncultured Polaromonas sp. | reverse complement strand
CGTAACCGCGCTGGCACATTTGCAAGGCATTACGCACGTTTTGCTCCACCAATAACACCGTCAGCCCCTTGGTCGCAACCAGTTTTTTGACCAGGTCAAAGACTCGGTCCACCATGATAGGGGCCAGTCCGAGTGAGGGCTCGTCGAGCATCATCAGCTCAGGCATGCCCATCATGGCACGGGCCACCGCGCACATCTGGCGCTCACCACCCGAGAGTCGGCCGGCCAACTGTCCCCGCCGCTCGGCCAGGATGGGAAAGAACTCCATCACCTCCTCCAGGTTGTGCTTCATCTGCGCCCGAGCCTTCTCGTGGTAAGCCCCAAGTTCTAGATTTTCCAGCACACTCATAAAAGGGAACAAGCGCCCGCCCTCGGGGACCATGATGAGCCCGCGACCGGCCGCGGTGTGAGCCGGCTCTGCGCTGATGTCTTGTCCATCAAAAGAGATTTGGCCCGACTGCACCCGCAGGTGGCCGGTGATGGTGAGCAGCAGGGTGGTCTTACCCGCTCCGTTGGCGCCAATCACAGAGACGATCTCGCCGCGATTGACATGCAGATCGACCTCCCGCAGCACCGGCAGCTCGCCGTAGCCGGAAGAGATCTTGCTGACCTTCAGGATGGAGTCCATTGATGCCCCTCGCCCAGATAAGCTTTCACCACTTCGGGTGAATTGAGAATGTCATCGGCTGTACCCTGCGCAATCAAGCGACCTCGGTCAAGCACAATGACCCGTTCGGAAAACGCGCGCACCACCTTGAGGTTGTGCTCGATGATGAGAAAGGTCAGCCCCCCCTCGGCATGCAGGCTGCGCAGCAAGTCGATGCAGCGTCCGGTCTCGCTTTGGTTAAGACCAGCCATCACCTCATCGAGCAGCACGATCTCCGGCTCCAAAGCCAGGGCACGAGCCACTTCCAGACGCCGCCGCTCGCTCAGCGTGAGGTCGCCGGCACGCCGCTTGGCATGAGCCCCAAGCCCAACCCGCTGCAACACCGCCATCGCGTGATCGCGCGCATCGGCCATGAGCGCATGTCGCAAAAAGGCGCCCACCATCACGTTTTCCAGGGCTGTCAAGCTAATCAGAGGCTTGACGATCTGAAAAGTGCGACCCATGCCCAGCCTGGCCCGGTCATGTGGTGGCAACTGATTGATCTTCTGTCCGCGCAGGCTGACCTCCCCGAAGGTGGGAGCCAGCTGACCCGTGAGCAGGTTGAAGTAGGTGGTCTTGCCGGCTCCATTGGGGCCGATGATGCTCACCACCTCGCCCTTATGGACCGCCAACGAAACATCATCAACAGCCTTCAGGCCCATGAAATGCTTGCTCGCACCCCGGGTTTCCAATAATGCCTGGCTCATGGCTGGCCTCCTTTGCGACCGCGTAACTTGCGCAGCAGATCCTCGACGGCACCGACCACGCCGCGCTTCATGAACAGGGCCGCCAGCACCATCAACAGGCCCAGGATGGCCAAATTCATACCGGGCAGCGCATCGGCAAGCTCGGCACGCAGGAAATTCTCGAAAGGCACGATCAGTGCAGCGCCCAACAGCGGGCCGGCAATGGTACCGACACCGCCGATCAGCGAGAGCAAGGCGAACTTGACACCGACATCCTGCAAAGTGAACAGGGTCGGCGGATCAATGAAGCGCAGATACATCGTGAAGAGGGTACCCCCGATCGAGGTGAGGAAGGCGCTAAGTGCCATGCCCTGCAACTTGACGGCCAGCACATTGATCCCGGATGCACGAGCCGCATCCTCATCCTCACGCACTGCCAGCAGGTAGTACCCCAACCGACTGCGACGCAGCCATACGGTAATGCCAATGACCACCGCCACAAAGACAAACATCAGGACCGCATACTGCCAGCGCTCCCTGAAGATCATGTTGGCAAACCCCGCCTTGAAAGGGATCATGATGCCGCGGGGACCCCCTGTGATGGAGTCAAAATGGTTGGCCAGCACAAAAGCCACTTCATTGAAAGCCATGGTGGCAATTGCAAAGAAGGGCCCGCGCAACCGGAACGTCGGCCAGGAAATGAGCATGGCCACCAGGGCTGCCACGCTGGCCGCTGGCAGCATGATGAGCCAGGGCGAAAGACCGTAGCGTGAGGTGAACACCGCAGTGGCGTAGGCACCGATACCAAAAAACACACCGTGGCCCAGGGAAAACTGCCCGCCAAAGCCGCCGATGATGTTCCACGCCGCAGCCAGTCCAGCCATCAGGTAGGTGAAGGCGATGATGTTGAGCCAATAGGCATCGCCGGCCAGCAGGGCCAGCGGCAAGGCCGTCAGCGCCAACAGGCCGAGGTAGCGCCACAAGGCCGTGGCGCGCGACTGCAGGCCGGAGTCCTGCGGCGAAACCTCGGCCGGACGAGCCGGGGCCGCCCCCGATGGAAGATCAGTTTTGTTCACGGAAACCCACCTCCTCAGCGCCCACCTGGCCCAAAAGGCCAGCCGGTCGGATGATCAGAACCACCAGAAAAATCAGGAACCAAATGGCATGGCGCAGAGCTGGATCTATGTAGTAGCCTGCCAAGGCCTCGACCACTCCCACAATCAGCCCGCCCAGGTAAGCGCCCCAGACGCTGCCCAGGCCACCCAGCACCACCACGGCGAAAGCGGCGAGGATGAAGTTGCCGCCCACCCCTGGCGTGATGGAGTAGATCGGTGTAAGCATGGCGCCGGCCAGCCCTGCCAAGGCCGCACCGATGCCGAAAGTCAGCAGAAAAGTCTTCTCGACATTGATGCCCATGGTTCGCGCGGCCCGCTTGTCTTGAGTAACCGCCCGCACCGATTTGCCGGTCATGGTGCGGGTCAGAAACAGATGCAGACCGATGGTGATGACCGTGGTGATGACGAAAGTCAGCAGGCGCACCGTGCCCACCTTCAGGTCGCCGATCTGGACCACACTTGCACCAAAGTCGCCCCCAACGCTGCGCGCCTCGCCCCGAGTGAAGGCCAGCATGATGTTCTGGAACATCATCAGCAAGCCGAAGGTGGCGAAAATCTGCATGTTCGATTCGTTGTGCAGCGGCTCAATGACCAGACGCTGGATCAACACACCCAGCAGGCCCACCGCAGGCGCCACCAGAAACACCGAGACATAGGGGCTTAGGCCCAGCATGGTGTAGGCGTAATAGCTGCCATACATGCCAAACATCACCAGTTCGCCCTGGGCGAAGTTGACGATACGCACCGTGCCGAAAATCAGGTTCAAGCCTATGCTGACGAGGCCGTAAACGCCCCCGAGCAGCAGGCCGATCACCAGCACATTCAATAGTTGGTCCATGGTTTCTCCATTGCTCCTCGTGTGTTCTTAAAACCTCAAGTCCCTCAGGCTGCCGACCCGCTGGCGCACGCCGGCCATCATCAGGTCCCACTCCACCCCCGCGGTGACAAAGCGCGTTCCCATGCTGAGCACTTGCTGCAGCCATTGCGGCCTATGGGCCAGTCCCCCGGCGCCGGCGACCTTGCCATGGCGCTGACAGGCCCGAATCACCCGCTCGTGGCAGGCCATCACCTCCGGATGCCCGTAGTCGGCAGGACGCCCGAGGGCCTCGCAGAGATCGACTGTCCCGACGTGCAGGATGTCCACGCCCGGTACGGCGGCAATCTCATCAGCACGCTCGATGGCCTCGGGCGACTCGAGCATCACCACAACGGTGGTGGCGGCATTAAAGGCCGCCCGCAAAGCCCTTGGCTCACCCGGTTGGTAACCCACATGGGGCCAGTTACCGGCAACCGAGCGATCGCCCAGCGGCGCAAATCTGCAGGCCCGCACCACGGCGCGAGCCTGCTCGGCGTTGCCCACGTGGGGAGCAATGATGCCCAAGGCACCCGCATCGAGCAGACGGTTCGCATGGTGGGCCTCCAGACTGGGTACCCGAACGAGTGGGGTCACACCGGCTTGCAAGGCGGCCACACAGATTTGTGCAGCTGCCGACTCAGGTATGACCGAGTGCTCCAGGTCCACGCTAAGCGCATCACAGCCGCAAGACCGAGCAGCCAGAGCGATATCGACGCTTTGGACTTTCTGCACGATCAGGGCCACACCCACTCGCCCAGCGGCCAAGGTCTCGGCCAGGGGGTTGCGCAGCAGGGGGTAAGCGTCCATCACCTGCCTCCGGCGGCGACGCCAGCCGGCGCCAGGATCAAATCAGGCGCGGCGACCGTCTCACCACGGGCCCAGCGAGCAATATTGGCAAAGGCATGGCGGGCCACATGCTCTACGTTGTCAAACACGCCCCCGCCTGAATGCGGCGTAAGCACCACCTGATCGAGCTGCAGCAGGGGATGATCTGGCGAGGGAGGCTCGGGCTCGAAGGCGTCGAGGCCGGCGCCACGCAAGTGACCGCTGATCAAGGCGGCATGCAAGGCTGCCGCGTCGATCAGTCCGCCCCGCGAGGTGTTGATCAGAATGGATCCGCGCTTCATCGCGGCCAGCGACCCTGCATTGATCACATGCCGGGTGGCTTCAGTGAGCGGCAAGTGCAGGCTCAGGATATCACTGCTGGCCAGCAGCTCGGGCAGGCTTGCCGGCTTGACCCGCAGGCTTTGCTCCAGCTCAGGCTCTGCACGAAGTACATCGTGGTAGAGGATAGCTACCTCAAAGCCCAGCAGCAGCCGGGCCAGCCGCCGACCGATCTGGCCGAAGCCCAGCAAGCCTATCGTCTTGCCTTGGATCTGGTAGCAGGTCTCACGCATCTGCGCCGTCGGCCACTGCCCGAGACGCATGACCCGGTTGACGTAAGGGATCCGGCGATTGACCGCCAGCATCAGGGCCAAAGCCAATTCAGCCACAGGTTGACTGTTGGCCCCTGTGGTGATGGCCAGGCCGATTCCGCGGCGGCGCAAGGCCGCCAGATCAATGCTGTCTATGCCAATGCCCCACTTGTGAACCCAGCGCACCCGGGGTGCAGCGACCAGCAGGGCCTCGTTCACCGGCGCAAAGCCGGGCAGCAGAACATCGGCATCGGCTGCGACCGCCTGCTGGTGGTCTGCCTCATACGATTGGGCAAAGCGCAAGGTCCAGCCGGTCGGAGCCACGCGCTGCACCTCCCGGCGCACCGCGTCGGCCCATACATCCAGGCAGGCAATGGTCAGGGCCACGAATGTTCCCCAAAATCAAAGCACTGGCTCGACGTCCGGGGACAGCGAGCCCGTGCCGCTGACCCACGCGGGGCCAGCGCCATGGAGGAAGGGGTCTGCAACATCGCGGCGAACGCGCTCAGGGACGGGCCAAGGGTCGCACCGACACGCCCGGCAAGGCAGCGTTCTGCGGGAACACGGTGACCATCTTGCCCGCCTGCCACTGCGAGGCGGTAAACCAGGCGCGGGTGTTCTGCATGTTGCTGTCGAACTTGGCGCCGAATCCAGACGGATAAGAACTCTCGGGGCGGTCGAGTCGAGCCGCGGCCGCACGCACCTTTTCTGGCTCGAGGCTGCCCGCGGCCCGGATGGCCTCGGCCATGATCATCGTGCCCGAATAAGCGGCCATGCACTGGGGGGCAATCGGATCGGACTTGTACTTGGCGCGGTAAGCGGCCAGGAACGCACGGTGGCCAGGGCCGAAGGTGTCGGAGATATCGTTGCGCGGATAGCCCACCACCAAAATGCCTTCGAGGTAGGCCGCCCCGATGGCCTCGAGCGTCTCTGGCGTATCGCCAGTGCCCACCATCAAAATGGCACCCGGCTTGAAGCCCTGTTCGCGGATGGTGCGCAGCAGCAGATTGCCGTCGGGAACATAGCCGGTCTGCACGACCACATCCGGCGCAGCCTGCTTGGCACGCAGCACCGAGTCATTGAGATCGATCGTACGCGCTGGATGAGCCCCCACGCCGACCACGCGCGCGCCCAGATCGGTCAGCAGCTTGCGCTGCACCTGCGCGATGCCGGTGCCATAGATCGAATCTTCATGCTGGATCCAGACTTTGATCTCCTTGATGTCCTTCTTCAGGCTCGGTGCAATCAGATTGCGGATGACATTGACCGAAGTGACTGCAAAGGCATTGCCGTCCGGCCCACTGCGAATGAAATTGGGCAATCCGCGCTCGGTCAGATTGACCGCCACTGCGTTGGTTTCCCAATACAGTTTGTTGTAGCGCATGGCTGCATCGCTAGCGGTCAACGAGATCCCACTGATGTAGGTGCCGATGAACATATCGACCTTTTCCTTGACGGCCAATTGCTCGACGGTGGCGATGCCCTGCTGCGGGTTGCTGGCATCTCCACGCACCAGTTCAACCTTGCGTCCAAGCAAACCACCCGAAGCGTTGATCTGGTCGATGGCCAGTTCGTAGCCACGGGTCACCTCGGTGCCGTACAGCGCCATCGGGCCGCTGTAGGGGTTGATGGCGCCTATCTTGATGTTCTGCGCTGCTACCGGGCCGACGGCCAGGGCAGCTGCACCAAGCAGCGCGGCGCCAGCCCACTGCTTCCATTGAGTCAAATGCTTCATTGAAGTCCCCTTCCTTAACTTGTCAATTGGATGATGACGTCCTTACCGGATAAACCCCGCGCCTACGTCATGACACGGTGCCTCGAACCTCTTGCGTGTTCTTTTTTGTGAAATCCTCTTGATTCAGATCACTCCCAGAGATCGACCGATCGGCCAATAAATGCCTGCTCCGGTCACACCGCCGTCAACCGCCAGATCAGCGCCGGTGATATAGGCCGAATGCGGTCCGAGCAGAAAGAACATGACGTCGGCCAGCTGCTCGGGCTGGGCCATGTGCTGCAGCGGGATGATGGACTGGAGCGACTCCACCAAAGCCGGGTAGTTGCGCACCATTTCGGTATCCACCACACCTGGACAGATGCAGTTGACACGGATACCCCGCGGGCCGAGCTCCATGGCGGCGCTTCGGGTCAAGCCTCGTAGCGCCCATTTGCTGGTGCTGTAGGCGGCCGAGAAATAGCCTGTCATGCCGACGGTAGAGGAGACGTTGACGATAGCCCCGCCGCGCTGTATCAGCGGCGCCATGGCACGCGTGCCCAGGAAACTTCCCGTCAGGTTGGTGGCCATTACCCGCTGCCAGTTCTCCAGCGCCGTTTGTGTCACCGGCGCCCTTGGTCCGGTGATGCCAGCGTTGTTGACCAGGCCGCGCAAGGGCAGACCCTGGCCCGTGATCTGTTGGGCCAGCTCTGCCCAGGCCGACTCGCTGGCCACATCAGCTTGCACCACCACCGCCCGACCGGGTAACCCCTCCAATTGCGCCTGCAGCGCACTCCAGGCGGAGTCTTCAGCCGGCAGCGTGTCCATGAGGTAAACGGTGGCGCCCGCCTGTACCAGCAGCCGGGCCACACAGGCGCCCTGTCCTCTCGCGCCGCCAGTGACCACCGCGGCTTGACCACTCCAGTAGGAAGCCTGATCAACGCTCATGACTGTGCTCTGGTGCGCCACGGCTCACTGCGGCTTGATGCCCGCCGATGCGGCGACCGCCCGAAACCGCTCTATCTCGCTGATCTGAAACCGTCGCATATCCTGCGTTGCAAGCAGAAGCGGGTCAGATCCGATCTTGCGGGTGAATTCCTTGGTGACCGGCAAAGCCAGCACCTTCTGTACCGCCTCGACCAAGCGCTGCGTAATAGCCTCAGGGGTGTCGGCGCGCACGGTCAGCGTGGTCCAGGTGTAGTTGACGTATTCCGGATAGCCCAGCTCCTTAGCAGTGGGAATTTCGGGATAGTCCGGATGACGGATCTCGCCGGTAACCGCCAGGGCCCGCAACTTGCCCCCCTTGACCTGTGGCATAGCTGCAATCAAGTCGCTAACGGCCCAATCGATCTGGTTACCCAACAGAGCTAAAAACACCTCCGGTGCGCCGCGATAGGGCACATTGACATGGTGGGTCTTGGTAAGCGCACCAAACCATTCGGCCGAGAGGTGGAAGCCGGCGGTGTAGGAACCGACATTCAATCGCTTCTGTGGATCTCGGCCCGCCTGCACCAATTCGGCCAAGGTATTGATGCGGTTGTTAGCGCCAGAGGCAATCAGCACCATCATGCCGCGTGTCAAACCACTGATAGGCTTGAAGTCCTTGACGGCATCGTAGGGGATGTCCTTGATGGTGACCGGATTGACCGCCAGATGGGTGTTGGTGCCCAGAAACAGGGTGTGTCCATCTGCGGGGGCCTGTTTGACGGCCATGGCCGCAATCACACCGTTGCCGCCAGCCCGGTTCTCCACCACCACCGATTGACCCAAAACGGCGGTCAACTGCTCGGCAAAAAAACGGCCAACGATATCTGAACCGCTACCGGGAGAAGTCGGCACCACAATGCGCAGACCGCGTGAAGGAAACATATCCTGCGCCAGAACGGGCAGAAGGGCCGAACAAGTCAGCGCTGTCCAGGTGGCGAGGTGGCGAATCCAGGATTTCATGATCGTCTCCGTTGGGGATTGGGGGGTGAGGAAAAAATCAGGTCAGCGCGAAGCGCGGCAAGGCGAAATCACCCTCTTGCTCGATGCGAAGCACCACGGGTTGATCGATGCGCAGGGCGTGGGGATCGGGCAGTCCGACCACGTTGCTGATCAGGCGCGGGCCCTCTTCCAATTCGATGATGGCCACGTTGTAGGGCAGGCGCTTTTCGAAAGCCTTGTGATAAGCGATGTGAAACACCACCCAACTGACCACCTTGGCTCGACCACTGGCAGCCTGCCAGTGCCAGTCGGCCCGCAGACAGGAAGGACACTCGGTGCGTGCGGGCAGCCAGGCATAGCCGCAGTGACGGCAGCGCTGGAAGGACAGCTGGCCTCGCGCCAGGCTGTCCCAATAGGGCGCGGTCAACTCGGTACGGACGGGCAGGGGCAGGTCGGTTTCACTCATGGCGCGTCCTCATTGCCCCAGGATCAAGGTCGAATGCGTGTGCATGATGCCGCCCTGATTGCTGACGATGCACTTTCGAGCATGGGGAACCTGATTGACCGATTCGCCGCGCATTTGCCGCACGCCCTCAATCACCAGTTGCAGCCCGGGCATGCCGGTCTCAGACAGCAGGCCGCCGGCGGTGTTCATCGGAAGCTCGCCCCCGATTTCCAGCCGGCCGTCCTCGACGAAACGGCCGCCCTCGCCCTTTTTGCAAAACCCGTAGTCCTCCAGGGTGATCAGTGGCACGATGGAGAAGCAGTCGTAGAGCTGGGCTACATCGATATCGCTAGGCCTCAGGCCTGCCATGCCGAAAGCGGTCTGCGCCGATACCGCTGCGGCCGTGCCGGTCAGAACCGGACGCTGCACCACCTCCCACGAGGTCTGACCCTGCCCGAAGCCCAGGATCGGCACCGGTTTGTTTACTTGCAGCTGCCGTGCATGATCGGCCGACATCACCACCACCGCGGCGCCACCGTCGGAGACCAGACAGCAATCGTCGCGGGTCAGGGGCGCTACGATCAGGCGCGACTGGCGGTATTGATCCGGAGACAGCGGCTTGCGCAGTTGTGCATTTGGATTAGCCGCCCCGTGCCGACGACAAGCCCGGACGACAGCGCCAAGCTGATCCCGGGTGGTACCAAATTGCGCCATGTGCCGTTGGGCGATCATGGCGTAGCCCGAGGGCGTGCCGAACCAGCCAAACACGTCATCGTCGCCCCAGGACTTCTCATAGGCATGACGCGAGCCGGTGGCAGGGTTGTCAGCCAGACAGACCAGCGCCACCTCACATTGACCGGCCTCGATCGCCATGGCGGCGTAACTGATCATGCTGATATTGCTGGCCCCGCCATGGTCCCAGACCCCGCCGATGCGAGGCGCCAGGCCCAGGGCCTCAGCCAGCTTCTGGGCATACATCATCTCGAACTTTGAGGTCGGCGCCTTCACGAACAAGCCATCGATCCGCGCCTTCTCGATGCCTGCATCATCAAGCGCCTTGCGAGCCGCCTCGACGTTGAGCGAGATCGTGCTGCGACCTTCAAGCTTGCCAAAGGCGGTGTGCCCCACACCTGCAATCACCGAGAGCTTGCGCATCAGATGACCCCCTCCTCAACCAGTCGCTGCATTTGCTGCTCCGACAGGCCCAGCCATTGACCGTAGACCTCGCGGTTGTCTCGCCCGAGGCCCCCGCTCGGCCGCAGGGGCAAGGGTTCGGAACCCTCGAATCGCAAGGGTGATCGCATCAGGCAGATCCGGCCGTACATCGGGTGGTCGACCCACTGCAGCGCGCCACGCTCATGCATATGCGCATCGTTGACCACCTCGTCGAGCTGGCGAACCGGTGCGCAGGGCACCCGATGCGCCATCAGAAGATCGAACAAGCCCTGCTTTGGATGCTGGACTGTGAATTGGCTGACCAGTTCATCAATCTCATCCATGTGCGCTACGCGGGACTTCAGATTGGCATAGCGCTCATCGCTCAGGAGATCCTCCCGCGCCATGGCCTTGAGCAAGGACGCCCAGTGCGTCTCGCCTACACAGATGATGGCGATATGGCCGTCCAGTGTGGGGTAGACGTTATAAGGCGACTCGGCCATTCCGCCGTGCCTGTTGCCGGTCCGCTCGGGCGCCTGCCCACCTGAGCCGTAGTGAAGGCCCAGATTGCTGGCCAGCGATGCATAGACGGCCTCCTGCATGGCCACCTCGACCAAGCGCCCGCGGCCCGTGCGTTCGCGCTCAAACAGAGCCGTCATGATGCCCGCGTACAGGTGCGTGCCGCCAAAGAAATCGCACAGGGCCGGTCCAGCTTTGACCGGGGGGCGATCGGGATAACCGGTGGCGCTCATGATGCCAGCCATGGCCTGGACGGTCAGGTCCATCGCAGGATAGTTTCGGTTGGGGCCAGATCGGCCATAGCCAGAGCCGGCCCCATAGACCAGACGCGGATTGATCTGGCTCAGTGCCTCGTAGCCCAAGCCAAGGCGATCCATGGCGCCTGGCGCAAAGTTCTCCACCACCACATCGGCGCGAGCGACCATGGTCTTGAACAGCTCGCGACCACGCTCGCTCTTGAGGTTGAGCGTGGCGAAGGTCTTGTTGCTGTTGAGCATGGCAAAGGGCAACGCTGCTCCGCCCACCACGCTGCGCCTGCGCAGATGCTCACCCCCCTTGGCCTCGATCTTGATGACCCGGGCACCGGCCATGGCCAGCATGAAGCTGCAATACGGGCCGTTATAGATCTGACCCAAGTCGACAACCGTCACACCGTCAAGCGGAAGTGGGCGACTCATTTCATTTCCCCTTGAATTGCGCCGGACGCTTTTGCGCGAAAGCGCGAGCGCCTTCGGCCACATCTTCCGTGTTCTGCAGCATGCGGCCGATCAGACGCTCGAGCCGCAGACCCGACTGCAGGTCCAGATCACGGCTGCGGATAGCCAACTCTTTGGCCGCTTGAACGGCCAGCGGTGCGTTGGCGGCAATCCGCTGCGCGTACTCCAGCGCGGTGGGCAACAAGCGATCCATCGGGACAACCTTGTTGACCAGGCCCCAGCGTTCAGCCGTAGCCGCGCTGAAGGTATCTCCGGTCAGCAATATTTCCATGCCGATGGCATAAGGCACCTGACTCATGATGCGCTGCGTACCGCCGTTGCCGGCGATCATGCCGCGCTTGACCTCGGCCAGGTTGAAGGTGGCATGCTCTGCAGCGATGCGGATGTCGGTGGCCAGCATCAGGGTGATGCCACCGCCTAGGCAATAACCATTGATCGCACTGATGACCGGCTTCCATACTTCCAAGCCACGGTTGAGCAATTGATCCGACTGCGTCAGCCACATCTCGGACATGGGCGTTGGGGCGGTGATGAAGCTCTTGATATCAGCGCCGGTGGTGAAGGATTTCTCGCCGGCACCGGTGATGATGGCCACGCGGATCGCCGGATCGTCGCGCACTGTGATCCAGGCCTTGGACAGGGCTTGGTAATGCTCTGCATCCATGGCGTTCAGGCGCTCGGGGCGATTGATGGTGATGAGAGCCACACCCTCATCAGAGACAGTCAGTTCGATGGCCATGAGGTGTCTGCCTTGGGTCTTAGCTTTGACGCAGGCCGCCGAGCAGGTCGCGGGCCACTACCATGCGGTGCACTTCAGACGGACCCTCGCCGATGCGCTTGATGCGCATTTCCCGGTACCAGCGCTCCAGCGGTAATTCCTGCGCCACGCCCATACCACCGAGGATCTGGATGCAGCGGTCAACCACGCGGCCGGCGGTTTCGGTGCCGTAGACCTTGGCAATCGAGGCATCCACCTTGATGCTACGTCCCATATCAGCATTCCAGGCGGCCTGATAGACCAGCAGGCGTGCAGCCCGCAGCTCGATTTCGGAGTCGGCAATCATCCACTGGACGGCCTGCTTGTCGGCCAGGTAACCTCCGAATGCTTTGCGCTGACGCGCCCAGTCAATGGCAATATCCAGAGCCGCTTGCGCAATGCCCAGGGTTGCAGCCGCGTAGGGCGGGCGGGCATGGATCAACCATTCCTCGGCAAACGCAAAGCCCTTGCCTTCTTCGCCCAATCGATCCTCCACGGGAACTTCGTAGTTGTCGAAATGGACCTCATACGGCGAGTAGGAGCGGATCACGGGAATCTTCGACAGGCTGATGCCCGGACGGCTCTTGTCCACCACAAAGCTGGTGATGCCATCGCGCCCCTTGCTGTCACCGACGCGCGCAAACACAATGCCCCACTTGGCCATGCCGGCGCCCGAGATCCAGATCTTGGTGCCGTTGATAACGTAGCGGTCGCTCTTTCGCTCGGCACGGGTCTGAATCGAGCGACCCGGATCAGAGCCGCCGGAGGGCTCGCTGATGGCCACAAAGGCCTTGGTACCGCGAGCCACATCTTCGCGGGCGAACCGCTGCTGATGCTCGGTACCCTTCCAGATTACATTGGGCGGATCAAAACCAAAGGCACCGCAGCCGGCTATGTAGGCGCCCATGCGGCATTTAGCAGCCTCCTCGGCGGCCACACACTGACCCAGCAAGCTCAGTCCTGCACCGCCATGCTCCGAGGGTGTCTCGAACAACCACAGGCCGACATCCCTGGCCTTCTTCTGCAGGGCCGCCAGCTGATCGGGGGCCGGTTCATAGGCATCATGCTCCAGCGTATCTTCAACCGGCTTGACTTCCTCCTGCATGAATCGTCGGATGGTCTCGCGCAGCATCCTGAGCTCCTGCGGCAGTTCCCAACTTCCCGAGCTGTCGTGTGTCATGGTCTTCCTGTTGCAGTGATTCGGTGGGTGCGCGGGCCGCTCAAGCGGTACGGGCCTGCCGGCCCAGCTGTTCACGGCGCTGGCGACTGGCCTGCCGATCCAGGGTATAGAGCGGCGTGCCGGCAGCCGGTTGGCTCTGGCTGGCAATGACCACGCCGTAGACGTTTTCGGCCGTGGCCCGCGAAATGTAGGCACAGTTGAGGTCACGCTCGACCGCCTCCAGGTCGCGCTCGAGCGGATCGCCGTAGCCGCCACCGCCGGGTGAATGGGCACGCAGGGTATCTCCCGCTTTGAGCGGGCGCTTGTCTTCCTTGCTGCGCATCTGGGGCGTCCAGGTTCGGCCTTCGGTGACAAACTCCACCCGGTTGGGTTGACCGGAGCCACCCCCGCGCACACCGAAGGGGGCGTGGTCCGCCCGGTCACCGAGTACGGTGACCAGACATTCGTTCCAGGTGGTGAAGCTGTAACTGGTGCCGCACCCCCCCCGATGCCAGCCCGCACCGCCCGAATCGTCGCGCACCCTGAAATGGTTGAAGCGGATCGGGAACCGATGCTCGGACATCTCCAGCGACATGAAATTGGCCATGGACTGTGGCGGGGTGCCGTTGATCAGACCATCGCTGGCACGGCTGCCGCCATAACCGCCAGGATACGGAAACACACCCACGTAGTAGTTGCCCGAACGCGGGTGCGTGCCACTGATGGCTGTCACGCCTATGGTGCCGAAGAAGGCCGCCGGCGCCTTGTCAGGGATGGCCTGGGCCAGCGCGCCGAAAGTGACGTCGATGGCCCGGCCCATAGGCTCGAGGTAACCGCCACAAGGCGTGGGGTATTCGGCCGACAGGATCGTGCGAGGCGGCAGGGTGAAACTGATGGGCCGGAAAGTGCCACCATTGACTGGAACATCTGGAAAGATGTGCTTGATAGCCACATAACACGATGACAAGGTGGTGTTGCGCGACATATTCATCGGCCCGGTGGTGCTGACACCGGTGCCGGTGAAATCGAAGTGCATCTGGTCGCCCTTGACCGTGATGGCCAACTTGACCGGCACCGGGGTGTCGTGGATGCCATCGTTGTCCAGAAAATCCTCGCAGCGATAAGTGCCATCAGGAATTTCGGCGATGTAGGAGCGCATCTGGCGCTCTGAATAAGCAATCATCTCATCAAGGCACTGGCTCAGCGTGCTGCGCCCGTAGCGCTTGACCAGGGCCTCAATACCGCGGTGACCCACCGTGAAGACATTGACCATGGCCGAGAGGTCGCCAGCGATTTCTTTGGGCAGTCGCACATTGGCCTTGAACATGGCCAGCAGCGCCTCATTGAGCCGACCTTCCTCATAAAGCTTGACCGGGGGAATGACGATGCCTTCCTGGTGGATCTCGGTGGCCTTCGGACCCCACCCGCCGGGCACATTGCCTCCGATGTCCATCCAGTGTCCGGTGGTGGCGAGTACGGCAAACAATTGCCCGTCGGCAAAGATCGGCGCTACCAGCTGAACATCTTGCAGATGGCTACCACCGACGTAGGTGTCGTTCATGATCCAGATATCGCCCGGCTTGAACCCCCCCTGAGCGCGGGCCAGACCGATCACGTGTTGGACCGCGAACTGCATGTAGGCCAGAAAGACGGGCAGTCCGTAGCGTCCCTGAGCGATGGTTTCGCCCGTTTCCGGGTGAAAAATCCCATTGGCACAGTCGTTGGTCTCTGAAATGATGGGCGAAATCGCAGCATGGATGAGCTGCAGATCCATCTCATCAGCGATTTGTTCAAGGCTGCCGCGCACCACGGCCAGGGTCACTGGATCCATTTACTTCACCTTCACCAGGAGGTTGCTGTGGGGATCGACCACCAGGGTCATGTCAGGTTCGACGACGGTGGTGGTGTCTTTCTGCTCGATGATGGCCGGGCCATCGAAGTGCATACCGGGTAACAGGTCCTCACGCTGATAGACCGGCGTGTCATACCAGCGCCCGAAATGCACCGGACGTCGGCTGACCGCTTGCGGGGTGCCGCTGGAGGCCGGCGCCAGCGCCCGTGCTGCGGCCGCTGTGCTGCGGGTACCCACCGCCACAGTGCGCAAATTGACCAGCACCACAGGGATGTCCTTGAGCGTATTGCCGAATTGGCTGCGATAGGCCTCCACGAAGGCCTGCTCAAGCTGCTCGTGACTCATGCCGGGCTGCACCGGCACGCGTAATGAATGAATCTGTCCCGCGTAGGCCATGTCGGCCGCATGTGAAAGCACCACCGAGTCAACCGGAACCTGGCTCTCGCGCACCTGCGACTGGGCCTGCGCCCGCTGGCGGTCGAAGACGACGGATAGTTCTTGTGCAGAAATCGCATCCAGGCGTTTTTCCACAGTCTGAGAGATGTCATAGCGCAGATCGGCATACGCACAGCCCAGGGCACAGAGCACGCCGGGATACTGCGGCACCAGCATCGTGCTCACGCCCACTTCGCGAATGAGCGCTCCCCCATGCAGGGGACCTGCTCCGCCAAAAGCCACCAGGGCAAAGTCGCGGGGATCAAGGCCGCGCTCGATAGACATCAAGCGCATGCGACCGGCCATACGCTGATTGACCACTGCCAAGATGGCCTCGGCGGTTTGCTCCAGCGACAGCCCAAGTTTCTGACCGAGCCCGGCCACCGCCTGACGGGCTCCGTCCACATCGAGCTTGCTGCCATCGCCGTTCATGCGACTGTCCGGATTGATCCGGCCCAGCACCACATTGGCATCGGTGACGGTAGGCTCGGTGCCGCCGCGGCGATAAGCGACCGGCCCAGGCACTGCGCCGGCACTTCGCGGGCCGACCTGCAGCATGCCGCCACGATCGAGGTGGGCGATGCTGCCCCCGCCCGCACCGATGGTGTGCACATCAATCATGGGCAAGCGCAGTGGAATACGAAAGTCCAGATTGGTCAGCTCGGCCACCTCAGGTTTGCCGTTGATGATTACCGCCACATCGAAACTGGTCCCGCCCATGTCACCGGTGATGACATGGCTAAAGCCCGACTGAGCTGCAATCAAGGCCGCTGCGGTCACACCCGCTGCCGGACCGGAACGAACGATATAGGCCGAGCGCTGACCGAGCTGGCGCAGCGGAGCCACACCACCGTTGGACTGCATGATCGCCACTTCGCGGTCAAAGCCCCAGCCCTGCAGCTTGTCAGCCAGGTTCTTGGCGTAGCGCGCCACCAGGGGCTGCAGAAAGCCCTGTACCACCGCGGTGCTGGTCCGCTCGAACTCATAGTATTCACGTACCACCGATGTCGCAGTAACCAGTTCCCAAGCCGGATTCATCTCCCCCAGAATCTGTCGCGCACGGTCTTCATGGGCTGTATTGGCATAGGCGTGCAAGAAGGCAACCACCACCGATTCAACACCACGCGTCTGCAATTCACGGGCGATGGCGCGCAAGCCCTCTTCATCGAGTGGCTGCAGCACCTGGCCTTCATAATCGATACGCTCGTCGACCTCAAAACGCAGATCACGCGGCACTAGCGGCTCGTGAACGCCCTCCAGACCATACATCTGCGGTCGATCACGTCGGCCCAGCTCAATCACATCGCGAAAGCCCTGGGTGGTGATCAACGCGCATCGCGCTCCCTTGCGCTCGATGACCGCATTGGTGGCGATGGTGGTGCCGTGCAGGATGGCGTCGAGCTCGTCGGGACGCAGGCCAGCGGCTTGCAAGGCATTGAGCAACCCCACCGATGGATCATGCGGGGTGGAGGGCACCTTGAGGATCTGGTGCGGGCGATCTGCACCGCCTGAGAAATACAGGTCGGTGAAAGTACCTCCCACATCGATGCCAACCGTTCCAGTCATTGTTTTTCTCCTGCCGGTACGCAGGCCTCGGGCCTGCTCAAAGGGGCAGGCTCGACCCGGTCGACCGGTTCGATGTTGTCCTGACGCCTGCGCAACCATGCACAAGCACGATGCATCCCATCGGCCGCCTCGGGCAGCCGCGCGGCATGCTTCAAGAAACCGTGATTGAGCCCCCATGCACAAGGCGCCTCGACCGCAACGTCGACTTGCCGCAGACGATCGGCCAGGGCCTGCCCTTCGTCACGGAGCACGTCATACTCGGCCGTCATCAGCCAAGTCGGCGGTAAGGTGTGCAGCTCATGGGAGCGCAGGGGGCTGACATAGGGATGGTCCGCCTGCTTCGGATCGGGCAGGTAGTGTTGCCAGAACCAGCTCATGGCCTCGGCACTGAGGCCATAGCCGCTGGCGTAGCGTTGGTACGAGGGCCAGCCGGCGCTGGGATGGTCCGTGACCGGATACCAAAGCACCAAAGCCTGCGGCCGGATGTGAGACTGCGCTTGCAGGCGCAGAGCCGTGACCACGGCCAGACAGGCGCCCGCGCTGTCGCCGGCCAGAGCGAGTCGGGCCGCATCAGCACCCCAGGATCTGGCGCGCTCAGACAGTTGCTGCACGGCAGCCAGACAATCATCCGGGGCAGCCGGGAAGGGGTGCTCAGGGGCGAGCCGATAGTCCACCGAAGCCACCAGGCTGCCCGAGCCCAAGGCCAGGCGGCGACAGATTTCATCATGGGTGTCCAGGTCGAGCGCGCAAAACCCGCTGCCATGAAAAAAGACCGTCAAGGGCACGATAGCGTCGACAGATGCGGGCCGGTATAGGCGCACCGGCAAGTCGCTCACCGGGCCTTGCACGCAAACACCACTGACCTCAACCGGCTCCGGTCGCACCTGACGGGCATAAGCGCGCTTCATCTGTGCTCGCGCCTGATCGATGGGCAACAAGTGATAGGGCTGAGCCGAGGGGGCAGCAGCCAGTTCAGCAGCAATAAATGGGTGCAGCGCCATGCGACGAAACTTGGAGATCCGTGAGCGCCTACTGGGGCTGCACGCCTATGGCTGCCAGCAGGCGTGGCAGGCGCTCGACTTCGCTGCGCACGAAGGGGCCAAAGTCGGACGGCCCCATCCACCGCGGGTCAGCGCCAATCTGCTGCAGCCGCTGCGCCACATCCGGGTTCTTGACCAATCGCTCCAACTCATCGGCCAGTCGGCGGACGATGGGCTCAGGCGTTCCGGCCGGCGCAAAAATGCCGATCCAGCCCACAAAATTAAAGTCGCTGACACCAGACTCAGCCAAGGTCGGCACCTCGGGGGCCTGACTGCTGCGCCCTCCGAGCGTGACCACCCCCAGCACCCGCACCGAACCTGACTTGACATGGGCCAGGCTGGAGCTGATGTCGGGAAACATGACCTGCACGCGCCCGGCGATCACATCGGTCAAACCCAGGGGGTTGCTTTGGTATGGCACGCGAAGCATTTCAGCCCCCGCGCGGCGGGCAAACATCTCACCCATCATCAGACTTGAGGTGTTACCGGCGGCAAAACTGATCGCCTTGGGCTGTGCGCGTACCAGCGCGATCAATTCGGCCGGGGTTCGGGCCGGTACCGAGGGATGCACGACCAGAAAACTCGAGAAGGTGGCAATCAGACCGACCGGCACGAAGTCTTTGATCGGGTCATAGCCCAGCTTGGCGACCAGGCCGGGATTGGCGCCGTGTGTGGAGTTGGTGCCCATCAGCAGAGTCAATCCATCCGGCGCGGCACGCGCCACCGCCGAACTGGCAATCGCCCCATTGGCGCCCGGTCGGTTCTCTACCGCAACCGCTTGCTTGAGCGAGGCCTCCAGTTGCTGCGCGAGCATGCGCGTGGCGGTGTCAGTACCGCTGCCCGGCCCGAAGGGCACGACGATCCGGATCGGCCGATGGGGATAAGTGTCGGCCTGAGCCGGCAAACCAGCGCTCCAACCCACCCAGCACAGCAGACTCAGAAGGACCGCCCGCAGGGGGCCAGCCTTTCTGCCCTGGCAGGGACCTCGGCTCTGCGTCCTGTTCCAATCAATCATCACTTCTCTCCTCCACCCTTGCGGGTCTCCGCATTCCGCTGTGGGATCCGATCTGCGCGGATCCTCAACCCATATTCCGATAGACGCCCTCAAAGGGCCGTCGGCGCCGATCTATTCGCCGGCCTTCGCAGCCCCCGCCGCTCTATGCTTCCTGCCGTTGAGTACGGCCTGCTTGCCCCGCTCCTCGACCGCCTGCAAATACGCGCCCACATGGCGACCCATGCGTCGCCAGGCGGCATCGCCATCGCGCTGTGCAATCGCATCCATCACTTTTTGATGCGCGGTCACGACCGCCCGGCGAACCGCCGGCGAGTTAAACCCCCTTAAATCTGTCGCCTCATACACCGCCTGTGAAATCGCCTGTGTAAAGGCAATCAGAAGTTCGTTGTGACTGGCACGAACCAGGCTGATGTGCCAATCTAAATTGGCCTGGAGGAAGGCGGGAATGTCTCCAATGCAGGCCTCGATCCGCTCGTGGCAGGCCAGCAAGTCACGCCAGTCCTGCTCGTTGTGGTGCAAGGCCGCCAGTCGTGCCGACTGGGGCTCGATCGACTGACGCGCCTGAAGTACAGACTCGAAGCGCACGCCCTGTCCCCTGATAAACGTTTGTATGGACCGCTGGACCGTCTCGGTTCGAGGGCGACGCACCTCAGAGCCTCCGTTGCGCCCGGTTCGGGTGGTCACCAATCCCTCGACCTCCAGGATCAAGAGGGCCTCGCGCACGGTGGCGCGAGACAGGCCGGAACGTTGAGCCAGTTCCCTCTCGCTGGGCAGCGACACGCCCTCACCGAGCTGCCCCTCGAGGATTTGCTCGCGCAGAACGTCGGCCAGCACATCGGCGGCCTTGGGAATGTCGATAGGTCTTAGCTCCAGCATCATCAGATCCGATTTAGGTCGAAATCATATTCGGCCGAACTGTTATTTGGTCTGACCATTAGGGCGTTTTTTTAGGTGTTTTCCCGAGTTTGTTCGGTCATTCAGGGAGCGAATTCAGGGAAGAAGCCTCCAGGGACAGCCTTCCCGGCCGCTCAACCCATAGCGTCCGGCCCGACGGAGTTGACCCGCCCCACATAGGCGCCGACGTGGCGGGCCATGCGGCGCCAGGCCGCATCGGCATCACCGGCCTCAATGGCGTCCATCACCACCTGATGCGCACGTGCGACGGCGGTTCTGATGTCGAGCGGGCTGAATTCCTGCAAGTCCGTTGCCTGGTAGACCGTCTGGGCGAAAGCGCCGACAAAGGCGCTGAGCAATTCATTGTGTGCCGCGTGCACCAAATTCACATGCCACTCCAGGTTGGCGCGCAGGAAGGCTGGGACGTCGTGCATCTCGTCGAGGAGCCGCTGGTGGGCTTGTCGTAAAACCAGCAGATCCTGCTCGGTCCGCTGCAGGGCGGCCAGTCGCGCGGCGTACGGCTCAATGGCCTCCCGCACCTCCAGCACCGAGACAAGCCGGATGTTTTGTCCACGGATGAAAATTCCGATCGAACGTTCAATGGTTTGCAGACTCGGACGAATGACCTCTGATCCACCATTGCGCCCGGTGCGCGTGGCGATCAGGCCCTCAACCTCCAGAATCCGAAGCGCCTCACGAACGGAGGCCCGGGACAAACCCGCCTGGCTGGAGAGCTCGCGCTCATTGGGTAATCCAGCTCCAACTGGCAACCGGCCATCGAGAATTTGCTCTCGCAAACTGTCGGCCAGAAGATCGGCCGCCTTGGGAACCTGAATAGGGCTGAGTTGGAGCATGCGGGTGAGAAAACGCTCGGAAATTGTAGGCCAGAGAACCTCACAAGCGACGGTCCTGAACGCGCCACCCGATAGAAAATCCCGCGACAAAAAAACAAAACGCCCAACCCAATCTTGCGACTGGGTTGGGCGTGATGCAGGCTGTAAGAGCCTGACGATGTCCTACTTTCACACGGGAATCCGCACTATCATCGGCGCTAAGTCGTTTCACT
>CAYPSU010000046.1:15330-21482 GCA_964413475.1 uncultured Polaromonas sp. | reverse complement strand
GCAAGCACCGGCAGCACCGCGCCGTTCATGGTCATGGAAACCGAGACCTTGTCCAGCGGGATCTGGTCGAACAAAATCTTCATGTCCTCCACCGAGTCGATGGCTACGCCAGCCTTTCCGACATCGCCGGTCACCCGGGGATGGTCGGAGTCATAACCACGGTGGGTGGCCAGGTCAAAGGCCACCGAGACGCCCTGCCCGCCAGCGGCCAAGGCCTTGCGATAGAAGGCGTTGGACTCCTCGGCGGTGGAAAAACCCGCGTACTGACGAATCGTCCAGGGGCGCACCGCATACATGGTGGCCTGCGGCCCACGGATGAAGGGTTCCAGACCCGGCATCGTGTCGGTCAGCGGCAGGGGCGCCGTGTCTTGCGCGGTGTACAGAGGCTTGACCGTGATGCCTTCGGGCGTGACCCAGTTGAGCGCCTCCAGGTTCCCGCCCGGCGCGGATTTGGCGGCCGCCCTTCGCCAATCTTCCAGAGAGGCCTGCTTGAATTCCTGGTCTGTTTTTGAGTCGTTCATGGCAACCTTCCTGAGCACAGTCCATCCCCTGGCGGACGAACCTGCCCTGCGGCCGACGAAGCGGCCCAGCTCTGGGCGGTAAGTTCACCGGGCCCTAGTCTACCCCATCCGTAATTATTGATGCAAAATTAGATTTCGGGTATGCTTGGCCAATGGCTGCGGTTATTCCACTGAGCACCCGGGCCCTCTACGAGGAGGTGGCCGAGCGACTGCGCGAGCGCATCTTCAGGCGGGAACTGCCGCCGGGCAGCTGGATCGATGAACTGAAGCTGGCCGAGGAATATGGCATCAGCCGCACACCCCTGCGTGAGGCGCTGAAAGTCCTGGCCGCAGAAGGTCTGGTCACCATGAAGCTCAGGCGTGGGGCTTACGTGACCGAGGTGTCAGAGCAGGATCTGGCCGAGGTCTATCACCTGCTGGCCCTGCTGGAAAGCGATGCAGCAGGTGTCGCGGCCGAACATGCCAGCGACCTGCAAATGCAGCAGTTGCGGCAGTTGCACGAGCGCTTGCGGGCGGCCCGGCATGACCGCGAGGAGTTCTTTCGCATCAACGAAGCCTTTCACAGCGAACTTTTGCAGATTGCGGGCAATCGCTGGCGCGATCAGATGGTGGCCGACCTTCGCAAGGTGATGAAGCTCAATCGCCACCATTCGCTGCTCAAAGCAGGCCGCATTGAGGAATCCCTGGCCGAACACGAGGCCATCATGCAGTCGCTGCTCGAGCGAAACGGACCAGCGGCAGCTCAGCGCATGCGCGAACACTTTCGAGGTGGACTGGAAGCTGCGAGTTGAGGGCTTGCCTCAGAGCCAAAGTTGGAAAAAACGCGCCTGACCCATGGCCGGGTCCAACTGATACGGCGCGAACCCAAATTTTTCATACAGCGCGATGGCGCTGCGGTTGCCGTCAAGCACCTCCAGGGTGAGCTTGCAAGCGCCACGCCGTTGGGCAATGGCCCTGACCCGCTCGAGCATCAGTCGACCCACCCCATGTCCACGATAGCCTTCAATAACGACGACGTCGTGCACATTGACCAAAGGCTTACAGGCAAAGGTGGAGAAGCCCTCGATGCAGTTGATCAGGCCAATCGGCAACCCGGCATCAAAAGCCAACACACTAAAGGCAGTGGGCCTGGCGGCCAATTCGGCGGCCAGACGATCCCGCGCAAATGCGCTCAGCGGCTCAGAGCCCCCCGCAGGATCCCTTGCGTATTGATCGAGCAAGTCCACCAGGGCAGTTGCATGCACAGGATCGGCGTACTGCGCCTCGACGACTTCAAGGGTCCGACTCATGACGATTGCAGCGCCTGGGCCAAACGCTCTGCGGCGCGGCGGGCAACATCGGCGTCGCGAGCCTCAACCATCACCCTGACCACCGGTTCGGTCCCGCTGGGACGAATCAGGATACGGCCGCAGTCACCGAGCTCGGCCTGCACCTGCTGCGATAGCGCCCGAAAGGCCTCATCCTCTTGCCACGGCTGCCCAGGCCCCAGCCGGACATTGATCAGGGTCTGAGGAAATAGACTCACACCAGCCAGCAGGTCTGACAGCGAGCGACGGCTGCGTACCATGGCCTGCAGCACCTGCAGAGCGCTGACCAAGCCATCGCCGGTGCTGTGCTTGTCCAGAACCAGCAAATGTCCAGAGCCTTCACCGCCAAGGATCCATCCGCGCCTTTCGAGTTCCTCGAGCACATAGCGATCCCCCACCTTGGCGCGGGTAAATTCCAGCCCGCATGCCCTGAGGGCCTGCTCAACCGCCAAATTGGTCATCAGGGTGCCGACCACACCTCCAAGGGATTCGCCTCGCTGGATCCGGTCTTGGGCCATCACCCACAGCAGTTCGTCACCGTTGTAGAGCCGCCCCTGTCCGTCAACCATCTGCAGCCGATCAGCATCTCCGTCCAGGGCGATGCCGCAGTCGGCGCGATGCTGTGCAACCGCCTCGACCAGGGCCTGGGTGTGGGTGGCACCAACATTCAGATTGATATTGAGTCCGTCGGGAGAGCACCCGATTCGGATCACCTCAGCGCCCAATTCATGCAAGACAGCCGGCGCGATCTGATAGGCCGCGCCATGTGCAGCATCGACCACGATCTTGAGCCCCTTGAGGGTCAGATCGCTTGGAAAACAGCTCTTGCAAAACTCAATGTATCGGCCTGCCGCGTCATCGAGCCGGCGGGCCTTGCCCAGGTCGGCCGAAGAAACCCAGGCCGGTGGCTGCCCCAGCATGGCCTCGACCTCAAGTTCCCAAGCATCGTCGAGCTTGCTGCCCTGAGCGCTGAAGAACTTGATACCGTTGTCGCCGAAGGGATTGTGGCTGGCGCTGATGACCACGCCCAGACTCGCGCGCTGAGTACGGGTGAGATAGGCCACGCCCGGTGTCGGCAAAGGCCCAAGCAGAACCACGTCGACGCCGGCTGAATTGAAACCGGACTCAAGAGCGCTCTCAAGCATGTAGCCCGAGATTCGGGTGTCCTTGCCAATCAGCACCAGAGGCCTGGACTGAACTTGCTTGAGCACCCGACCAACCGCGTGCGCCAGCTGCAAAACAAAGTCTGGCGTGATCGGCGCCTGACCGACCGTTCCACGAATGCCATCGGTACCGAAATACTGTCTTGTCATGTAAGCCCTTGACGAGGACGGATCGAAGCGAGCCGAAAATGGCCGACGCCCCATTTTAGAAACCCGCCAGCGTCCACCCCCGAAAAAAAACCGCCTTGCACACAGTGCAAGGCGGCGTGATGGTGGGTCGTGCGTGACTCGAACACGCGACCAACGGATTAAAAGTCCGCTGCTCTACCGACTGAGCTAACGACCCGGAGCCTGTGGGCAGATCGCTAGCATTCGATCGCTCCAACGTGACGCTGTCAAAGTGTGACAGCACTCGGCACAGCCCAAAATTATAGCCTCAAATTGATACAGGGTCAGAGGCCTGCAGCCAAGCAGTCAAGCACCCATCCGGCAGCACACTGTCCAAAGGTGGCCGTCACACTGACCACCGAACCATAGCCGTGACAGTTGAGGCTGCTGTCACTGCGCTCACCCGGCTCAGAATTGCAAACGGCTATCGCTTGACCGACCGGCTCGCGACTGAACACGCAAGACAGGCGCATCCTGCCCTTGCGCGCAGCGTCGTGGTGCTTGCGCAGCCGGTAGCGCAGTTGGGCCAGCAAGGGGTCATGGGTCACATCGGCCAAGTCGGCAATATCGACCCGATGGGCGTGACGTTTGCCACCTGCCGCACCAACGCAGACGAGCGGCACCTGGGCCGACAGCGCCCAGGCCGCCAGGGTCACCTTGGCACTGACCTGATCACAGGCGTCGATGACCGCCAGCGGCGCGTCTCCACGCGGACCGAGACCGGCCACATCGGGCCAGTTATCGGAACTGACAAACTCTTCCACGCAACGCACCTCACATTGCGGATGAATTTGAGCGATGCGCTGACGCATGGCCTGCACCTTGGCTTGACCTACTGTCGCAGTCAGGGCCTGAATCTGACGGTTGATATTCGATTCGGAAACATGGTCCAGATCAATCAGTGTCAGCCTCGCCACCCCGCTTCGCGCCAGCGCTTCGACCGCCCATGAGCCAACCCCGCCGATCCCTACCACCACCACATGCGCTTTGGCTATCGCCTGAGCCCCCGCCGGGCCATACAAGCGCGCCAGCCCCCCAAATCGACGCTGCAGGTCGACCTCCTCAGAGGGTACAAACAGCAGATCGGTCAAAGACTGCGCTCGAGCCGCCAGATTTGCCAGCGCAAACCTGCATAACTACCTGCCAGGATGCCAGCCAAAGCCACGAAACTGCTCAGGCTCAAGGTGGACAGACCCGACAAACCCTGGCCAATGGTGCATCCCATGGCCGTCACGCCGCCCACACCCATGAGCAGGCCACCGGTCAAGTGCAGGGCCGTGTCCTCCGTGTCACGGAACCCCTCCCAGCGGAAAGATCGGCTGCCTAAAGCGTAGGCAGCCGAGCCGAGCACCACGCCCAAGGCAGTGACCACCCCCAGAGTCAGCGTCTTGTTCTTGTCACTGAAGAACATCAGCCAATCCAGGGTGTGCGCCATCGGGGCGACAAAGCTGAACGACTCCGATCGGCCGGAATAGGTGGCTACGAAGACTTCCTCCAGGGTTTGGGGATGCTCAGGCACAAAGCCAAAATGGCCAGTGAGCCACCACATGGCAATCACCAGAGCCCCCAGGCCAAGTCCGCCCAGAAGGTTGTCCGAGTTCCAAAAGGATCGCAAACGCAAGGCCCACAGGCAAAGGCCGCCGCCCAAAACAAGCCCCACGGCCAGACCTGTTTGCAGGGGCGATACGCCCCAGGCGCTGGCCAGCAGGGCCGGTAGGGTACCGGGCTCGGGGACAGTCCATGCTGCGCGGTCAACCGTCTCGACCCGAACCACAGCAGCCAAGCCTTTCATCGTGATGAAGGCCGCCAACCCCATCACCAGAAAAACCACCACCGACTTGAGGCTGCCTGCGCCAATGCGCATCAGGGTTTTGCTGCCACAACCGGAGCCCAGCACCATACCCAGCCCAAACAAGCTCCCACCCACCAGGGCAGAGACCACGATAAATCGGTCAGAGGCGTAGAGGGTGCGAACCGGGTCGATCCAACCGATATAGGCGAAAACCTGAAAACCCATCATGGCCACACCGGCGGCCAGGGCCCACATGCGCATACGGGACCAATCGCCCATGCTGACAATATCACTGACCGCCCCCATGGTGCAGAAATGCGTGCGCTGGCCGATCAACCCAAAAAGGAAAGCCAAACCGAAGGCACCGAGCAGCACCTGCTGGTACAGGACGTTAAATTGTGAAAGCTCCATGCCTGGATTTTAGGCGGGCCGCCGGATGCGGTGCGCCGGCTCAGCTCAGGACAGTCTGAGGCTACTTGAATTTGGACAGCCGCTCACGGGCTGTCGATGCGGCCCCAGAGTCTGGATAGGCCTTGATCAGGTCCTCAAGCGTTTTTCGCACGGTTGCCCGCGGTTCCTTCAGGTCGGACTGCACGCTCGCCAAGCCCAGCATCGCATCGGCGGCCCGGGGGTGGGACGCAAACTCGCGCAAAACGGTACGAAAGCTCGCCTGCGCCGCCCGGAAGTCTTCCGTGGCGTATTGCGAGGTGCCCAGCCAGTACAGAACCCAAGGCCGGTAGCCGCTGGTTGGGTGACGGGCCAGGAGCTGCTCGAACGCAGCCTGAGCCGGCTTATGCTCGCCAGCCCGGACCGCCTTGAGGCCTGCATCAAAAGCGGCTGCCTCTGCGGGCGTGGCTTCAAACTCCCGGCCATCGACGGTGACCTTGACCGGCTCGACCCGTCGGATGCGCTCTTCGATTTGAGCCGAACTGTCCTTGACGGTACGCTGCACGTCGACCAAGTTGTTGCGCAGCTCAGATTGCGACTGGCGCATATCAGCCAAGCCACGCTGAAAACCCGCGACAAAATCCTTGAGCGACTCGTTTTCAC
The DNA here is from genome assembly GCA_964413475.1 of uncultured Polaromonas sp. Lineage (GTDB taxonomy): Bacteria > Pseudomonadota > Gammaproteobacteria > Burkholderiales > Burkholderiaceae_C > Polaromonas. Next base: position 15,481 of record CAYPSU010000046.1, on the reverse strand, counting down.
CCCGCAGCCGCGCCAGATCTTGCCGCAACTGTTCCATCTGATTGAGGAGCTCCAGACTGCCACGACGCAACTGAGCCTGCTCTTCGGCTCCTTTGCCAGCGCGATCGAGGGCACTTTGCGCAGACTGTTCAAGCTCCTTGCGCCGAGCCTG